>JAIXTO010000149.1 GCA_027483885.1 Rhizobiaceae bacterium
ACCGCGCGGCGCTTTTCTGCAAGCCCTGAAGCGATGGCGATCATTTCTTCTGTGCTGGGTGCCATTGCGGTGATCGGCGGCCTGTTCGGCTCGCTTTATGGCGATACGCCATCGGGACCCTCGATCGTGGTCGCAGCCCTTGTCCTTTTCATCCTCAGCCTGTTGCCGGTGCTTGGCAAAGGCATGGCCTCATCCACGCCCATGACGGGAGATCGCCGATGAATACTGCGCTGAACCTTACCAAAAACCAGACCCTGGTTTTCGATGCTCTGACCCGCGCCGATGGCCCGATGAGCGCCTATACCATTCTCGACAAGCTGCGCGACAACGGCTTTCGGGCGCCGCTGCAGGTGTACCGGGCACTCGACAAGCTGTTGGAAATGGGTCTGGTTCACCGGCTGGAAAGCCTGAACTCATTTGTTGCCTGCTCCCACAAGGAACAATCCTGCTGTCACAACCATGGGACAGTGGCCTTTGCCATCTGCGAAAGCTGCGGCCAGGTCAGCGAGTTCCACGATCACGCCATCGATGAGCGGCTGGGTGATTGGGCGCGCCAAAAGGGTTTCAAGGCGGAAAAGACCACGATCGAATTGCGCGGCCTCTGCGCCGCCTGTGCCGCCGGCTGACCCGTTAAGCGAAACGTTCAGGCCGCCACTGTATCCCTATAGGTCTGGTTGCGGCCGTTCTTCTTGGCCTGATAAAGTGCATCGTCGGCCGCCTGGATAAAGGCCTCGATGGAGCTGCCGTTGGCGGGAATGCGGGCGGCAATGCCGATGCTGACCGTCACCGGTTCCAGCGCAAGAATCACCTCCGGCCCTGAAAGATCCATTGCCAATGTCCGGTGTATGCGTTCGGCAATAATTGCGGCGCCGGCGCTGTCGCAATCGACCAGCAGCACGGCAAACTCCTCGCCCCCCATACGGGCGGCCAGATCCATGCCGGTGCGGGTGGCGCTCGCCACGGCCTGCGCGACCCGCTTCAGGCAGCCGTCGCCCGCCGGATGGCCGAACCGGTCATTGTAACGCTTGAAATGATCGATATCGACGATCAGAAGCGCAAGCGGCGTCTCCGTCTCGTATGCGGTCTGCCAGGCAGTGTGCATTGCCTCGTCGAGGCGACGCCGGTTGGCGATGCCGGTCAACGTGTCGGTGTAGGAAAATGCGTTGAGCGCCCGGTTTTCTCGGCGCACCTGCACATTACTCAGACGCTCCCTGAGAAGCACCAGATAGAGCTGGCGCATGGCCGTATCCAGCCGGGAATTGGCCACGAGCGTGATGACGCTCGCAATCGTCACGAACAGGAAGGCCAGATGGCGGTCGCCGCCGAGCGGGACGGTAGCCGTCAGCAGAAAGACGGCGTTGAGCAGGAAGACCCCGAAATTGCAGGCAAGGGCAAACATCAAAGGCAGCTGGATGACGATGTTCATAACGACAACGAGCAGCCCCATGCTGAACGCCTGTCGACCCGGCGTCGCGAAGCGAAGCGTCAGCAGCACATGGATGACGGCGGCAATGATCAGCAGGCCGGTTGCCACCATGCCATCACGCACCCGGTGGCTCCGGACGTAACGCGTACACCAGAACAGCAGCGCACAGGGGAGGGTGCCGACACAGATGCGCAGGAAAAGCGAAATCCAGAGGTTATCCGGCAGGATGATGTAATCGAGTATCGTGCCGCTGTTGAAGATCAACAGGCAGAGGCCGCCGCCAATATTGGTCTGGCGCCATTTCTGCCGCGCGATATGCCTCTGGTAGACCGTTTCCAGCGGCTCGTCGAAGCGCAGTTTCCACCACGGTTGCACCATGCCCTTTTCGATCAACGGACCAAGCTCGGAGCGTTCTTGCGGTCTGTCATCGGTGTCGTCGAGCATGGACGGCTGTAGTGTCATAGAGGGCGAAGATCGGCTGCGAAGCGTTTCCAGTTGGCCGCATAGTTTTGCGCGGAAAGCTTCAGCTTTTCCACCGCCGCCTCATCCAGCGTGCGGATGGCCTTGGCAGGTGAACCGACGATCAGGGAATTGTCCGGAAACTCCTTGCCCTCGGTCACGAGCGCATTGGCGCCGACGAGGCAATTTTTACCGATCCGTGCGCCGTTGAGCACCGTTGCCCTCATGCCGATCAGGCTGTTATCGCCAATCGTACAGCCGTGGATGATGGCGCCGTGACCGATGGTGCAGCCCTTGCCAATTGTGGCGGGAAAGCCCCAATCGGTGTGGATGACGGTATTTTCCTGCACATTGGTGCCGGCGCCCAGCGTGATCCACTCGTTGTCGCCGCGCAGGATCGCCCCGAACCAGATGCCGACATCCTCGCCGATCTCTACCTTGCCCATCACATGAGCGCCCGGCGCCACCCAGAAGCGGTCGGCGTCCGGCGTTTTGGGCGTGTGTTCGCCCAGAGCGTAAAGCGGCATGTGACTTCCTCCCTCATCAATTCCCGGCCGGTCAGATCACGTCGAGCGCAAGATCGGCCACGCCGTCGACGCTGCAGGTGACGCGGTCGCCTAAAACGACCGGGCCGACGCCTGCCGGTGTTCCCGTCATGATGATATCGCCAGCGTCAAGCGTAAAGAGTTTTGAAAGCTCGCAGATAATTTCCGGCAGCTTCCAGATCATCTGCGCGAGGTCCCCCGATTGCTTGACGTCGCCGTTGACCGAGAGCTGGATTGCGCCTTGCTGCGGATGGCCGATCGTTTCTGCCGAAACAAGCGGCGAGACGGGGGCAGAGGCTTCGAACGCCTTTGCCGCTTCCCAGGGGCGTCCGGCCTTCTTTGCGAGATCCTGCAGGTCCCGGCGGGTGAAATCGACGCCGACGCCATAACCCCAGACGCAATCGAGCGCATCCTCAAGCGCAATGTCGCGTCCGCCGGCTTTCAGCGCCATCACCAGTTCCACCTCGAAATGCACGTTGGATGACAGCGGCGGATAGGGAAACTGGCCATCGGTGACGAGGTTCTGCGGGTTCTTCTGGAAAAAGAACGGCGGTTCACGCAAGGGGTCGTGGCCCATCTCGATGGCATGATCGGCATAATTGCGCCCGACGCAATAAACCCGGCGCACCGGAAATGCCGCTTGCGATCCCTTGACCGGCAAAAGAACCGGCGCGGGCAGGGGAATGACGAGGGGCGTATCTGGCATGCGCATGGTCCTTGCTCGAAAAATCCGTTTCTTTCCCTAAAACAGCGCGGGCGATTTGTCTTGGCTTTTCATGGTCGATTGTGACGCGATCGAGCCCGCGCCTGGGGGCACTCGTGCCGAACCAGAGACATGCAGTTGCCTGATCGGAAACAGCCGAACCTCCATTCAGCGGAAGTTCTGCAGCTTCCGCCTGGTGGCAAGCCGTTCGTCCCGTGTGACGCGACGCAGGTTCCGGGCATCGACACCAACATCCATCGTCTCCTGTGAATGCTGACGGAGCGAACGAGGCTCTGCGCGTCGCAGCAGAGACCTTGCGATTTTTACCCCTTGGGATCATCCAGCAGGCGGGCATGGCGGCGCAGCCATTCCTGCAGGTCCTGTTCTGCGCGCTCCAGCGTGGTCTGGTTGAGCAACTTGCGCAAAAAGGCTTCGGTGACCGCGCGGGAGCGGAAATTATAGCGTGCCTCCGCGCCTGCATCCGCGCGATCGTAGACGCCGAGTTTCTCATAGATCTGCTGCAGGCGGTTCTGCACGCTGCGCAGGGACAGGTTGCGCCGCTTTGCGATCACGCGGTCGGTCAGGCCCAGCGCAATATCGACCAGTACCTCGTATTCCGTCTCGGTGAAGCCCTGCAGGCGTCCGAGGCTCCTCTGCTGCATGCCGCGCACTTCGCGGTCGATCACGCATTGTGCCTCGATGAAGATGGAGCGAAGCGCCAGCCGAAGCCTTTCGTCCGAGGCCGATTTCAGCACATAGCCATAAGCGGCACCATCCGGCACGATGCGCGAAATGCCGCGCACATTGGCCTCGTCGGCATAGTTGGACCAGAACAGGATGCGCGTTTCCGGCCGCTCTCGCCAGATCGTGCGGGCAGCCTCAATGCCGTTGCGCGGGCTCATCTGCAGGTCCATCACGATCCGCTCGAGGCGATGTTCCCGCGCAAGCCGCTCGCCCATGCTGCCGTCCTCGGCCTCCAGCACCTGATCGCATTCCGGCAGGGCCAGCCGGACCGCTTCGTTGAGGTAGGAGCGATGTAGTGGGTCGTCCTCGACGATCAGAACATTCATGGCGTTTCCTCCTCGGCCATAATCGGCAGTTTCACCCGCACGAAGGTTTTTGCGGCCCCGCTGCCGCAGGAAAACCGGGCGCCGATCAGGCGGGCGCGCACCCGCATGTTGTCGAGCCCGCTGCCGCCTGTGTTTCCTGCCTTGCTGATGCCAATGCCATCGTCTGCGATCTCGAGCGCCAGCACGTCGTCTTCGAGCGAAAAGGCTACCGTGATGCGGCTCGCCTGCGAATGGCGCACGGCATTGTTGATGGCCTCCTGCGCAATGCGAAAGAGGGTGATGGCGACATTGGCGGACAGCCTGCCGCTTTCGCCCTTGCTCTCGTCGTAAAGCCCCCACGTCATGGCAAGCCCGCTGTCGCGGATCGATCGGTCGAGATGATTTTCGATGGCATCCACCAGACCGAACAGTTGCAGCACGGAAGGGCGCGCCTGTTCGATGATCTGGCGAAGATCCTGCATGGATTGCTGCAGGCTGCGAAACAACGGCTCAAGCTTTTCCCCCGGTACACTTTCCATGAGGCTGAGCCGCTCCAGCCGCTTGGCAAACCGGGTCAGGTCGCCCAGCGTCTGGTCGTGCAGGTCCATGCCGATGCGCTGGCGCTCTGCCTCCAGCAATTCGGTCAGCCGCGCGGCCCCCTGGCGCAGTGCTTCCTCACGCACGCGCGCCGCCGCCTCGACGATGGCCGATTGTTTGGCCTGCTCGGCGGCCCGGATTGCGAAGAAATACGGCGCCAGCAGGTCGCCGATGGATTGTGCGTGGGCAAGATCGCGCGTCGTGTAATCATCCTCGGTGAGGCTGGAAAAGGAGAGCGCACCGATGGTTTCGCCCCGCACCTTCAGGGCCACATGCAGACGGCTTTTCAGGCCATGTTCGCGGATCGGATCTGAAAACGAACCCTCGAAGTGAAATCGCGGGTCGCGTGAAGCATCCGGCGTGATGTACCGGTCCACCTCTCCAACCAACAGCGCGCGGATCGGGCTCTGGTCGATGAGGGCCGTAGGCCGCTTGCTCCAGTCGGTTTCAAGTCCGCTTTCATAGGCGGTATGAAACGTGCTGCCGGGGGTGATGATGCAGACATCCATGTGATCGTGCGGGATGATCAGTGCGATTTCCATGGCAACCGCGCGGATGGCCGACTGGAAATCCAGCTGTCCCGCCAGCAGCCGTGCAATCGTCAGGTATTGCCTGAACGACGAGGCCGACGCATCCTCGAGCATGTCTTCCTCCCTGATACGCGAAATCCCCTCCCGGACGGCGCATCGCTGATCTTCATTAAGTCCTTATGGCAGGTCTCTGTCCTGCGGGAAACCGCATCTGATCTGCGGTAACCCGCACGTGCTTTGCTGTAATCCGCCTGTACAGCATTTCGCAATTCGAGCATCATCATTGGCACTGGAGAACCGCTCCAGGGAAAAGAGCTTTCGGGATGACGTCGTTGAGGAGCGGCGCCGCAAGCTGCCGGCAGGACCGGCATCGAGGGAGAGAGACATGACCATGAAATTCGTTCTTGCGGCAACCGCTGCCGCGATGCTGAGCACTGTTGCGTTTTCGGCCCATGCCGAAACCTCGGCCAAGAAGATCGCCCTGTCCAACAACTACGCCGGAAACTCCTGGCGCCAGGCCATGCTGACCAGCTGGGACAAGGTGACGAAAGACGCCGTGAAATCGGGCATCGTGGCCGCTGCCGATCCGTTCACCACGGCAGAAAACCAGGCGACCGAACAGGCCGCCCAGATCCAGAACATGATCCTGCAGGGTTATGACGCAATCGTCATCAATGCCGCTTCGCCAACGGCCCTCAATGGCGCCGTCAAGGAAGCCTGTGATGCCGGCATCACGGTCGTCTCCTTCGATGGCATCGTGACCGAGCCCTGCGCATGGCGCATTGCCGTCAACTTCAAGGAAATGGGCCGCAGCCAGGTGGAATATCTGGCCGGCAAGCTGCCGAAGGGCGGCAATCTCCTGGAAATCCGCGGCCTTGCCGGCGTCTTCGTTGATGACGAGATTTCCGCCGGCATCCACGAAGGTGTCGCCAAGTTCCCGCAGTTCAAGATCGTCGGCTCCGTGCACGGCGACTGGGCGCAGGATGTGGCGCAGCGCGCCGTTGCCGGCCTGTTGCCGAGCCTTCCCGAAATTGCCGCCGTGGTAACGCAGGGTGGTGACGGTTACGGCGCGGCGCAGGCCTTCGAAGCCGCCAAGCGCCCGACGCCTGTCATCGTCATGGGCAACCGTGAAGACGAGCTGCAATGGTGGAAGAAGCAGAAGGACGCCAGCGGCTACGAGACCATGTCGGTCTCGATTGCGCCGGGTGTCTCGACGCTTGCCTTCTGGGTGGCGCAGCAGATCCTCGACGGCCAGCAGGTCAAGAAGGATCTCACCGTGCCGTTCCTGCGCATCGATCAGGCCAATCTCGAAAAGAACCTCTCGACGACCCAGAAGGGTGGCGTTGCCAATGTCGAATATTCGCTCGCAGACGCCAAGGCCGTGATCGCAGCGGCGAAGTAAATGCATCGATGACGTGATCGCCCAAGGGCGTTCCTCCCGCAGCTTCATCCGGCGGTTCTGCGCCGGGTGGAGCAGCTTCGTGTCATGTTCTCAAAAGAAAAGACGGCAGCGTGGAATGACTGATGTGTCAGCAACCGGACCGGTGGTGTCCATCCGCCAGGTTCGCGTCGAATTCGGTGCGGTGAAGGCACTGGATGGCGTCGATTTCGAAATCCGCCCCGGAGAGGCGGTGGGTCTCGTTGGCCATAACGGTGCCGGCAAGTCCACCATCGTCAACGTCATCAATGGCGGGCTCTCGCCGCACAAGGGTGAAATTCTCTACGAAGGCGAGCCCGGCGGCGGCATCACGACGGCACGTGCCCATGGTGTTCGCTGCGTTTTCCAGGAACTGTCGCTCTGCCCGAACCTTACGGTAGTGGAAAACACCCGCCTGATGCATGCCGGGTTGAAAGGCCTTGGCTGGCGCAAGCGCGCACATTCCCTGATCCGCGCCCGCATGGACGAAATCTTTCCCGGCCACGGCGTCGATTGTCTGGCAACGGTCGGTTCGCTGTCGATCGCCGAACGGCAGATGGTGGAAATCGCCATCAACTTCGTGAACGTGACCGAAGATCCAAAGCTCGTGATCCTCGATGAACCGACATCGTCGCTGGATGCCGGGCTTGCCGAACAGCTGATGGCCTATGTGCGCCGGTTCGTGCGGGCAGGCGGGTCCGTGCTGCTCATCTCGCATATTCTGGGCGAAATCCTCTCCACCTCCAGCCGCATCGTCGTCATGAAGGACGGGCGTGTCGTTGCCTCGCGCGCGGCCGGCGAATTCTCCGTCAAAAGCCTGGTGGAGGCGATGGGCAGCGTGGTGAAGGAAACCGCCCGCAATGCCGCAGCCTCTGGCACATCCGGCGAAAAAGTCATCGATGTTGCCGCGGCCAAGGGATCGTCCACGCCGTTTTATGCCCGCAAGGGCGAGATTATCGGGCTTGCCGGTCTTGGCGGCCATGGCCAGACGACGATGCTGCTCGATCTCTTTGCCGAAAGCAGCAGCAAGTGGTTTCCATCCGCGCAAAAGCCCATGGCGTTCGTTGCCGGCGACCGCGCGCTGAACGGCACGTTTCCCTTGTGGAGCATCCTGCGCAACCTCTCGATCGGCAACCTGCCGTCTATGTCGAAGCTTGCAGCCGTCGATACCAGCCGCGAGGCAACGCATGGCGAAGACTGGAAATCCCGCATGGGCATCCGCACGCCGGATATGACAAATCCCATCCTGTCGCTGTCGGGCGGCAATCAGCAGAAGGTTCTGTTTGCCCGGGCGCTCGCAGGCAGTGCGGCCATCGTGCTGATGGATGATCCGATGCGCGGCGTCGATATCGGCACCAAGCAGGAGGTCTATGCCACGCTTAGGCGCGAAGCCCAGTCGGGTCGCACCTTCATCTGGTATTCCACGGAGATGGACGAAATGCGGCTCTGCGACCGGGTCTATGTGTTCAGGGACGGCGCCATCGTTGCCGAGCTGGAGGGCGACGCCGTGACCGAGGACAACATCCTCGCCGCCTCGTTTTCGGGAGAAGCCGCATGAGGAAAACCCTGTCCGGCCTTCTGCCGATCCTCATTCCGGCCGTGTCGCTCGCCGTGCTTCTGGCCGCCGTCTTCTACATGCAGCCGCGCGCCATGAGCTATAACGGCCTCAACCTGCTGTTTAATCTCGCCGTTCCCATCGCACTTGCCACCATCGCGCAGATGATCATCATGGCCGTAAACGACCTTGATCTCTCCATGGGCACCTTCGTCAGCTTCGCGGCCTGCGTCACCGCCGTCTACATGCCGCAGCAGCCGCTCGTTGCCATCCTCATTCTGGCCGGTGCCGTTGGCATCTATGCGCTGCTTGGCGTCATCATCACGCTGCGGGATCTGCCATCCATCGTTGTTACGCTCGGCATGAGTTTTGTCTGGGGTGGCCTTGCGGTGCTGATCCTGCCGGCACCCGGCGGTCAGGCACCGGTGTGGCTTCGCGCGCTGATGGTGTCCAAGCCGACGCTGGTGCCCATGGCAATCGTCGCAAGCGTGGTAATCGCCGTCATCGCCCATCTGCTGATCATGCGCTCCACTTTCGGCGTTCTCCTGCGCGGCGTTGGCGGCAACAGCCGCTCCGTCGGGCGCGCCGGCTGGTCGGTGCTGGCGCTCAAAGGGGCGGCCTATGCAACGGCTGCGGTGTTTGCCGTTCTGGCCGGCATGGCGCTGGTCGGGCTTACCACCTCGGCGGATGCCAATATCGCACTGCGCTACACGCTCTTGTCGATTGCCGGCGTCATCCTCGGCGGCGGAGAATTCGTCGGTGGCCGCGTTTCGCCCATCGGTGCCGTGATCGGCGCCCTGACGTTGACGCTTGCCGGTTCCTTCCTCTCGTTCCTGCGCATCTCGCCTGACTGGCAGATCGGCGCGCAGGGCGGCATCCTCATCATCGTGCTGGCCCTGCGGCTTGGCATCAATCGCGGCAGCCGGCAGGAGAAGACATCATGAACAGCTTCCGCCTCCTTGCCCGCAAGCCCTGGACCTGGTCCTTCGTCGCAGCTTTTGCCACCTGGATCGTGACGATCCTGTTTACCGGTGGCGCCAGCACCGCAAGCCTGTCGCAGGCAACGCTAACCTTTGCGGCCTTCTCGGTGATTGTCGGCCTTGGCCAGATGCTGGTCATCACGCTGGGGCCTGGTAATGTCGATCTGTCGGTTCCCGCCACCATCACGCTGTCGGGAACGGTGGCGCTGAAGCTGATGGACGGGCAGGACAACATGATCCTTCTCGGTCTTGCAGCCTCCATTGCCATCGGCCTTGTCATCGGCGTCCTCAACTACGCGCTGATCAAGTTTCTGCGTATTCCTCCGATCATCGCGACCCTGTCGATGAGCTTTCTCGTGCAGTCCTCGGCCATCTGGTACAATCGCGGCCTTCGGGTAAAACCGCCGGAAGCACTTGCCACCTTCAGCACATCCTCGACGCTTGGCGTGCCGAACACCGCCATCATCGCGCTTTTGCTGTCGCTTGCCGTCTGGTGGCTGCTGGATCGCTCGATGTTCGGGCGCTGGATTTCCGCCATCGGCCAGAACGCTTTTGCCGCCCGCATGGCCGGCATTGCAGTCGATGGATGTCGCCTTGCGACCTATGTGATCTGCGCCGTGCTCGCCTCCCTCTGCGGTTATCTGCTGGCAAGCTTTTCCGGCGGTGCCGCGCTCAACATGGGAGCCGAATATCTCCTGATGTCGATTGCCGTCGTCGTTATTGGCGGCTCGGCGGTTGCCGGCGGCAATTCCAACGTGCCCGGCATCTGGGGCGCCTCGCTGTTCATGTTCCTCGTCGTCTCCATGCTCAACACCTACGGGTTCGGCGCCGGCGTGCGCCTGATCATGACTGGCCTCATCATCATCTGCGTCATCGTGGCAGCCAGCCGGCCGGCCGGCTCGACACGCTGACCTTCAGACACTCACACCAGCCAACCGGATAGCCCATGTCGCACGCCCGCACCGGGATCTACGAGATCCACGATCCCCGCTTCCGCCATCTGATCGTCTCGAGTGCCGCACTCGAAGAACTCTACAGCGGCTGCCGCTGGGCCGAAGGCCCCGTCTGGTTTGGCGATCTCGATTGCCTCGTGTTCAGCGATATCCCGAACCAGCGGCTGCTGCGCTATGTGCCGGATAGCGGCGTCTCGGTCCTGCGCAGTCCTTCCAATTTCGCAAACGGCAATACGCGTGACCGTCAGGGCCGGCTGATCACCTGCGAGCATGGCGGGCGCCGGGTGACGCGCACCGAAACGGACGGTCGCATCACCGTTCTCGCGGATCGCTTCGAAGGCAAGCGCCTCAACGCGCCGAACGATGTGGTGGTGAAGTCCGATGGCAGCATCTGGTTTACCGATCCGACCTACGGCATCCTGTCGGACTATGAAGGATATAAGGCAGAGCCCGAGCTTGCGACACACAATGTCTTTCGCCTCGATCCGGCAACGGGGGGGCTGGCCATTGTCGTCGATGATTTCGGCCAGCCGAACGGCCTTGCGTTTTCGCCGGATGAAAAACAGCTCTACGTCGCCGATTCCGCCTCAAGCCATGACGAAAACTGGCCAAGCCATATCCGCGTCTTCGATGTGCTGGAGAATGGAAAGCTCGAAAACAGCCGGGTCTTTGCGGTGATCGACAAGGGCCTGCCGGACGGATTTCGCCTCGATATCTCCGGCAACCTTTGGACCAGCGCTGGCGACGGCGTGCATTGTTTCGCACCTGACGGCACGCTGCTTGGCAAGATCCTCGTCCCCCAGACGGTCGCCAACCTCACCTTCGGAGGGCCAAGGCGCAACAGGCTCTATATCACCGCCACGCAATCGCTCTATGCGATCTACCTGACGACGACGGGCGCCCAGTGGCCATAGCCGACCGGGTGCCGGGGCGCCGTTAACCACCGGTCCGGCGCTACAGTCGCTCGCCGCTTTCCCGGTCGAAGACATAGACCAGATTGTGGTCGATGCCGGCCTGGAACTCTGTGCCGTGGCGTGCCGGATGATCGCCGTCGACCACGGCCGTCATCTGCTGTCCGGCGAATTCGAAGAGAACATGGGTCTGGGCGCCGGTCGGCTCGACAAGCAGGGTCCGTCCCGAGATGCCGTTGCCGCGTGCGCTTAAATGTTCCGGGCGAAGGCCGACCTTGACACTCTGGCCCCGGCGCACCTTGCGTTGTGTTGAGATGGCGATGGCAGCGCCCTCAGCCAGCCGCACCACCGGGCTGTCCCCCTCGCCATCGACGGTGCCCTCAAACAGGTTCATGGCGGGTGAGCCGATAAATCCGGCGACAAACAGGTTTGCCGGCGTCTTGTAGAGCTGCATCGGCGTGCCCACCTGCTCGATGCGCCCGGCGTTGAGGACCACGATACGATCGGCGAGCGTCATCGCTTCGATCTGGTCATGCGTGACATAGATCGAGGTCGTGGCCACCTTCTGGTGCAGCGCCTTGATCTCCGTGCGCATCTGGACCCGGAGCTTCGCATCGAGGTTGGACAGCGGTTCGTCAAACAGGAAGACAGCAGGATCGCGCACGATGGCGCGGCCCATGGCGACCCGCTGGCGCTGGCCGCCTGAAAGTTGCGCCGGCTTGCGTTCCAGAAGGTCTTCCAGCGCCAGCATGCGGGCCGCTTCCCCGACGCGCACCGCGATTTCCGGCTTGGAAACGCCGGCAAGCTTCAGGTTGAAGCCCATGTTTTCGCCCACCGTCATATGCGGATAAAGTGCATAAGACTGGAAGACCATCGCGATATTGCGCTCGCGCGGCGTCATGGCGTTCACCACGGTGCCGCCGATCATGATTTCGCCGCCGGTGATATCCTCAAGGCCTGCAATCATCCGCAGGAGCGTGGATTTTCCGCAGCCGGAGGGGCCGACCAGCGCAATGAATTCGCCGTCATCGACCGAAAGCGAGACGTCATGCACCACTTGCAGGGCGCCGTAGCTTTTATGGATGTGCCGAAGACCGACCGATGCCATGATGTTTCTCCTTGGACTGTCAGGATTTGACCGCGCCGGCCGTCAGGCCCGCGATGATGTGTTTCTGGGCGAGGAAGAACACGATGATCGTCGGCAGGATGGTGAGCGTGATGAAGGCCAGCACCAGCTGCCAGTCCGTGCCGAACTCGCCGCGATAGACCATGATGCCGAGCGGCCAGGGATATTTGCTTTCGGTGTTCAGCATGATCAGCGGCAGGATGTAGCTGTTCCAGCTGCTGACGAAGGTGACGATGCCGACGGTCGCCACGATCGGGCGCGACAGCGGCAGCGAGATGTACCAGAAGAAGCGGATATAACCGCAGCCATCGACAAAGGCGGCCTGGAACAGTTCCTCCGGCAGGTTTCGAAAGTAGTTGCGGAACAGAAGGATGCTCATGCCGAGCCCAAAGGCCACCTGCGGCAGGATGACCCCCCAGTAGCTGTCGAGAAGGCCCAGATCGCGAATGCGGATGAACAGCGGCAGGATGGCGGTCGCCGCCGGAAACATCAGCCCGATCAGGAAATAGTTGAGCAGCTGGTTGGAGCCGAAGAACCGCATATGCGCAAAGCAGAAGGCCGCCATGGACGAGACGACAAGGGTGAGGAACACGGTCATGCAGGCGATGATCAGCGAGTTCATCATCTGGCGCCAGTAACGGTCACCGAACAAGATATCGAGATAGTTCGACCAGACCCATTCGTCCGGCAGTCCGAAGGGGTTGAGCCGGAGGTCGCCGAGCGTCTTGAAGCCGCCGAGCGCCGTGGTCACCAGTGGCACCAGCACAATGGCGGCCACCAGCGAGAGCGACAGGTAGAGATAGATGCGCGTACCCGTGGAGATGCGGACGCTGGAGGATGTCTCAGTCATGGCGCATGAAAATCCGTTTGTAACCGAAGGCGATGGTGACGCAGATGACGAACAGCACAACGCCGACGGCGCTGCCGAGGCCAACCTGCATGCGGGTGACGCCATAGGTGTAAAGGAAGGTGACCATCGTCTGGGTGGAGTTGGACGGGCCGCCGCCGGTGAGCGGCATGATCAGGTCGAACAGCTGTAGCGAGCCGATGATGGCGAAGAATACCGACAGGCGCACGGTGGAGCCGAGAAGCGGCAGCGTGACGTAGCGGAACCGCTGCCAGCCTGTTGCCCCGTCGATCTCGGCCGCTTCCATCACGCTCTTGTCGAGGGCCTGCAGGCCTGCGATGAACAGCATCATGTGGAAGCCGAAATATTTCCAGATGATGACGGCCAGCACGGCGTAGATCGCCAGATCTCGGTCCGCCAGCACATAGGGCGTCGCCACGCCGAAGAAGCCTGCAATGGCGGCAAAAAGCCCGTAATCCCCATCGTAGACGAAGCGCCAGATGAGGCCGGCTGCGACATCGGCCAGCACATAGGGCAGAAAGAACACCATGCGGAAGGCAACGACGCCGGCGATCCTGCGGCTCAGCATCACGGCAAGCCAGATGGCAAGCGGGATCTGCAGCAGGATCGAGATGACGATGATCAGGCCATTGTTGATGAGGGCCGTCGAAAAGGCGGCATTGTTGAACAGCACCTGGAAATTGCGCGTGCCGACGAACTCGGTCGGCGTGCCGTATCCGTTCCAGCGATAGAGGCTGTACCAGGCCGCTTCCCCCATCGGCAGGATCACGAAAAGCGTGAAAAGAAGGAGCGCCGGCGGCAGGAAGGTGATCAATGCCGGCAGGCGACCCCGCGCGGTCGGGCTCTTGTATTTCGTCATGCGCAGGGCGTCGATGCCCGGCCTGTTGCCAGCCGTTGCTGTCATGTCGGTCATTCCCTGGTTCCTCCTTCAGGTGCAGCCGTGGTCGCAAGGGCCGGCGAGGGAGCGTGCTCCGCCGCCGGCCCGTGGCGTCATTCCAGCTCGATTGCGTCCTGGATGGCCTGCGCGCCCTCTTTGGCCGACATCTGGCCGGAGAGGATTTCGACGGACACATCATTGACGACGCGGCCGACGGAGGGCCCCAGATCCTGGTCGAAGAAGTTCTGGTGCCAGGTGGAGGCGGCCAGCTGGTCGGCCGATTCCCGCATCAGCGGGTTCTTCAGGCTGTCTTCCGCCCCAAGCGCAGCCGGGATGATCATGCCGGCTGCGGCCAGCTGACGCTCGGTGTCCGGGGAGGTGAGGAAACGCAGGAAATCGACGGCGGCGGGCGAGGCTTTCTTCGTCACCGCCCATCCGTTCAAGCCGCCAAGCGTATCGGTCGCCTTGCCGGCCCCGCCTTCGACCGCCGGGAAGGGGAAGCGGCCAATATTGTCGCTGGCCAGTCCCTTGACGTCACCGGCATTGTTCCTCTGGTTGGATTCGGTATTTTCAAAGCCCAGAATAATGGCGGCGCGACCATCGCCGAAGGTTCCGAGCGTCTGCGGCCAGTTGGCCCCGAGATAGCCGTTCTGGAACGGTTGCAGCTTGCCGAGTTCGGCCAGATGCTCGCCGGCCTTGATCACGGCCGGATCCAGAAAGCCTTCGCCCTCCCTGTTCTTGGCTGCCTCGAACACCTGCTGGCCGCCGGTGCGCATGACGAGATAGCTCCAATAGAAATGCAAGGGCCATTTTTCGCCGCCGCCGCCGGCAATCGGCGTGATGCCGGCCGCCTTCAGCGCCTTCACGGCGCCCAGAAAATCGTCCCAGGTCTTGATGTCCTCAGCCTTCACGCCGGCCTTCTGGAACAGGGCCTTGTTGTAGAAGAAGCTGACCGTGCCCATGCGATAGGGAACGGCAAAAACCTTTCCGTCATAGGTCAGTCCTTCGACGGCGGCCGGCTTGTAGCTTTTTTCCCAGGCGCCATTATAGGCCTTCATCGCCTCCGTCAGGTCCATCAGCGCGCCGGTTTCGGACTGCTGGCGCAGAACGCCGCCGCCCCAGCTATAGAAGAAATCGGGCGCCGCATCCGACTGCAGAAGCGTCGGCAGCTTGGCCTTGAACGCCTCGTTTTCGAGAAACTGCAGCTGGATATCGACATCCGGATGCTGTGCCTCGTATTTCTGTGCAACGTCCTCCCAGGTTTTGAGATAGGCAGGTGATGTTTCCACATGCAGCCACCTGACGACGGTCTGCGCCGCCGTGGCCGGGTGGATGCAGAAAAATCCCGCAAGGGTTGTGGTTGCGGCAAGCGTCATCAGCCGGACGCCCGCGCGGGGCGCCGTCTTGTCATGATAGGTCATAGGTTCCTCCTCCAAAGGGAACGCATCCTCAATTTGTCCCCTATGCGGATTAATTCAAACGACATCCGATACATTGTCAACCGTAATCGCACACAGATTGAGCACATTGGCTTGACAAGCGGCACGCGATCGCCGTTATTTAATTCGTGGCCCTTCATAAATCGGGCTCATCTATCCCTGTGTCGATCGCGAGCATCCGGCCCTTCATGAAGACTGCAGACCCCGAATTGATGCGTGCGATCAACCGCTTCACCGTGCTCGACAAGATCCGTCGGCGCGGCCCCATCTCCCGCGTCGAGATCAGCGAACGTTCGCAGCTGTCCACCACGACGGTCTCTGCCATTACCGCTTCACTTCTGGATGACGGGCTGATCCTCACACGCCATGAGGGCGACATTCGCAACACGGCGGCCCGCGGCCGGCCGCGCGTCATGCTGGAACTGAACCCGGATGCCGCGCGTGTCGTCGGTGCCAAGATCGCCACCAACCGGATCGTTTTTGCGCTGACGAATTTTCGCGGCGAAGTGCTCTCGAAGCTCACCATTCCGGTCCGGGTCGACAGGTTGCCGATTGCCGTCATCAGCGACCTGGTGGAGGATGGCGTGCGCCGCTGTATCGTCGATGCCGGCCTGTCGCTGAGCGACATCGACACGGTTTGCCTCGGCCTCCCGGGCGTGGTCGAGCACCGAACCGGGAAGGTGCGTTCCAGCCCGGTGTTCGGTGAAATCGATGTCAATTTCGCGCAGGAAATGACAAGCCGGCTCAATCTGCCGACCATCGTGGAAAGCGATGCGCATGCGATCGCGCTGGCCCATCACTGGTTCGGCAAGGCCCGCGACCTCGATGATTTTGTCATCGTCTCGCTCGAGCAGACGCTGGGGCTGGCACTTTTGCACAATGGCCAGCTGTTTCGCGGGGCAGGCGGGCTCAGCCACAATCTGGGGGATCTTGTCCTGGGCTCGGTGTCGCAGGAGACGATCCGGCTCTCGGCGATTGCCGGGGAAACGGCGATTTTCGGCAGCCAGCAGCTGGATGGCCATTTTGCCGAAGCGGTCAGGCTCGGGCGCGGCATGGCGCATGCCCAGCCGCTGGCGGCGTCTGATGATCACCCGCTGTCGGCCGCAGCCATCCGGGCGGGGGAGGCCGTGGGGCTGGCCGTCGCCAACATCGTCACCCTCTTCGGTCCGCCGCGCGTCATCATTGTCGGCTCCACCCTGTCGCTCGGTGCGGTCTTCATCGACAGCCTGCGCCGCTCCTATGCGCTCGCCATTCCCCGCTCGATCCGTGAGGTCGCGGAACTGGTTTTCGACGAATCGCCGGATGAGGCCTGGGCGCAAGGGGCAGCCGTGGTGGCGTTGCGCGAGCTTTACGAATCGCCCTGGGGAACCACCGGTCCGGCCTCAAGCCTTTAGCGGCGCGGAGGGCCCCGTCATATCCATTCTGGAGGAGAAACATGGATAAGCTCGGCATCGGCATCATCGGATGCGGCAACATATCATCGGCCTATCTGAAGGCCATGGCGTCGTTTCCCGTTCTCGACATCAGGGGCATCGCCGATCTCAATCGCGGTCTTGCCGAACAGCGGGCCGGCGAGTTCAATCTGGTGGCGCGCGGCATCGAGGAACTGCTGGCGGACCCGGAAATCAAGCTGATCGTCAACCTCACGGTGCCGAAGGCCCATGTGGCGGTCGGCCTGCAGGCGCTGGCGCACGGCAAGCACACCTATAGCGAAAAGCCGCTCGGGGTGACCTTTGCGGAGGGACGAACACTTGCGCAGACCGCAAAGGCAAGCGGGCTTCGCATCGGTGCCGCCCCCGATACATTTTTGGGCGGCGCGCACCAGACGGCGCGGGCCATCCTCGATACGGGTGTACTCGGTGTTCCCGTCGGCGGAACCGCCACCTTCATGTGCCCGGGTCATGAACGCTGGCATCCCAATCCTGACTTCTATTACGAGGCCGGCGGTGGTCCGATGCTCGATATGGGGCCTTATTACATCACCGATCTCGTCAACCTGCTCGGGCCGGTGGCGAAGGTGGCGGGTTTTGCCATTGCGCCGCGCCGCGAGCGCATCATCACCAGCCAGCCGCGCAATGGCGAAAAAATCCCCGTCCACATCCCCACCCATGTCTCTGGCGTCATGGCGTTCGAATGCGGTGCCGTGGTGCAGATCGGCATGAGCTTTGATGTCGCCGGCCACAGACACGTGCCGCTGGAAGTCTATGGCACGGAGGGCACGCTCATCGTTCCCGATCCGAACCACTTTGGCGGCGATATCGAGCTGTTGAAGAAAGGCGGAAGTTTTGAGCCGCAGCCGACCACGCAACCCTATGCGGATGGCAATTACCGCTCGCTGGGCGTTGCCGACATGGCGCATGCCATTCTCGCCGGTCGCCCGCACCGGGCAAGCGGCGATCTTGCGCTGCATGTGCTGGAGGTCATGGAGGCCTTCGGCACGGCGGCAGAAACCGGCGAGACCGTGACCATCACAACCAGGCCCGAGCGGCCGGCGCCGCTCTCGCAGTCGTTGATCGATGGGCGGATTGCCCGCTGAGACTATAGTGGAGGAGACCAGAATGCGTGAAGCTTTGATCGTCTGGGGTGGCTGGAGCGGCCACGAACCGCAGGAATGCGCCCATATCATACGGGATATTCTCCAGGAGGATGGGTTCAAGGTCTATCTGGAAAACACCACGGAAGCCTTTGTCGATCCGTCGATCCACGACCTGTCGCTGATCGTGCCGATCATGACCATGTCGAAGATCGAGAAGGAGGAGGCAAAGAACCTGGCGGCTGCCGTGGAAAACGGCGTGGGCATTGCCGGCTATCACGGCGGTGCCGGTGATGCGTTCCGCGAATGCGTCGAGTACCAGTTCATCATCGGCGGCCAGTGGGTCGCCCACCCGGGCAACATCATCGATTACACCGTCAACATTACCCGCCCCGACGATGCGCTGATGGAGGGGATCGCGGATTTCCCTTACACGTCCGAGCAATATTACATGCATGTCGACCCCTCCAACGAGGTGCTGGCGACGACGACATTTCGCGGCGACCATGCCTATTGGATCGATGGCGTTGTGATGCCCGTCGTGTGGAAGCGCCATTATGGCAAGGGCCGCGTCTTCTATTCGTCGCTCGGCCACGTCGCCAAGGAATTCGACGTGCCGCAGATGCGCACGATCTTTCGGCGCGGCGCAAGCTGGGCGGCGCGCTGAGCGGCGTCAGCCTGATTATCAGCAGGCGGGGTCGCGAAAGGCCCCGCCTGCATCGTCTCGAAGGATATTATCTCTCGCGCCGGTTGATCTTCTCCAGGTGGAGAAGGAGGCCACTATGGTCCGTCTCGCCGTGGCCATCCTCTACGAAAGCCTGAAATGCGCGGCGGACCTCCATGGAAAGTGGAAGCTCCAGGGACAGACTTTCGGCGGTGGCGGCCACCGCATTGAGGTCTTTCAGTTGAAGCCGGGAAGGGCCGCCGGGCTGAAACTGGCGCTCCACCATGCGTTTGCCATGCAGTTCGAGAATGCGGCTTTCGGCAAATCCGCCGCGGATCGCATCGCGAAACTTTTCCCGCGAGGCGCCGCCGGCTTCCACCAGCATCATGGCTTCCGCGACGGCGCCGATGGTGATGGCAACGATCTGCTGGTTGGCCAGCTTGCAGATCTGGCCGGCGCCGGAGGGGCCGACATGGGTGAGACGCCCGAGCGGTGCAAAGACATCGGCGAGCTTTTCGAGAACATCAGCGTCGCCGCCGGCCATGATCGCAAGCGTGCCGGCTTCCGCGCCGACGACGCCGCCGGAAACGGGGGCGTCGACATGGGCAATGCCCCGTTTTTCCAGCCGAAGCGCATGATCCCGGGCAATATCGGGGGCGATGGAGGAACTGTCGATGACGATTGCGCCGGCCTTCAGCGCGTCGGCAACGCCGCCGTCAAAAAGCACGGCGCCGACGGCGGAACCATCCGACAGCATGGTAAAGACGATGTCTGCATCCGAAACGGCGGTGGCGGCGTCCGAAGCACAGGTGGCGCCGTCTGCCACCAGCGCTTCGGCCTTGCGGCTGTCGCGGTTCCAGACGGTAACCGCAAATCCTGCCGACAGCAGCCGCCGCGCCATCGGTGCGCCCATCAGACCCGTTCCGAGAAAGGCGATGTGCCTTGTGCGTGCGTTGCTCACAGGCTGCCTCCCAGCTCGTCCTCGATATGAATGCGGATGATCTCGTCAAACGAGCTTTCCGCCACAAAGCCAAGTGCGCTTGCCCGCTTTGCCTCAAAGCCCGGTGCCCAGCCGGCGCAGATGCGCATGATCATCTCGTCCGGCTCGCGGCGAATGAGGCGCACGGCCTTTTCGCCGGCCACCCGGCGCAGGGCCTCGATCTGTTCACCCACCGTGGCGCTGAGGCCCGGCATCGAGAGGTTGCGACGGGCGCCGACCGCTTCCAGATCGATCGTTGCGCCATGGAGCAGGAAACCGACGGCTGAGCGCGGCGAGGCGTGCCAGTGGCGAACATCCTCTGAAACCGGAAGCACCGCTTCCTCACCCACCAGAGGCTCGCGCAGGATGTTGGAGAAAAAGCCGGATGCGGCCTTGTTCGGCTTGCCCGGGCGGATGCACACGGTGGGCAGGCGGATGCCGATGCCGTCGAAAAAGCCCTTGCGGGAATAATCCGACAGCAGAAGCTCGCAGATCGCCTTCTGGGTTCCGTAGCTGGTCAACGGCGTCGAGTGGAAATCGTCCGGAATGGGGAAGGGCAGCGGCGCTCCGACGACGGCGATGGAGGAGGTGAAGACGAGGCGGGGGCGGTAACCATCCTCTCCATTGGCCTTGCGGATCGCGTCAAACAGCATGCGGGTGCCATCGAGGTTGATGCTGTAGCCCTTGTCGAAATCAAGCTCGGCTTCGCCGGAGACGATGGCGGCCAAGTGGAAGATGACATCTGGCCGCCCGGCAATGAGCGTCTCTGCGGTGCCTGGCACGGAAAGGTCCACGGTTTCCAGCGCCACCCGGCCGCCAAATCCCCCCGGCGCCTCCGGTTCAACGACATCGACCAGCGTCATCGCGTCGACGGGCTCGCCGCCGAGGGTGCCATCGCGGGTCAATCGCGCGGCAAGCTTGCGGCCAACCATGCCGGCAGCGCCGATGATAAGAATGTGCATGCGTTTCTCCTCCTTGGTTTTTTCCAGATCCTGTTGCCGACGGCTGCACGGCAAAATTCAATTGTAAGGTTGTCAGATAACCTTATATGGTGCCGTTGAAAACCAGTTTATCGAGCAAATGCATCGCGCGTCGAGAGCGGTCGTCGTTTGGGGAGAGGGAAAGCCATGTCGGGAGATCAGCCGAGAAACCAGCCGGAAGACGTGAACCTGCAATCTGCTGATGGGCGTGCAGAGCGTCTGTCGCGACTGTTGGGGCAGGACCTTGTGCTTGCCGGACCGGAGGTCACACGCTACTGCCGCGACTGGCATGGTGACGTCACGACCGGGGCGGTTGCCGTCATCCGGCCGCGCACGACGCAAGATGTATCGGCCGCCGTTCGCGCCGTTGCCGAACTTGGCCTGTCGCTGGTGCCGCAGGGTGGCAATACCGGTCTTGTTCTTGGCGCAACACCCGATGATCCCGCCGGCCAGGTGGTCATCAGCCTGGAACGCATGACCGCCATACGGCGTCTCGACGCCGACGACTTTTCCGCCGTGGTCGAGGCGGGCGCCATCCTGTCGGACTTCAAGGACAAGGTGGAGGCTGCCGGGCTTTATTTTCCGCTTTCGCTGGGCGCGCAGGGTTCCTGCCGCATCGGCGGAAACGTTTCGACCAATGCCGGCGGCATCAACGTGCTGCGCTACGGCATGACCCGGGAGCTGGTGCTCGGCCTTGAGGTCGTGCTGCCGGATGGGTCGGTCTTCAATGGCCTGTCGACGCTGCGCAAGGACAATCGCGGGCTCGACCTCAAGCAATTGTTCATCGGTGCCGAGGGAACGCTCGGCATCATCACGGCTGTCTCCGTCAAGCTGATGCCGGCACCGGATCAGGTCGCAACCGCGCTTGTCGGCCTCAATGCGCTTTCGGATGCCATCACGCTTTACCGCCGCGCGCGGCGGGATTGCTGCGATCTCATGTCGGCCTTCGAATTCATGCCGCCGGTCGCCTTCACGCTGGCGCGCGAAGCCATGCCGGATCTCGTGATGCCGATCCGAGGGGATTATCCCGCCTATGTTCTGATGGAGATTTCCGGCTCCGGCCTTGTCGATATCGAGGGCCTGATGCAGCGTTTCCTCGAAGGGGTGATGGAAGACGGGCTGGTGGCCGATGGCGTGGTGGCGACATCAAAAGCGCAGGCCCGCAGCCTCTGGCTGTTCCGGGAGGGCATGAACGAGGGGCAGGCGAGGCGCGGCCCGCATCTGCGCACCGATGTCTCCGTGCCTCTATCGAAGCTTCCGGCCTTCGTGGAACAGGCAGAAGCGGCGGTGATGGAAAGGCTGCCCGATTGCCTCTGCGTCTCTTATGGGCATGTCGGCGACGGCAACGTCCATCTCAACGTCCTGCCGCCGTCCGGCCTGTCGGCTGAAGAGATTGCGGCGCGAATCTATACGGCCAAGAGCGCCATCAACGCGGTCCTCTACAGTTTCGATGGGTCGATCAGCGCCGAACATGGCATTGGTCGGCTGAAGAAAGCCGAATTTCTCGCGAGGCTGCCCGACACGCAGGCGCGTCTTTTGGCCGCGATCAAGCAGGCCGTGGACCCGAACCTGATCATGAATCCCGGTTGCCAATTGAATTATCGCACCGATTGATGAACAACCGCATTTGCGCACGAAGCGCGCACGAAGGGGGCAGGCAGACATGTCGAGTGATATCGGTCAGACCATGATCGGGCAGATCAGGCGCAACGAGCACCTGCCGACCCGCATTGCGTCACGGCTGGCGACCGAAATCAACGAAGGTCGCCTGAAGCCGTCCGAAAAGCTGCCGACCGAGCATGTTCTGGCAAAAAGCCTGGGCGTCAGCCGTTCCGTCATTCGCGAAGCCATTGCCCAGTTGCGCAACGAGGGGCTGGTGGAAACACGCCAGGGCGTCGGTGCCTTCGTCAGCGAACGCTCCGCCTGGCTGATCCGCATCAAGGACGGGGAACTGTCGGAGCCGCAAAGCTTTCGCGCCCTGTTCCAGTTGCGTGTGCCGCTGGAAATCGAATCGGCGGGGCTTGCAGCACTCCATCACACGCCGGAGGATATGGCGCGGATCGATGCAGCGCTGTCGGCCATGACCGGCGCGGAAAAATGGACCGCGCAGGGCGTCGTGGCCGATCTTGCCTTTCACCGCGCCCTTGCCGAGGCAACGCATAACGAATATTTCGCGATGTTTATCGGCTTCATCGCCGAGCGGATCAGCCATGCGATCAATGCAGCGCGCGAGCGTGCGGTGCTCGAGGAAATCGTCGAGGTGACGATTGCCGAGCATGTGGTGCTGCGCGACGCCGTGGCGAGCCGCGATGCGCAGCGGGCGCGAAACGCCATGCGCGCCCACCTGCTGGGCGCTGCAAGTCGCATCGATCTCAGCCTCGAACAGTTCTGAGGCAAGCGCTTCACCACCGCCTGTAGCAAAAACCGACATGGACTTTCCTTCGGGGTAGACAGCCGCGAAAACTGTCCGTATTAATCGGATAGGTCGTTGTCAGACATCCTGACAATGGGGCTTGGTGACAGGAGGTGTCCCGGCCCGGAGGTAATGGGAGGGGTCCGCTTTGGCGTTGCAACGCAACCTGAAATCCGTGGAGATTCTGCCGCAGGATGCCGAAAAGGCACTGCTGGTGGGACGTGTCTGGTCCAATGCGGCTGAAGGCCCTTGCCCGGTTGTTCTGCGTGACGGCCGCGTGCTGGACGTGAGCGGATTTTCCGCAACCATGTCCGGCCTCCTGGAAATTGATGGCATCGCGTCAAAGCTTGAGCAGGCGACGGATCTTCCCGATCTTGGCGCCCTTGATGATTTCCTCACCGGTGCGGCTGGCCGTCTGCTGGCCCCGATCGACCTTCAGGCGATCAAGGCGGCCGGCGTGACCTTTGCAGACAGCATGCTGGAGCGGGTGATCGAGGAACAGGCCAAGGGCGATGCCGGGCGTGCGCAGGATATCCGCGCAAAGCTTGCGCCAGTGCTCGGCGACAGTCTGCGTGGGCTCGTTGCGGGCTCGGAGCAGGCGGCCAAGGTCAAGACGCTGCTGCAGGATATGGGCCTCTGGTCGCAATATCTCGAAGTCGGCATCGGGCCGGACGCGGAAATCTTCACCAAGGCCCAACCGATGTCGTCGGTCGGCTGCGGCGATGTCGTCGGCATCCATCCGATTTCGCAATGGAACAATCCGGAGCCGGAAGTGGTGCTGGCTGTGCGCTCGGACGGCACGATCGTCGGCGCGACGCTGGGCAATGCTGTGAACCTGCGCGGTGTCGAGAGGCGCTCGGCGCTTCTGCTCGGCAAGGCGAAGGACAACAACGCCTCCTGCGCCATCGGCCCATTCATCCGGCTCTTCGATGACGGTTTTTCCATGGATGACCTGCGCAAGGTGCGCGTTTCCCTGCTGGTGCGGGGCGAAGACGGTTTCGAAATGACGGGTGAGAGCCCGATGGAAGCGATCAGCCGCACGCCGGAAAACCTTGCCTCGCAATTGCGCAACCGCAACCATCAATATCCTGATGGCGCGGTGCTTTTCCTCGGCACGATGTTTGCACCGGTCAAGGACCGCCGCGGCGTGGGGCTTGGTTTTACGCACGAGGTCGGAGACCGCGTCGAGATCGCGACACCGATGCTCGGGCGCCTGGTCAACATCGTTGATCGCACCGACGCCTGCCCCGAATGGACGTTTGGCACGCGAGCGCTTTTCCAGAACCTGGCCCGCCGCGGCTTGGCTGACAAGGCTTGAGGGGCGCATGACCAAGATCGTCGATCTCTTTTACAAGTGTCTCGAACTCCTGCTGATCCTGCTTCTCAGTGGCATGGCGCTGATGGTGTTCGTTAATGTCCTGCTCCGCTACGGCTTCAATTCGGGCCTGACCGTGTCGGATGAAATGGCGCGTTACTTCTTCGTGTGGCTCACCTTCATCGGTGCCGTCGTCGGCTTCCGGGAATACGGCCATCTGGGCGTTGAAACGATGGTCGGCCTTCTCGGGCGCCGCGGGCGGCTCGTCTGCATGGCCTTGAGCAATCTTGTCATCCTCGGCGTGTCCCTGCTGTTCTTCTGGGGCACCTGGAAGCAGTTGCCGATCAACGCCAGCATGAAGGCGCCGGTCACGGGGCTTTCCATGGGATGGGTCTACGGCATCGGCTTTTTTACCGGCGGTGGATGCGCGCTGATTGCGCTCGAACGCCTGGTGCGCTCGGTGACCGGTCGCATCACCGATGCAGAAATTGCTGCCTTTGCCGGTGAAGACCAGAGCATTGAAAAGCTGGCGGAGCGCGTCTGATGACCCTGATCGTCTTTATCGTTTCGCTGCTCGGCGCCATGGCGATCGGGGTTCCCGTCGCCTTTTCCCTGATGTTCTGCGGCGTCACCCTCATGTGGTACATGGGGATGTTCAACAGCCAGATCATCGCCCAGAACATGATCGCCGGCGCCGATACATTCACGCTTCTGGCCATTCCCTTCTTTGTGCTGGCCGGCGAGTTGATGAATTCAGGCGGTCTGTCGCGGCGCATCATCGAGTTTGCCATCGCCTGCGTTGGGCACATTCGTGGCGGCCTTGGCATTGTCGCCATCATGGCGGCCGTTATCATGGCCTCGATCTCGGGCTCGGCCGCTGCCGATACCGCAGCGCTTGCCGCCATCCTCATCCCGATGATGGCAAAGGCCGGCTATAACGTGCCGCGCTCGGCGGGCCTCATCGCGTCCGGCGGCATTATCGCGCCGGTCATTCCGCCCTCGATGGCCTTCATCGTGTTTGGCGTGGCCGCCAATGTCTCGATCACGCAGCTCTTTATGGCGGGCATCGTGCCCGGCATCCTGATGGGTGTGGCACTTGTCGTCGCCTGGCAGATCGTGGTGCGCAAGGACAATATCCAGCCGCTGCCAAAGGCAAGCGGGGGTGAGCGTATTCGCGTAACAGGACGTGCTGCCTGGGCGCTCGGCATGCCCGTCATCATCCTTGGTGGCATCAAGGCCGGCGTCGTCACGCCGACCGAGGCAGCCGTCATTGCCGCAGCTTACGCCATGTTCGTTGGCATGGTGATCTACCGCGAACTGAAGCCGAAGGACCTGCCACGGGTCGTTCTGCAGGCGGCCAAGACGACGTCGATCATCATGTTCCTGGTCTGCGCAGCACTCGTCTCGTCCTGGTTGATTACGGCTGCCAATATTCCCGGCGAAATCACCCAGTATATCGAACCCCTGATCGACCGCCCGATGCTGCTGATGTTCGTCATCATGCTGCTGGTCCTGCTCGTCGGAACCGCGCTGGACCTCACGCCGACCATCCTGATCCTGACGCCGGTGCTGATGCCGATCATCAAGCAGGCGGGCATCGATCCGGTTTATTTCGGCGTCATGTTCATCATGAACTGCTGCATCGGCCTCATTACGCCGCCGGTCGGCGTGGTGCTGAACGTGGTGAGCGGCGTCGGCCGCGTGCCGCTCGGCAAGGTCATCACCGGCGTGACGCCGTTCCTGATCGCCCAGGTTCTGGTGCTGCTTGTGCTCGTTGTGTTTCCGCAGATCGTCACCGTGCCGGCCCAATGGCTGCGGTGACGCGCATTCCACCATCTCATTCAGAAATCCAGGGAGGATATGTCATGAGAAAGTTACTGCTCGCAACCACTGCACTCGCCTTTGCCGCTTCGGCGGCAGCCCCGGCTTTTGCCGATTTCAACAGCCGCACCATCCGTGTTTCGAACGGCATCAATGCCGATCACCCCGTCGGCAATGGCATCAAGGCCATGCAGGCGTGCCTCGATGAAAAGTCCGGCGGTAAGCTGAAGCTGCAGGCCTTCTGGGGCGGTGCTCTCGGCGGTGACCTTCAGGCAACGCAGGCGCTGCGCTCCGGCGTGCAGGAAGCCGTCGTCACCTCGTCTTCGCCGCTCGTTGGCATCGAGCCGGCGCTTGGCGTGTTCGATCTGCCCTTCCTGTTTGCCAATGCCCAGGAAGCCTACAAGGTTCTGGACGGCAAGTTCGGCGACATGATGAACGAGAAGATGGCAGCCGTCGGTCTCGTCAATCTCGCTTACTGGGAAAACGGCTTCCGCAACCTGTCGAACTCCGTTCGCCCGGTTGAGAAGTGGGAAGATTTCCAGGGGATGAAGGTTCGCGTCATGCAGAACAACATCTTCCTCGACACCTTCCAGAACCTCGGCGCCAATGCCACGCCGATGGCGTTCGGCGAAGTGTTTTCCGCGCTCGAAACCAAGACCATCGACGCGCAAGAAAACCCCTATGTGACGATCGACACCTCGAAATTCTTCGAAGTGCAGAAATTCGTCACCGAGACCAACCACGCCTACACGCCCTTCCTCTTCCTCTTCTCCAAGGCGATCTTCGATACCTATACGCCTGACGAGCAGGCCGCCCTTCGCGCGTGCGCAGTCGTCGGGCGCGATGTTGAGCGTGGCGTGATTACCGACCTCAACAAGAAGTCGCTGGAAAAGATCAAGGAAGCCGGCCTTAAGGTCAACACGCTCTCGGAAGACGAGCAGAAGCGCATCCGCGAAAAGTCCATGGTGGTCTACCAGAAGCACAAGGCTGAAATCGGCGCCGACGTCGTCGACGGCATCGTTGCCGAGCTTGCTGCTATTCGCAAGTAATCACGGCTGAAGCATTTTCCCGAAATAAAGGCCTGCAGCGGTGTCTCCGCTGCGGGCCTTTTGCGTTTCAGGGCCGTTACGGCAGGCCACTATTCCGGAACTGCCGGCAGAACTTTATCGCGCTTTTTCAACTGCTGCTCCCGGAAGAAGATGAACAGGCCGGAGCCGACGATGAGGGCAGCACCGATGACCATGGTGGTGCGCGGCACTTCTCCAAAAAACCACCAACCGAAGACGATGGCCCAGAGCAGCAGCGTATATTGCAGTGGCGCAACCGTGGCCGCATCCGAGATTTTCAGCGCCCGGTTGACCAGCATATGCGCGCTCATGGCAACCACGCCGAGGAGGGAGAGGGCCAGCACTTCTGTGACCGAAGACAGCGGCGTCCAGTCGAACGGCGCAAAGACGAGGCCGGCAAGGGCCGCCCCTCCGGTCTGGAACAGCACCAGTGTCTTGTCCGGCGTGCCGCGAAGGCTGCGCCCCGACAGCATCATGAAGGCAAAGGCTGCCGTGCCGATGATCGAGATCAGCGCGGGTGCCGTAAACATGGCGCTCGACGGCTCGAGCGTCACGATGACGCCGATAAAACCGACGCCGATGGCCGTCCACCGGCGCCAGCCGACGTGTTCGCCGAGCAGGAACGGGGAGGCGGCGGCGACATAGATCGGCGCTGCCAGCCAATAGGTCATGACGTCAGCGAGCGGCAGGTACATCACGGCATAATAGAAGCAGAACAGTTCCAGTGTGGAAAAGACGACACGAGCCGCCTGCAGGCCCGGCCGTTCGGCCTCCACGATGGGTCTCTTGCCCGCCATCCAGAGGAACGGCGACAGGATGACAAGGGCGGCAACGCTTCGGATGAGGATGACCTGCCCGAGCCCGTAGCTCGCCACCAGCCATTTGCCCATGGCGTCATTCAGCGCAAACATCAGCATGCCCAGAAGCATGATCGCGGGGCCGGCAAAGGCCGCAGCCGAGGCGGCGCGGCGGGAAGGGGACTTTAACATGTCTGCTCCGAAGAAGGTGGGGTCGGTCGCGCCGTGATCAGAGGTGCGAGAGATCGGAAAGGCGGCGGCTCACGGTAAAGGCACGGTCGAGATCCGGGTTCAGCTCCATGCCGAGGCCCGGGCCTGGCGGCACCGTGATCATGCCGTTCTGCACTGTCGGCAGCGCTGTGACCAGATCCCTGTACCAGGTGTTGTAGAAGGCACGCACACTTTCCTGCACAAGCGCATTCGGTGCATTGAGCGACAGATGCGTCGAGGCGCAGAGCACTACCGGCCCGGTGCAATCATGCGGGGCAACCGGCAGGTGCCAGGCTTCGGCCATGGAGGCAATCTTGCGGGCTTCGGATAGCCCGCCGCACCAGGAAATGTCGAGCATCACAACACCCGCCACGCCCGTTTCCAGGTAATCGCGAAAACCCCAGCGGGTGGCCAGCGTTTCCGAGGCGGAAATCGGGGCCGGCGACACATCCGCATAGCGCTTCAGGCTCGAAAGGCTGTCCATCTTGATCGGGTCTTCGTGCCAGAAGGTCTGGAACGGAGTGAGTGCCTTTGCAATCTGCATGGCCGGCAGCAATTGCCACATCGAGTGGAATTCCACCATGATATCCATGCGGTCGCCAACGGCCGAGCGGATCTTTTCGAACGGCACCAGCGCCTGCTTCAGGTCCGGCATCGAGATGTAGGAGCCACGCGTCTTTTCGGCGGCGGCGTCGAACGGCCAGATCTTCATGGCGGTAATGCCGTCTTCCAGAAGCGAATGGGCCAGTTCGTCGGCGCGCTCCAGGAAGCCGTTGAGGTCGTCGTAATCGCGCCCGCCCGACAGGCCGTAATTGGCCGTCGCCTGACCCGTCGCCTTCTTGATGTATTCGGTGCCCGCGCAGGTGTTGTAGGTGCGGATCTCGCGGCGGGTGAAGCCGCCGAGAAGCTGGGCAATCGGCTGGCCGGTCGCCTTGCCGAAAATGTCCCAGAGCGCGATGTCGAAGGCGGAATTCCCGCGCATTTCGGCTCCGGACGAGCGAAAGCCGACATAACCGACGAGATCGGCGGCAAGCTTGTCGATCTCCAGCGGATCGCGGCCGATGACCCGAGGTGCCACATATTCGTGCAGATAGGCCTCCACCGTCTCTGCCCCGAAAAAGGTCTCTCCAAGACCAGTCAAACCCTCGTCCGTGTGAACGAGAACCCACAAGAGATTGGGGCGCTCGCCGATGCGAACGGTTTCAATCGCCGTAATTTTCAAGATGTCCTCCCATGCCTGTGCTGAACGGCCGGCCGAACTCCGGTCCTCCCCGTCCGTCACCTTCGCCAGAACCGTGGCAAAGAATCCACGGTCGCGATTGCAAATCCTGTCATGTTGTCAGACAAAGGGCAACGCCAAGATGCAGCCGAAAAGGGAGAGCAACGGCGGGCCGCAGGCATCCGGGAGCGTCAGACAGCTCTTGCGCCCGGATATTTCAAAGCCTGACGGAGTGCCAGAACAACGGCTTGTTTTCGTCTGAGATTGATGACCTCCACATCGTCTGGAACAAAATCGCTGGCGCGTCGTTTCCGCCCGCCACCGACGGATCGTCCGTCCGGTAACAAGGAATACCGGCATGCCGAAGTCTGTGAACGCCCGCCTGTCCGGCCGCTCCCTTGTTGCTCTTGCCGCGCTCAATTTTTTTCTGGCGGACGCGCGCGATGGGCTGGGGCCGTTTCTCGATGGCTTTCTGGCCACCCATGGCTGGTCGCCGATGACGCTGGGGATCATCGCGACGATCGGCGGCGTCCTTGGAATGATCGCGACTCCGCTGCTCGGCGCCCTTGTGGATGCCTCAACCGCCAAGCGCACGCTCATCATCGTCCCGGTCATCCTGGTCACAGCGTCGGCGCTCTGGACCCTTGCAAGCCCGGGCAACGCGGCCGTTTTCGGGGGATTGTCGATGACGGCCATCATAGGCGCGCTGGTCGGCCCGGCACTCATGGGCCTGACGCTCGGGCTTGTTGGCGAGCGTGCCTTTTCGCGTCAGGTCTCCCGCAATGAATTCTGGAACCATGCCGGCAACGTCGTCTCACTCGCCGGCATCTATGGTGCCACCGTGTATTTCGGCCTCAGTGGCATTGTCGGTCTGATGATCATCACGGCCTTTGCGGCCATTCTGGCGACCCTTGCGATCAATCCCCGCGAGATCGACCATCAGGTGGCGCGCGGGCTTGGGCATGATGATGGCACGCCCGGCCCCTCGGGTTATGCGGTGCTGGTGGGCAGCAAGGGCCTTGTCCTGCTTGCGATCACACTGATGATCTTTCACTTCGGCAATGCGCCGATCAGCCGGCTGATCGCGCAGGATTTTTCGATCCAGCTCGGGACACCCTTCCGCACCACTGCGATCACCACAGGCGTCTCGCAGCTGTCGATGATTGCCATGGCCTTGGCGACGCCCTTTCTGCTTCGCCGCTTCGGGTTGGCCACCGTCTTTATCATCGCCCTCCTGTCGCTCCCGCTGCGGGGCCTCATCGCCGGCTCCTTCTCCGATTTCGGCGTCATCTACCCGGTGCAGATCCTCGACGGCATCGGGGCCGGTCTGATCGGCATTGCGACACCGATTGCCGCCGAACGGATACTCTCCGGCACCGGACGCTTCAATGTCGGCTTTGCTGCCGTGATGACGGTGCAGGGCATCGGCGCATCGCTGAGCAATGTCGTGGCCGGCTGGCTGACGGATCTCGGCGGTTATTCGCTCGCCTATTTCGTTCATGGTGGGGTGGCTGCACTTGCGGTTGCAGCCTTTCTCGCCGGTCGGCATGCCATTGCACCACCGCAGGACAAAGGCACTGGTGCCGGGGACGATTCCGCAGTAGCTAGCCGCCCGGGTGGCCCTTCCAACTCTTAAAAGCAGATGAAGATGCAGGCATTGACGATGACGTGGGCGATCGCAGGGCTGACCGCGCTTGGAGTGATCACAAGGCCTTTCGGCTGGCCGGAAGCGATCTGGGCGGTTCTCGGCGCACTGTTGCTTCTGGCGCTCGGGCTGATCGGCGTGTCCGATGCCTGGCTTGGCGTCTCCAAGGGGCTCGACGTCTATCTGTTTCTCATCGGCATGATGCTCTTGTCGGAACTGGCCCGTCAGGAGGGGCTGTTTGATTGGCTGGCCTCGATTGCCACGGCCCATGCCAAGGGTTCGCCCCGACGGCTCTTTGCGCTGATCTTCGGTGTCGGCATCGTCGTCACCGCCTTCCTGTCGAACGATGCCACCGCCGTCGTGCTGACGCCTGCGGTCTATGCCGCCTGCCGGGCGGCGCGGGTGCGTGAGGCCATGACCTATCTGCTGATCTGCGCCTTCATCGCCAATGCCGCAAGTTTTGTCCTGCCGATTTCAAACCCTGCCAATCTGGTGATTTTCGGGGGAGGCGAGATGCCGCCGCTCGGACACTGGCTGTCAACCTTCACGCTGCCGTCGCTGGTGGCGATTGCTGCCACGTTTGTCGCCCTCTTCTGGACCCAGCGGGCAGCACTTGCCACTGACACCGTCAGCGCGCATGTCGAACCCTTGGCCTTGTCCTCCAGCGCGCGTCTTGCGGGTGTCGGCCTCATCGTCACGGCACTGCTGCTGCTCGGCGCCTCCGCGCTCGACCTTGATCTTGGCCTTCCGACATTTGTTGCCGGTTGCCTCACCACTGTCGTCATCATGGCGGTGACCCGCAGGAGCCCGGTTGCGACGCTGAAGGGCGTATCGTGGAGCGTCCTGCCGCTGGTGGCCGGCCTCTTCGTCGTGGTGGAGGCGCTGAACGGCACCGGCCTTGCCGATACGCTGGCCCGCTGGCTCTCGATGGGGGCTGAAAGCCATCCGGCCCAGACGGCAGCCCTTGCCGGCACGGTCGTCGCCTTCGTCTCCAATCTCGTCAACAATCTCCCGGCAGGGCTTGTGGCCGGCAGCGCCGTGCAGGCAGCCCATGTCTCCGACAAGATTGCCGCCGCCGTGCTGATCGGCGTGGATCTTGGCCCGAACCTTTCGGTCACCGGGTCGCTGGCCACCATCCTCTGGCTATCTGCCCTTCGCCGCGAGGGGCTTCATATGGGGGCCTTCGCCTTCCTGCGGCTTGGTGTCGTGGTGATGATCCCGGCGCTTGTCCTGTCGCTTGGCGTTCTCGCCCTCCAGTAACGCGGGATCCGGCTCGCATGAGGAGATGGCAGCCGGTCAGGCCCCTTTTATCACAAGCCCGTTCATGACAAGATCGAGATGCGCCCGGATATAGGGATCAAGCTCGACATGGGGTGAGTCGCCCCGAATGAGCGTCTCCATGATGCGCGCGATGACCGGGGCGAAGACGACCGGGGCGAGCGCTGCCGGCCCATCGCGGAATTCGCCGGCTTCTATGCCTTCGTCAAGCAGTGCCTGCACGCGCATGAACAGCGGATCGATCAACTCGTCATGATGTTTCTTGACGATGTGCGGAAAACGGGGCCCCTCGGAAATGACAAAGCGGATGAGTTCTCGCGTACGCCTATTATTAAGTATCTTCTCATAGAAGAGAAGAAGGAGTGCTTCAAGGCGGTCTGCGCAACTGCCTTTGAGGTCTCCTGCGTTGTTCAGCAATTCCTCGAATGGAGTCGCCACATGCGCAATCATGGCTGCAAAAAGGTTTTCCTTGGTGGGGAAGTAAACGTAGATCGTCCCTTTCGTGACGCCTATCCGCTCGGCGATATCTTCGACCCGCGCCGTGGCGAAGCCGTTCGCGATGAATTCCTCGAAAGCGGCATCGAGAATCTGGATGGGTCGTTGAGCCTTTTGCTCTGCCCTGTTGAGTTTCCTGTCATTTACCATCGTTTCAGCCAGAGTTCCCTTCATTTGTTAATTTCATTGACTAACCGGTCATTCAAATTTAACGTAGTCTGGCAATTGTTCAAGGGGCAACCATGCAACGGTTAATTACAAACGCGTTCCTGGCGTTTTCACTGGGGTTCCTGGCGGCCTGCGCGCCGCATGAGGAGACGCCCCCGAAGGCGGCCCGACACGTGGGTGCTGTGGTCGTCAAGGCGACCGAAGTGTCCGAAGAAGTTTCGACGACTGGCGAGATCGACGCCCGCGTCCAGTCGGATCTTTCCTTCCGCGTCAGCGGCCGCATCACGGATCGATTCGTCGACGTGGGTGACCGGGTGAAGGCGGGGCAGGTCCTTGCCCGCATCGATGCGCAGGAGCAGCAGGCCGACCTCCAGGTGGCTGTTGCAACGCTCGCCTCGGCCGTGGCCCAGCAGACCCAGGCCCAGCAGGCGTTCGATCGTCAGCAGAGCCTTTTCACCACCGGCGTGACGACACGGGCGGATCTCGATTCGGCCCGCGAAAGCCTGCTGCGGGCCAAGGCGACGGTGGAATCGGAGCAGGCCCAGCTCGATACGGCGCGCGACACGCTCTCGCAGACAGACCTGGTCGCCGATGCGAACGGTGTCATTACGGCGCGCAACGCCGAAGTGGGGCAGGTGGCGCAGGCAGCCCAGCTCATCTTCACGCTGGCCCATGATGGCCCGCGCGACGCCGTGGTCAATATCGATGAATCGCTCCTCCTCGGCCGTGAACTGGCAGGCGATATCAAGGTCCACCTGCTTTCGGGCGGTCCGTCGATGAAGGCGACAGTCCGCGAGATCTCGCCGACGATCGATTCAAGCTCGGCAACGGTGCGCATCAAGCTTGCGCTTGAGGATGTGCCGTGGGCACAGCTTGGAAGTCCGATCGTTGCGATCGCCCATTACAAGCCGCAGAGCGTGATCGAGCTGCCGTGGTCCTCCATGGCCTCGCTGGCCGGCCAGCCGGCCGTCTGGGTCATCGATCCCGAAACGAAGGCAGTGTCGATCCGGCCGGTGGACGTCATCACCTACAACAGCGGCCGCTTTTCCATCCGCTCCGGCGTCAAGCCGGGCGAGACCGTGGTGGCAACGGGCGCCAATTTCCTGAGCCAGGGGGAAGTCGTGGCATTTGAAGGAACTGCACAATGAAGACCACCGCCCCCAGCCTCGCGGCGCTCCTTCTGGCCGCCACGTTTCTGACTGCCTGCCAGAAGGAAGAAAAAGCCGAGGCCGAACCGCCGCGGCCGATCCTGTCGGTCGTCGTCCGTTCGGAACCGGCTGCCCAGCTTTCGCTTCCCGGAACGGTGGAAGCCCGCGTCACCACCGAGTTCAGTTTCCGCGTGCTTGGCCGCATCGTGGCCCGCAACGTCCAGGTCGGTGACCTCGTGAAGAAGGGCGATGTCCTTGCCGCTATCGATCCGCTGGCGCTGGAACTGGCCGTCAAGAGTTCGCAGTCTGATCTGGTCAACAGCCAGGCGCAGCTTGCCAATGCGCTGACGACGGAAGAACGCCAAAAGACCCTCTACGAGAAACAGTCCGGCGCCAAATCGGCCTACGAGACCGCCGTTCTCGATCGCAAGACTGCGGAGGCCTCCGTCGACAAGGCCCAGGCCAACCTCGACAAGGCCAACGAGCAGCTCGGCTATGCGCGCCTCCTGGTCGAATTCGATGGCGTGGTGACAGCCACATCCGCGGAGGTGGGCCAGGTGGTGTCGGCGGGCCAGAGCGTTGCCACCGTGGCGCGCCCGGAAGTCAAGGATGCCGTCATCGATGTGCCGGAAGCCGCCGGCGACAAGGTTGGCCCGGGAACGGCCTTCGATGTCTCGCTGCAGCTGGATCCAACCCTGCATGCCAAGGGCATCGTGCGTGAAATTGCGCCGGAAGCCGATGACGCCACCCGCACCCGTCGCACCAAGCTCAGCCTGATCGATCCGCCGGAAGCCTTGAGGCTCGGCGCGGTGATCACGGCGACCGCACTGGACAAGGATGATGCGGTGATCCGCATCCCGTCCTCTGCCATCAAGGTGGATGAAGGAAAAACCACAGTCTGGGTCGTTTCCGAAGCGGAAAAGAAAGTCTTTTCGCGTCCGGTGACGCTGGCCGGTGAGCCGCCGCCGGAAGGCATGGTGACCGTCACGGACGGCATCCGTCCGGGCGAGCGCATCGCCGTTGCCGGCGCCCACACACTTCAAGAAGGTCAGACCATTCGCGTCGATCAGGAGATGACCAAGTGAAATCCTTCAACCTCTCCGACTGGGCGCTCGAACACCGCTCGCTCGTCTGGTACTTCATGATCGTGTTCGTTCTGGCCGGAACCTTCTCCTATATCAATCTCGGACGCGAGGAAGACCCGGCCTTTACCATCAAGACGATGGTCATCAACGCCCAGTGGCCGGGTGCCTCTGCCGAAGAAGTGACACGCCAGGTTACCGACCGTATCGAAAAGAAGCTCGAGGAGCTTGATGCCCTCGATTATACCCGCAGTGAAACGACGGCGGGCCAGACGACGATCTTCGTCGAGCTTCTTCCCACCACCAAGGCGAAGGATGTGACGGCCAACTGGCTGAAGATCCGCAACATGGTGAGCGACATCCAGGGGGATTTCCCAAGCGGTGTCGTCGGTCCCTTCTACAATGACACGTTCGGCGACGTTTACGGCAATATCTACGCCTTCATGTCCGACGGGCTGACGCAGCGCCAGCTGCGTGACCTCGTCGAGGATGCGCGTGCCAAGCTCCTGACCGTTCCCAATGTCGGCAAGATCGACATCGTCGGCGCCCAGGACGAAGCGATCTATCTGGAATTCTCGACCCGCAAGATTGCAGCGCTCGGCATCGACCAGCAATCGGTCATCGATACGCTTCAGGCCCAGAATGCGGTGACGCAGTCCGGCGTCGTGGAAGCGGGGCCGGAGCGGATCGCGCTGCGCGTCAGTGGCCAGTTCACCTCCGAAGACAGCCTGAAGTCCATCAATCTTCGGATCAACAACCGGTTCTTCCCGCTCACCGACATCGCCACCATCAAGCGCGGTTATGTCGATCCGCCGTCCTCGTTGTTCCGGTTCAAGGGCGAGCCCGCCATCGGCCTTGCCATCGGCATGAAGGCAGGCTCCAATCTTCTGGAATTCGGCGAAAAGCTGGATGCGCAGATGAAGCGTGTGGTCTCCGATCTGCCGATCGGTGTCGACGTGGCCCGTGTCTCCGACCAGCCCAAGGTGGTGGATGAGGCCGTTTCCGGCTTCACCCGCGCGCTCTTCGAAGCCATCGTCATCGTGCTCGCCATCAGCTTCATCAGCCTTGGCATGCGGGCGGGCATGGTCGTTGCCATCTCCATCCCGCTGGTGCTGGCCATTACCTTCGTTTTCATGGAATATAGTGGCATCTCGCTGCAGCGTATTTCGCTCGGCGCCCTGATCATCGCGCTCGGCCTGCTTGTCGATGATGCCATGATTGCCGTGGAGATGATGGTGTCGCGCCTTGAGGCGGGGGATACGTTGCGCAAGGCGGCGACCCACGTCTACACCTCGACCGCCTTCCCGATGCTGACGGGCACGCTGGTGACCGTTGCCGGTTTTATCCCGATTGGCCTTAACAATAGCGCGGCGGGTGAATTCACCTTCACGCTTTTCGTTGTCATTGCCGTCTCGCTGGTGGTGTCGTGGATTGTCGCCGTGCTCTTCACGCCGCTGCTTGGTGTGTCGATCCTGCCGAAGACGATGAAATCGCATCACGAGAACAAGGGGCGTGTGACGCGCGGTTTCGCCTGGCTTCTGCGGGTTGCCATGCGCTGGCGCTGGATCACGATCCTGTTGACGATCCTGGCCTTTGCGGGTTCTTTGAGCGGTCTCGGTCTCGTGCAGCAGCAGTTCTTCCCAGCCTCCGACCGCCCCGAACTGATCGTTGACTGGAACCTGCCCAACAACAGCACCATCACCGAGACAGACCGTCAGATGGCGCAGTTCGAGCGGGAAAAGCTTGCCGGGAACCCCGATATCGATCACTGGTCGACCTATGTCGGCGAAGGCGCTCCGCGTTTCATCCTGTCCTACGACGTGCAGTCTTCGGCTGTCTGGTTCGGGCAGACCGTCATCGTTGCCAAGGATCTGGAGGCGCGAAACCGCCTTCGCGGCGAGTTGCAGGCCTATCTGGGCAAGACGTTCCCGGGCACGGATGCCTTCGTCAAGCTCCTGGACATCGGCCCGCCCGTCGGCAAGCCGGTCCAGTATCGCGTGAGTGGCCCGGATATCCAGACGGTTCGTCAGCTGGCCATGCAGCTGGGCAGTATCGTCAACCAGCATCCGCTCCTGTCCAACATGACCTATGACTGGAACGAGCCGTCGCGGGTCGTGAAGGTCGACGTGCTGCAGGACAAGGCACGCCAGCTGGGGATTTCCTCGCAGGATATCGCAAACCGCCTCAGCGGCATCGTCGAAGGCACGACCGCCACCAACGTGCGCGATTCAATCTATCTGATCAATGTGATCGGCCGGGCGCAGGATACCGAACGCGGCTCGATCGAGACGCTGAAGAACCTGCAGCTGCCCAGCAGCAGCGGCAACTCCGTGCCGCTGTCGGCTGTCGCCAAGTTCCGTTACGAGCTTGAACAGCCCAAGATCGGTCGGCGCGACCGCATCCCGACGATCATCATCAAGGCTGCCGTCATTGGCTCCACCCAGCCGGCAACGGTCGTCACGCAGCTGGAACCGAACGTGAAGAAATTCATGGACACGCTTCCTCCCGGCTATCATGTCGAGCTGGGTGGTTCGGTGGAATCCAGTGCGGATGCGCAGGGGCCGATTGCAGCCGTTGCACCGCTGATGCTGTTTGCCATGGCAACCATCCTGATGTTCCAGCTGCAGAGCTTCAGCCGCCTGTTCCTGGTGTTTGCGGTGGCGCCGCTGGCCCTGATCGGCGTGGTGGCAGCTCTTCTTTTGAGCAATGCCCCCATGGGATTTGTCGCCATCCTCGGCATCCTGGCGCTGATCGGCATCCTGATCCGAAACTCGGTCATCCTTGTCGTGCAAATCGAGCATCTGCGCAGCGAGGGGGTTGCGCCCTGGCGCGCCGTGATCGAGGCGACGGAGCATCGCATGCGGCCAATCCTGCTCACGGCGGCTGCCGCCACGCTGGCCCTCATCCCGATTTCGCGGGAAGTCTTCTGGGGACCGATGGCCTACGCCATGATGGGCGGTATCGTGGTCGGCACAGTCCTGACGCTGCTGTTCCTTCCGGCACTCTACGTCGCCTGGTTCGGCATCAAGCGCGAGGTCGATGACGAGACCCCGCGCGACGTGCATGCCTGAAAACTGGTGGCGCCCGCAAGGGCGCCACCGCTGCTTCTGCCGGCGCAGCAGAGCGCTCGGTTCTGGCCTGCGTCTCCTTCAGTCTGAATTGGCCGTGGCGCCAGGGGCAAAGCTTCCTCACCCTGGAACCGCGCTGCTCCCGAAGGTTTGGCCGCAAAGGCGCCTGGCGTCACTCCCACAAGCCTGAAGAGCGAAGAATTTGCTGATCCGCGTATCTCGGTAGGCATTCTGCTAGCAGCGCCCGGGCGCGGTGGATACGATCTGCCTCCGGCCCCGCCGAAAACCAGTCCGAACGATGTCATCGTCATTCCCACCATAAATAATTTATTCTGTAATTTGTAAAAATTAGGAATTGTAAATTCCTTCACAATTTGACAATCTCACGATGGGTGTGGGGATGCTGTTGCCGTGCAAGCGGAGAAGGGCAAGTCATTGTGCAGGATGAAGAGGGTTTGACCGCAACGTCACCACGACCGAAACTTCTGGTTTTCGATGTGGGCGGCGTTTTTATCGATCTGGATCTGGCGGCCCGCAGCGCCATCCTGGCATCCGGTGGACTTTGGGCTCCGGATGAACCGGCACCTGTGGCACTTGCCGAATTGAACAGAGACTATCGCCTCGGCCGGATCGATGACGAGGCTTATGTTACCAGTGCCTCACAATTATACGGCATCTCGCATCATGACGTGTACCGGGCTGAAACTGCCCTGCTGAAGGGCGTGCTGCAGCCGATGGCTGATCTGGTGCCGGTGCTTCGGGCGACCCATCGGGTCGTCTGCCTGTCCAACACCCAAGCCATTCACTGGCGCCATATCCTCGACCACATGCTCGGCACCGATTTCTTCGATGCCTGTTATCTCTCGCACGACATGGGCCTGGAAAAGCCGGACCCGGCCATCTACCGAAAGCTTGCGCAGGACGAGGCCGTATCGAAGGAGGAGATCGTGTTCGTTGATGATACGGCAGAAAATGTCGAAGCAGCGCTTGCCCTTGGCTGGCGCCACAGCATTCATCACGTCTCACCCGACCAGACCATTGCAACCATCAAGGGGCTGCTCGACTGTTGATGCAGCGCATCGACCGGCAACCAGACATAGAGCGGAGTTGAACGACATTGGCCCGATTGTCCCTGCGCGGTATCAAGAAAAGCTTCAAGGCGGTCGATGTCCTGCATGGCATCGATCTTGAGGTGAACGACCGCGAACTGATCGTTTTTGTCGGCCCGTCCGGTTGCGGGAAATCCACCCTTCTGCGGCTGATTGCGGGCCTTGATCCGATCACTGAGGGCGAGTTCTGGCTGAACGACCGCCTGATGAACCCGATTGCCCCGTCAAGGCGCGGCATTGCCATGGTGTTCCAGTCCTACG
>JAIXTO010000055.1 GCA_027483885.1 Rhizobiaceae bacterium
ACTGTGCCTATTTGTCGAAACAAAAGGGGTCTGCAACGTGTACCAACCAATTTCAAACACCACAGCAAGCAGCATAAGATTAATGAGAACATCCTGGTGAACAACTGTGCCTCGCGTCCACCATTCCAAAAACTGCTCGCCAAATAGAATGACGCCAACAGCATAGATGACAGACCCTAGGACAGAGGCCGCGACGAGATACTGGAAGGCCTTTTTGCCGTGGTTGTTCGCATCACTGCCGGCGAGTTGAGCAAAAATCGGTTCTATCGAACTGATGACAATGGACGCAGCCGCCCGGCCAAGCCGGGTAAAGGTCCGGACTGCGTTCACAGTCACAACGGCTACCGGGCCCAAGAACATTCCCACCAATAGACTGACACCTTGAATATTCAAGGCATAACTCAAGGTGTACGACATATAGGCAATGGAAGGCACGACCATTTGACGCATCAGTTGTAAGTCGGCTTTGCTTACCGCTGGGCGCAGGTGCGGATAACGCCGGTAAAACCAAATCAATATCGGCGCCAGGACCACGACTCGATTGAGAAGCATGACCGATGCGGCCAGCAGGAACCCCCCCCCAAAGTAAGTGCAGGAGATCAGCAGAAGGACCTCCGTCAGACGAGATGTCGTATTTGTTGTGACAACCAGCCACAAAAGCCCGACTGACCGCATACCCGCTCCAACGACCCCAAAGGCAAGCGACGAAAGAGTAAGAACACCAAGAAGAAATGTTGCCAGAGCAATATGGCTTTCACCAACATTGACAATATTAAACGTAGCCTCGATCGGAAATAATAAGACAAAAACTCCGAACGCAACAATTAGTGTTACGCTAATTATCGCATTGAATAACCAAGCCGTGTGATTGACGACAACCGTACCGTCCTTATCACCCCGAGCCATCCGCATTGTCATATCATTTGCGGATATCTGCGCAAAACCAAGGTCCGCCATCGAAAGATAGGACGGAAGTGCAGAAATGATGAGCCATGCGCCGTAACGTTCCGCACCCCACAGTGTGATCATCAGAGGCAGCAACAGCAATTGCGAGCCTATGTTGACACCCTGAGAATAGGCCTGAGAAACAAGGCTCCATTTAAATTGGCGTTTAAGGTTGAGGACAGTCATGCAGGTCGCCCTCGCTTCAATTCTCTCGGGCGCTTCAAAAGAAACGAAAATACAGCAATAATTCCAGTAAGAATCAAAACCAACTGCAATGAACCTCTTGTTGTTATGACAGCAACGCTAAGCAAAGTTGTCGTCATTACCGTAGCAATCAGCATCTGGGACATGATCAATATAGCCGACACACGCGATCCGAGAAGGCGTGCAATTACCCCGTAAAAAAATACCATCATATAATATAAAAAAACCGTGACAAAGAAGACAGCCGCATACCCGCCTATAGAATATAGTTCTCCTTGGACAGTAATCATAGGCCTTCCGATATTGTACCATGCACGGAGCCCAAGCTCCCAAACAATCTGGTCACTCAAAATCAGGTCTTTCTGTTGACCTATGCTTGGGATAACATTCCAAAAAAGGTTGCCCCATAAATCATCCCAACGGGTAGGTGCAGAGTCTGGTAGCTTTGAAACCACGATATCCATCTGCGGCAGCAAAGTCAGGCGGGTCATCAGGCCTCCGCTACCGCTGAAAAAAGCGGTATAGAATCCGCCCTCATTTATCGGAGTCTCTGCCAGCGCTTTTGCTGCTGCGCTTGTGTAAAACGGGTTGAAAATTGCAATTAGCGTTTCTAATGAAAAAAAGTTCTCGACAAACAGCCCTATCATCGAAACGGATGTATCGCGGGCCCACCGAATGGATAACATAACATCCGAAAACACACCCAGTAACCGCACCCCGAGATACAGAAAGAACGCAAGGAGGGGAGATAACAATTTCTGCTTAAAGATAATTAGCGCAAAGCCCATCAGAAAAATGAGACTCATAAGCGCCTGACGCGAGTTGCCAGACGCCGAAACGATTAGTAGAGCGAGAAACATTGCCCACAAGGCAGGGTCTTTAAAGAACCGGCCGGATGTCAACCTGACGGATAACGCCACATATAGAATTGATAAAAGTGTTGCACTATAAATGCTTGGCAGCCCAATTTTTTCTCCAAACAAGCCTATCATTCCCAATAGTGCCAGGGGATACTGAGCAGCCCTAAAAATTGCCATGCGCTTGACATACTCCTCCCCCTCCGATGCCTTCATGACATCCTCTCTGGGTGTAAGGAAAAAAGCGCACAGGAGCCCTGCCTGGCTTACCAACGCAATGAGCGCACTTCGGTCCGGCGAGCCCAGTCCGTAGCTTGCAGTCTGCCCGTGCGTCACTGCGTAAAAATAGGTTGTGAAAGAAAACATCCAGTAGACGTTTGTGAAGATGAAAGTGCGAATTCCATCCCTGGAACGGCTTACAATAAACCATGCAATAGCCGCCATTCCCATATGGGCAAGCGCTGCATCCCATACGCCATCAACGACTGCATTCAGGAAAATAATAACGGCATGGACTGGAATGAGCAATCGCATCGCAGTCCTGACGCGACTGTCGAAACGACCTGCCAGCAAGCGGTCTTTGGCCAGAAACTTATAATCAGCAATATTCATGCAGCCTGCTCCGCGTGCTATGTCTTGCTTGAAGCATAGCTGTTACGGGCTATCGCCGTAAGGGCATCATTGCGCGCCAGCTTTTTTGCAAGGTGGCTGCGCTTTTCGGAAACATCTTTCTGGCGGATTGACGAGAAACTTGCGACGGTACGAGCAATCACCGAAGCATCTCCCGGCGGCACAACGATCGCTGCCCCCCGCACAAACTCCGCCAGTTCGGTGCCCTCATCCGCCGTCACCAGAATCTGCTTGCCGCTTGCCAGCATGCCACCGAGCTTGGATGGCAGCACGAGGTCAGCGGCGCCCTTGTCCTGCGGCAGCGCGTGCAGGTCGGCCATGTTGAGGAATTCGTTAAGCCGCGCGTAGGGTTGAAAGGGCATGAATCGGACATTGGCCAGCATGCCGTAACGTGCCTGCAGTTCCGATTTCAACGGGCCCTCGCCGGCAATGACGAAATGAACGTTCGTCTCGTCCTTCATCTGCTCGGCCGCATCCAGAAGCACGGTCAGGCCCTGCTTGGCGCCGATATTGCCGGAATAGAGGACGACGAAATCATCCTTGGTAAAGCCAAGCTCCGCACGGTAGGGGCTCTCCTCGGTCATCGGATAGATGTGGGAGAGATCGACCCAGTTGCGCACGATAGACATATCTTGCTGCGCCACGCCCTTTTCCACCAGCTTTTCCGCCATGCGGTAGGAAATGGTGATCACCTTGTCGAAGCGTTTCAGCGTAAAGCGCTCGAAGGCATAGCCAAGCGTTTTGAGGAAACCGAGCGCGCCGAGGTGGCCAACCGCGAAGGCTGCGTCCACTTCGAGATCCTGCACGTGCAGCACGGTCCTGGCACCCACCAGTTTTGCTGCAAGTTGCGCCACGGGTGACGCAAACAGGGTTGGCTCCACGCAGAAAACGGTTTCAGGCCGGTGGCGCAGGATCTGCCAGAACACGACGGGAGCCGAGCTTGCGGCAAAGCTCAGCGGCGCAAGCAACCGCCACACACCCTTCATCTTGCGGCGCAACAGAAGCGGTGTGCGCAACACCCGAACGCCGTTCTCGACGGATCTGGAATACCGATTGCGAAAACCGTCCTGAACGGCCCAACCCGGATAATGCGGCGGCGTGGTCACCACCGTCACATCGGCACCTTCGGCGGCCAGATACTCAGCAATCTCTCCGGTATATTTACCGACGCCGGCCAGTTCCGGCGCGTAGTTCATGCCATAGATCAGGATGCGCTTGTGCGTAAGGGAAACGGGCGCTGCGGCGGCCGCTAGATCCTCTCCCTCGAGCGCATCGAGAACGACCGTGTTCATGCAGCGGTTCCCTGGCGGCGCTCGGCAAACTGTCCGCTGAGAAAGGCGTCATAGGCGCTGCGGATGCCGTCTTCGAGACCGATCTTCGGGGTCCAGCCGAGGCCGCGCAGCTTGTCGGCGCTCATCAGCTTGCGCGGCGTGCCATCCGGCTTCGACAGATCGTTGATGATCGCGCCCTCAAACCCGACAACGCGGCAGACCATCTGGGTCAGTTCCAGAATGGTCACGTCGTCGCCATAACCGACATTCACATGCGTGTCTGCCGAATAGGTCTTCATCAGATGCACACAGGCATCGGCGCAGTCGTCCACATGCAGGAACTCGCGGCGAGGCGTGCCAGTGCCCCAGACAACAACTTCCGGCTTGCCCTCGGTCTTGGCATCATGCGCCTTGCGGATCAGGGCCGGCATGACATGGCTGGAGTTCAGGTCGAAATTGTCGCCCGGGCCGTAAAGATTGGTCGGCATGGCCGAGATGTAATCGTGACCATGCTGCTTGCGATAGGCCTGACACAGCTTGATGCCGGCGATCTTGGCAATCGCATACCATTCATTGGTCGGCTCAAGCGAACCGGTCAGCAGCGCGTCCTCGGTGATCGGCTGATCGGCGAATTTCGGGTAGATGCACGAGGACCCGAGGAATAGCAGCTTTTCCACGCCGACCTTATGGGCGGCATGGATGATATTGGCTTCCAATATCATGTTCTCGTAGAGGAAATCAGCCGGATAGGTGTCATTGGCAAGAATACCGCCCACCTTGGCCGCGGCCAGAAACACCGCATCCGGACGGTTCTTGTCCATCCAGGCTTCCACCTCGACCTGACGCGTCAGGTCCGCATCGGCGCGCGATGCGGTGAGGATTTCGCAGCCTTCAGAGGCAAGCCTGCGGACGATGGCCGAACCGACCATCCCCCTGTGACCTGCGACATAGACTTTCTTGCCTTTCAGGTCGTACACCATGTTCAGCCCTCCAGGCTTACAGGCAGGCTCAGGCCATGCTGCTTGAGCAGCGCATGACGGCGCGCCGCCTTGTGGTCTTCCGCCACCATTTCGGCGCACATTTCCTGGGCCGTGATTTCGGGAACCCAGCCGAGCTTCTGCTTGGCCTTTTCCGAGCTGCCGAGCAGCGTTTCGACTTCTGCCGGACGGAAGTAACGCGGATCGATCCGCATCACGACATCGCCAACCTTGATCGACGGCGCCAGATCCCCGGTGACCGCAGCGACGGTTGCGATCTCATCGACGCCGGTGCCCGAAAATTCCAGCGTCACGCCGAGTTCGTTGGCTGTCCACTGGATGAATTCGCGCACCGAATACTGCAGGCCCGTGGAAATGACAAAATCATCCGGCTCGTCCTGCTGCAGCATCATCCACTGCATGCGCACGTAGTCCTTGGCATGGCCCCAGTCACGCAGGGAGTCGATATTGCCCATGAACAAGCAGGATTCGAGGCCGAGCGCAATGTTGGAAAGACCGCGGGTGATCTTGCGTGTCACGAAGGTTTCGCCGCGACGGGGAGACTCGTGGTTAAACAGGACACCGTTGCAGGCATACATCCCATAGGCTTCGCGGTAGTTGACCGTGATCCAGTAGGCGTAAAGTTTTGCCACCGCGTAAGGAGAGCGCGGATAAAACGGCGTCGTCTCACGCTGCGGGATTTCCTGAACGAGGCCGTAAAGCTCTGACGTCGAGGCCTGGTAGAAGCGCGACTTCTTCTCAAGCCCGAGGAAGCGGATAGCCTCCAGAAGACGCAAAGTGCCAATTGCATCCACGTCGGCGGTATATTCAGGCGCTTCAAAGCTGACCGCCACATGCGACTGGGCGCCGAGATTGTAGACTTCGTCCGGCTCGATATCACGGATGATGCGCGTCAGGTTGGACGTATCGGACAAGTCACCATAATGCAGCTTGAACCGGCCGTTGCTGACGTGGGGATCCTCATAAATGTGGTCCACGCGGGCGGTGTTGAACAAGGAGGCACGGCGCTTGATACCATGGACCACGTAGCCCTTTTCGAGCAACAGTTCTGCAAGATAGG
>JAIXTO010000122.1 GCA_027483885.1 Rhizobiaceae bacterium
CTGCGCCCCTCCGGCGGCAACCGCGTTCGTCTGGTGTTCTTCGCACCGACCCGTGGCCTGATCGGTTACCAGTCGGAACTGCTGACCGACACGCGCGGCACGGCCATCATGAACCGTCTGTTCCACGATTATCAGCCCTTCAAGGGCGAAATCGGCGGCCGTTCGAACGGTGTGCTTTTGTCCAACCAGTCCGGCGAAGCCGTGGCCTATGCCATGTTCAACCTGGAAGATCGCGGCCCGATGATCATCGAGCCCGGCGAAAAGGTCTATATGGGCATGATCGTCGGCATCCACACGCGTGACAACGATCTGGAAGTCAACGTTCTGAAGGGCAAGCAGCTGACGAACATCCGTTCGGCCGGCAAGGACGAAGCCGTTCGCCTGACCCCGCCGATCCGCATGACTCTTGACCGCGCTCTCTCCTGGATCCAGGACGACGAGTTGATGGAAGTCACGCCGAAGTCGATCCGTCTTCGCAAGATGTATCTCGATCCGAACGATCGCAAGCGTTTCGGCAAGGCCCGCGTCGCCTGATTTCTCGGCCGTTTCATCGTTTCAAAAGCCCCGGCAAAACCGGGGCTTTTTTGTGTGCGTCTGTTGCCCCGCGGGCTTGTTCCAAAGTTTAAAAAAGCGTTAACTTGGGCATGACCGGTCGCCGCGCAGACGGTGCGCACCGGGCATACCGCTCCACGAGCGGTTCATCGGCGGCGAGACCAGAGTGTTGTCATGAAGACAGTGTCCATCGACGTGCGGCGTGCCACGGCAGAAGATGCCCGCGAGGTTTCCGAAGTTCATCGTCTCGCCTGGCGTCAGGCCTATGCCGGGCTCATCCCGCACAAGCCGTTGACCGAAATGCTGGAGCGGCGGGGCGAGGCCTGGTGGCGCCGCGCAGCCAAGGGGCCGGCCACGCTGCTGGTTCTGGATGTGGAGGGCACGATTGCCGGTTATGCCACGATGGGGCTCAACCGGGCACGGGCGCTGCCGCAGGAGGGTGAAATCTATGAAATCTACCTGCGTCCGGAATTCCAGGGCATCGGCCTTGGCCGGCGGCTGTTCGGCGAAACACGCCGCCTTTTGAAATCGCTGGGCTGCAGCGGCCTTGTGGTCTGGTGCCTTGAAGACAGCGAACATGCCACGCGTTTTTTCCGCCGTCATGGCGGTTTGGATCTGGCCGAGGGCATGGAGGATTTTGCCGGCGCGCAACTGCGCAAGATCGGCTTTGTCTGGCCCTGATCACGCCGCACCGCAGGCCTCTGCCGCAGAGTGATCGTGCAGGTGAAGATGCTGATGTTCCCGCCCTTAGGTATGTTGCAATGCACCGGTTTTCCCAGTATCGAGACGGGTACATACAACGCTCTTGGGGAGACACATGCGTATCGATGCGATCAAGATCGGCAAGAACCCGCCGGACGACGTAAACGTTATCGTTGAGGTTCCGGTCGGCGGTCATCCGATCAAGTACGAGATGGACAAGGATGCCGGCGCGCTGATCGTCGACCGTTTCCTCTATACGCCGATGACCTACCCCGGCAATTACGGCTTTGTGCCGCACACGCTGTCGGAAGATGGCGATCCGGTCGACGTCCTCATCTGCAACACCCGCCCGCTGGTTCCCGGCTGCGTGATCAACGTGCGCCCGATCGGCGTCATGATCATGGAAGACGATGGCGGCAAGGACGAGAAGATCCTCGCGGTGCCGGCCCCGAAGCTGACCCAGCGTTACGACAAGATCAACAACTTCACCGATCTGCCTGATATCACGCTGAAGCAGATCGAGCACTTCTTCACCCATTACAAGGATCTGGAGCCCGGCAAGTGGGTGAAGATCGAGGGTTGGCAGGATGTGACCGTGGCCAAGCGCCTGATCGTCGAGGCCATCGAACGCTACAACGCGCAGAAGTAACCGGCCCGCCGCATGGCTTCATGCGGTGCCGAGTGCATCCAGCTTCTTCATCAGATCCTCCGGTTCGCCCTCGAGCCGGAGGATTTTTTTGCGCGCTGTGTCGCCGGAAATGAGCGAGATCGAGGATTTTGGCACGCGCAGTTTGCCCGCCAGAAGCTTCACTAGCGCCTTGTTGGCCTTGCCATCCTCGGGAACAGCCGTCACCCGCGCTTTCAGCCAGCATTCCCCGTCCGCCGTCGTCTCGATGCCCTCCAGTCCGTCACGCGATGCGTTCGGTGTCAGGCGCACGGCAAGCCGCACATGGTCGGGAAAGGGCGTATAGGCCCGGATCAAACCAGCGCCGGAACGATGGTGGTCCACATCAGCGAGCGGATGAAGAAGATGATCAGCAGGAGGATGATCGGTGAAATGTCGATGCCGCCGAGATTGGGCATGACGCGGCGGATCGGGCGCAATGCCGGTTCCGTCAGGTTGTACAGCATCGTGCCGATGGAGTTGACGAAGCTGTTGCTGGAATTGATGACGTTGAAGGCGTACAGCCAGGAGAAGATGGCGCTGGCAATGAGCACCCAGGTATAAAGGTTCAAAGCCAGATCGATGGTCTGAAACAGCGCGATCATCCATAACTCCATATCTTTTGTTGACAGACATGTAGACATTGGCGACTTAAGCGACAAGTGCAGTTTCAGAGCCTATGACGAATCATGTTTAACGGGCGCCCGCCGCAATGGTGGTGCGTCGAAAGCGTCTCCCATGTCCATTTCTGCCGCTGATGACCGTTTTGCCGCGTTCCGGCACTCCTCCTACAGCCGCTTTTTCTTCTCCCGGTTCCTGGCAGCCTTTGCGACGCAGATCGTCAGCGTATCTGTGGGCTGGCAGATGTATGATGTCACCGGAAACGCGCTTTATCTCGGGCTGATCGGGCTTTTCCAGTTCCTGCCGTCGCTGTTGCTGATCCTGGTCACCGGCTCGGTTGCCGACCGTTATAATCGTCGCGCGATCGTGGCGGCCTGCCTGCTGCTGGGCGGTGTTTGCACGGGAGCGCTTCTTTTCCTCACGCTGACGCATAGTTTTTCGCCCTGGCCGGTGTTCGGCATCCTCGTCGTCTTCGGCATCGAGCGTGCCTTCATGGGGCCGGCGGTGCAGTCGCTTGCCCCGAACCTTGTGCCGGAAAAGGACCTGCCCAACGCGATTGCCTGGAATTCTTCCTCCTGGCAGACGGCTTCCATCCTTGGCCCGGTGGCCGGCGGCCTGCTTTATGGCGCAAGTGCGGTTGCGGCCTATTCCGTGGCCCTGGCGTTTATGCTGGGCGCCATGGTGCTGATTATCAGCATTCCGAAACCCGCCCAGCGCACCGCCGCCTCCAAGGCCGTCAGCTGGACCACGATCCTTGCCGGCTTCCGTTTCATCTCCACCGAAAAGGTGGTGCTGGGGGCGATCTCGCTTGATCTGTTTGCGGTGCTGCTCGGCGGCGCCGTCGCCCTGATGCCGATCTTTGCCCGTGACGTTCTTGATCTTGGCCCCTGGGGGCTTGGCCTCCTGCGCTCGGCACCGGGCGTTGGCGCCATCGTGGTTGCCGTGCTGCTCGCGGCCTACCCGATTCGCAAGCATGCCGGCCTTGCCATGTTCGGGGGCGTTGCCCTCTTCGGTATTGCAACGGTCGTTTTCGGATTGTCACAGACGGCGTGGCTATCGATTGCCGCGCTGATGCTGATGGGCGCGTCCGACATGATCTCGGTCTATGTCCGCGAAAGCCTGATCATGCTGTGGACGCCAGATGAAGTGCGCGGACGTGTCAACGCCGTCAACATGGTCTTTGTCGGTGCTTCCAACGAACTCGGCGAGTTTCGCGCCGGCACCATGGCCCATGTCGTCGGTGCCGTACCCGCCGTCGTCATCGGCGGTTTCGGAACGCTCGCCGTTGCCGTCATCTGGGCGCTCGGTTTCCCGAAACTGCGCAAGATCGACAATCTCGACGCGCCGTCCAATCCCTGATCTCAACCGATTGCGGTTGCATCCAGCTTCGGGCGCGCGGATGCGCGCTCGGCTTGTCTGACGCTGTCACGCTGGAACACCATGTCGAGAAAATCCGGCAGCCAGGCCTTCAGCGGCGCGTCGAAAATCATCCGTCCCTCCAGATGCTCACGTCCCTGCTGGGCATTCGGCATGACGAAACGCGAGGCGCCGCGCACCACCCAGCTGTGCATCATGGCGCGCGTCAGTTCGGCATGAAACTGCACGCCCCACGCATTGTCGCCGTAGCGGATCGCCTGATGCGGATAGGCATCGCCTTCCGCCAGAAGCTGCACGCCGCGTGGCACGTCAAAACCTTCGCGATGAAAATGGTAGACCATCCGTGGCCAGTGCATCAGAAGCCGGCCGTGTTCGGTGGCGCGCAGCGGATACCAGCCGATTTCGGTGAGGCCATTGCCTTCGGCTGCAACTTTGCCGCCAAGGTTTTTCACCATCATCTGGGCGCCGAGGCAGATACCGAGGTAAGGTTTGTTTTCCCGGAGCGGCACCGAAATCCAGTCGATCTCGGCCTTCACGAAAGCGTCGGGATCATTGGCGCTCATCGGTCCACCGAAGATGACGGCACCGGCATGACGCGCCAGCGTTTCCGGCAGCGGATCGCCGAGTACGGGGCGGCGGATATCCAGAGAATAACCCTTATCCAGCAGCATCTGGCCAACGCGTCCCGGTGAGGAGCGTTCCTGATGCAGCACGATCAGGATCGGCTGCCGGCCTTTGGACGTCTTGGCGGTTGATCCATCTGGGCGGGTCTGTCTTGCGTCTTGGCTCGGAGGTATCATCAGCATCCGGTTTTCCTCAGTCTCCTCCCTGATCTCCTCCGTCGTCCATGCCAACCGTGCGCGCCGCAACCTTCTGGCGCTCCAGCACCCTGTCCCTTGCCGAGACGCCGAGAAGATCCGCTATCCTCCAGATCACGTGATCTTCCATCTCGCTGCGCTCGCCATCGGCATAAACGAGGTCCCAGAGGACCCCCACCAGGTTGACGCAGTCCTCGGGACTGAGATGACGCTTAAGATCGGAGGTAAAACGATAATAGTCAACTGCTTCCGAGCCCGCCGTGCGGCCGGCCTCGATCAGGCTTGCCAGATGACTGCTGTCGAGCTGATAGCGGTCACGCAAAAGCACTTTCAGCTTCGACTTTTCCGCCTCCGACACCCGCCCGTCCGCTTCCATGACCTGGAAACAGAGGGCGGCAAAGGCAACGCGCGGATCATCGGGCGCAAACTCGTCACTGATCCGGTCGTCGGTCAGCGACTGGAAGAAATCCTGGATACGGTCAAACATCGGCATACTCAAAAAATGCGCAGGCGCGTGGCGGGTTCTGGTTGCGCATTCTGATCCTTCACGCCCGGATCATCCGGCGGGCGACCGTTGAACGGATCGGGCGCCTCTTCCCCGGAGATACCCTTGACGCCTTCCGGTTTTGGCGAGACGGAAGATGCCGGCGCTGGTTTTGGTTTTTCAGGCATGTTCACCACGGTAAGCGGCGCCGTCTCGGCAGTTGCCGGGGTGTCCGCGACAATATCGGCGGGCTTTGCTGCGGCAACCGGCGCGGCTTTCGGTGAAGGGGTGATGTCGCGCACCGGGGGCAGGCTGGCAATGGCTGTTTCGGCGGCAAGCGTGCCTTCCTCCACCGGGCCTTCCAGCTGGCCGAAAGGCTGCTTCCATTCGAAAGCATCCAGACGACCGGTGACCGGTGACATCGGCAGCCAGCGCTCGGACACGAAACCGTCGGCCACCCAGGCGGCATTGCGCGGCGCGCGCAGCGCCTGCGCCATCCAGTGGCGGATGCGGCCCTGATCGCCCGTTTCGTTTTCCTCGATATCCGCCAGCAGCAGATAGGCGCTCTCGCGCGGACCCATGCGCAGTGCTGCTTCCGCCTTGTCGCGTGCTTTCCTGAAATCCTTCGTGTCGAGGGCGGCCTCGGCGACAGCCAGAAGCGATTCCGGATTGTTGGGCTTCAGCGCCTCCAGCTTTTCCGCCCGCTTCAGGCGGTCGCTGGCGCTATCGCCGCTTCGAGCACGCACATAGGCTTCCGCCACCTGCGGATGCGGCGTGATCTTCCAGAGGGTTTCCAGCACGGAGGCAGCCTTGCGCAGGTTGTCCTCGCGCATATGGGCCTTGGCCGCGATGATGCCGGCCGGTACGAGATCCTTGGCAAGCTTCAGGGCCGCCGTCGCATCGTCGCGGGCGCCCTTCGGATCGCCTTCCAGCCGCTCGGTGGCACGCGCGGTCAGGAGCACAGCCTTCCAGCGGTCGGCCTGTTTTTTGTCGATGACATTGGCGATCTTCTGCTGGTCGAGAAGCCGGATGGCATCTTCCCAGCGGCCCTCCTGACAGCGATATTCCAGTGTGGCTTCCGCCGCCCAGGGCAGGTAGGGCGCGTGCTCCACGGCGGTCTCTGCATACTGACGGGCCGCTTCGTTGGCGCCGAGCCGGCGGGCTTCCATATAGAGACCGCGCAGGCCGAGTTCCCGGGTTTCCGGATCCTCCGCCATCTTTTCGAATTTTTCCCGCGCCTCCTCGTAACGCCCTTCGATCAAGGCGGTCTGGGCTTCCAGAAGCTGGATCAGTGGCTCCTGATCAGCACGAAGAAGGCCACGGGCGCGCGCGCTCATTTTGCGGGCGAGCAGCGCATTGCCGGAGCCGGCAGCGATCATGCCGGTGGACAGCGCCTGATAACCGCGATCCCGCTTGCGAGCACGAAAATAACGGCGCACGGAATGCGGCGAGGTCCAGATGGTCTGGATCAGCCACCAGATGAACATCACCGCGAAGATCAGCGCAACGATGGCTGTTGCCGCCACCATGATGCTGGTTTCGATCAGCTGGTTTTGCCAGGTGATGGAGATGAGGCCGGGACGTTCGGCAAGCCAGGAAAAGCTCCAGCCAAGACCCAGCGTGACGACGGCGAAGATGAACAGACGGATCATGCAGGGGTTCTCCTCAACCAGCCGTGCCGGTGCTTGTCATGGCGCGGGTCAGGGTGCCGCTTGCAAGCTCGTCGACCTTGATGCGCGCATCAAGCGCTCGCTTGAAATCCTGCGAGGCCTGCTTGGCAGCTTCGGGAAGCACATTCCATTCGGAAACGGCTGCCTGCAGGTTGCCGGTCTTGACCCGCTCCTCCATCCGCGCCACCACGGCTTCCGGCGTTTCGCCGGCCACATCGCCCACCGGGCGCACCTTGACGACGCGCATGGCGCTGGACAGGAGCCGGCTTGCGATGCCTTCGCCTTCTGCCGGCTGGTGCAACGCGTCCATCATGGCATCGGTTGCAGCCGGCAGGCGGCGCGCCAGATCGGCCCGCGTCGGCACACCGTCGCCGGCATAGGCACGCAGGCCCTCGACCGCGGGATCATCGGAGGCAACATCGGCAAACGTCTGGAGTTCAGCGGCAAAGGAACCGCCGCGCTCGGTTGCGGCTTTCAGCGCGGCCGCTGCAAGGGCGCGCGCGATCGCCTGTTCGGGGCCGGGTCTGTTCAGCCGTGTTTCGATGCCGGAAAGGCGCTGGCCAAGATCGGCGGCGGCCGCATTGTCGTTCTTTGTCGAGGAGCGCAGGGCTTCGATGTCCGATTGCAGCGACGAAAGACGCTCGGTCACCTCCGGTGCGGTGCCATTGTTGCCGATCGAGGTTTCGAGCGCGCTCACACGGGCGGCAAGATCACCATCGGTGCTCGCAGCCGGCGTATTGCGCAAGCTTGCCACCTGCTGGCGCAGAGCGGCAATCTCGGCCGAGACGTCGCCGCTGCCGTTCGAACGGGCAGGGCCGGGCAGGTAACCGGCATATTGCATGCTGCCGGCAAGCAGCAGGGCGACAAGACCGCCGATGATGCCGCAGGCGGCAAGGCTTGCCCCTGAGGCGCCGCGCGCCGAAGGCGGCACGGTTGCCGAAGCGCCTGAGGCGGGACGCGAAGACGAAGCGCCGGGCGTTGTGCCGGAGGACGATGAGGGTGCGCTGGAGAAAGCTGAAGCGGCGGCCTTGCCGCTGGGTGGCACCGCAGTTGTGCCGGCCGTGCTGGCGGATGTGTGCGATGACAGTTCAGGCTTTGTGTCCGCTGCACCGGTCTTGAAAGCGTCTGTCTTAAAAGCCTCTGCCTTGGCTGTATCAGCCTTGGCCGCATCCAGTGTGCTGGTATCCGGCTTCCCGGTCGGATCGGCTTTTTCCGCAGCAAGCGGCGCGCTTGCACTGGCACTGGCAGCAGCAGGCGGCGTGTCCTTGGCCGTGCGTGGCGCAAGGCTTTCGGGAGACGCAGAGGCGGCGACATTGCCATCGGCCGGCGCGCTCTGGGCCGGCGCGTCCGGCGTGACAGGCGTTGCGGGCTTTTCACCGAATGGAGTGCCGGACATGCCGGTGTCTTGCGGCGTCACGGATGTGTCTCCTGCAAGGCCCGCCGGCGGTGTGCGGTCGGTGTCATCGCTGCGCACAGGCTCGGCCATGGCAGAAGGATCCGCCTGATCGACAGCCTTGTCGGCCGAAAGATCCAGGGTGACCGGTGTCTTTCCCGAACGGGAGCGGCGTGGCGGCTTGTCGGAAACCATGGCAACCTCATTTTGCGACTGTCTCTGTTGAAACTAGTCAGCCGGAAGGAGGATGGAAAGAGGCGTGGGCTATTTTGGTTCCAAGCTTGGACCAAAGAAAAACCGCGTCAGCCGAGAAGCGCCAGGAGATCCGCCTCGCAAGGGGCAGGCGAAACCACCGTTTGCACGGCAAAATCATCCGGAATGGCAGCGGCGATTGCCTCGCTCAGGCAAAAGACGCGCAGGCCGTAAAACGCCTGCCGGCGTTCCCGCACCGCCTGATGCGCAAAGAAAAGTTGTGCCGCCTCGCGCGAGTAAAGCAGAAGGCCATCCGGCATGGGGGAGAGAAGCGCGACCTCTTGCCTGCTCCACTGTCTCGGCACCATGGCATAACATTCGGCAACGTCGCAGCCGATCCCTTGCCGCTGCAACCCGTCTTCAAAACCCGGTGAGCGGGGCGTGCCCGCCAGATAAAGCAGGGTCTCAAGGTCGGCAGTGCCGATCAGCCCGGCCAGGTCCGCCCCGGTTCCGCCACCGGCTGTCACATGGCGAAAACCTGCGATGCGGGCCGCTTCGGCACTTGCTTCGCCCACGGTGAAAACCGGCGTGTCGAGATGAGGTGCAAGATCAATGCCTTTCAGCGCGCGAATGGCCTCGGCGCTGGTGAAGACGATGGCCTGGTGTGGCCGGGCCAGCGCATTCTGCGCTACATCGGCCCGGTGTTCGGCGCGCGTGAGCGGCAGCAGCAGTGCATCGTGACCGAGCGCGGCAAGTCTTGTTGCCGTGCGGCGGGCGCTCTCTGCCGGCCGGGTCACGATCACCCGCATGGCATCAGGTCCAGTCGGCGAAGAAATCGGGGCCGGCGGCGGTGCGCACCATTGTGCCCGCCTGGGCGCCAAGCTTGCCCGCCTCGCTGCGCAGCCCCTCCATCTGCACCGCATGTTCGCGGCTTCCATCCGGAGTCAGAATAAGACCGGAAAATTTGAGATGCTCTCCCTCGCAGATCGCATAACCGGCAATCGGGGTGCGGCAGGAGCCGTCAAGCGCTGCCAGAAACGCCCGCTCGCAGGAGACCGCATCCCATGTCGGCCGGTCGTTGATCGCCTCCAGCAGATCGAGCACGCGCTGATCGCCGATGCGGCTTTCGATGCAGATCGCCCCTTGCGCCGGTGCCGGGGGAAAATCCTGCGGGTCCATCAGTTCTGTCGCGACATCAGGCATGGAGAGCCGGTTGAGGCCGGCCAGCGCCAGAAGCGTTGCATCCACCTGGCCCTCTTCCAGCTTGCGCAGTCGGGTCTCCACAAGGCCGCGAAAGGTGATGACGGAAATATCCGGCCGGCGACGGCGGATCAGCGCCTGCCGTCGAAGCGACGAGGAGCCGACAACGGCGCCATCCGGCAGTGCCATCAGACTGGGGGCCGTGCGACCGATAAAGGCATCGCGAAAATCCTCGCGCGGCAGATAGGCGGAAAGTTCAAGCCCGGCCGGCAGCGCCGTCGGCATGTCCTTGGAGGAATGCACGGCAAAATCCAGCTCGCCGATCAAAAGCTGCGCCTCCAACTCCTCGGTGAACAGGCCCTTGCCGCCGACTTCCGACAGCGCCCTATCGGTAATGCGGTCACCCTTGGTGGAGAGCACGACGATCTCGAACATTTCTTCCGGCAGGCCATGCGCGGTCATCAGCCGGGCGCGTGTTTCTGAGGCCTGGGCCAGCGCCAGCGGGCTGCCGCGCGTGCCGATCCGGAAAGGTTTTGTTTGCATCTCGTGTCATCCATTGTTACGCGATAGCTTCGTAACCGGCTTTGACCGGCATCGCAATTCGCCCGCATTGTTTCAGTCACCATGACACCCATCCTGCGCATCCTCGGCATCGAAACCAGCTGCGACGAAACCGCCGCATCCATCGTGGTTCGCCATGCCGATGGACGTGGCGAGATCGTTTCCGACGTCGTTTTGTCGCAGCTCGAAGAACACAGCGCCTTTGGCGGCGTCGTGCCGGAAATTGCCGCCCGCGCGCATGTGGAAGCGCTTGACGGCCTGATCGAGGAAGCCTTGTCGCGCGCAGGCGTGGGATTGCAGGATATCGATGCGGTGGCAGCCACCGCCGGCCCCGGCCTCATCGGTGGCCTTCTGGTCGGCCTGATGACCGGCAAGGCGATTGCGCGCGCGGCGGACAAGCCGCTTTATGCCATCAACCATCTCGAAGGCCATGCGCTAACGGCACGGCTGACAGACGGGCTGTCTTTTCCCTACCTTATGCTGCTCGTCTCCGGCGGCCACACGCAGCTGGTGCTGGTAAAGGGTGTCGGCGATTACGAGCGTTTTGGCACTACCATCGATGATGCGCTGGGCGAGGCTTTTGACAAGACGGCAAAGCTGCTCGGCCTGCCTTATCCCGGCGGTCCGGCGGTCGAAAAGGCAGCCAAGTCCGGTGATCCCAACCGCTTTTCGCTGCCGCGCCCGCTGGTTGGCGAAGCGCGGCTTGATTTTTCCTTTTCCGGGCTGAAGACGGCCGTGCGCCAGGCGGCAACCGCCATCCAGCCTCTCACCGATCAGGATATCGCCGATATCTGCGCCTCCTTCCAGCACGCCATTTCGCGCACGCTGAAGGATCGCATCGGCCGTGGTCTTGCCCGTTTCAAGGAGCGTTATCCCACGCTTGCCGAACCGGCGCTGGTCGTGGCCGGTGGTGTTGCCGCCAATCAGGTGATCCGCGCCACGCTTCAGGAACTGTGTGACGCCAACCGGTTTCGCTTCATCGCGCCGCCACTTCAGCTGTGTACGGATAATGCTGCCATGATCGCCTGGGCAGGGCTGGAGCGCATGGCAGCCGGCCTGCCGGATGACCCCATCTCCACCGCGCCGCGTTCCCGCTGGCCGCTGGATGCGGGTGCTGCAGCGCTGATCGGATCTGGAAAACGCGGAGCAAAGGCATGAGTGAACGGGAAAACATTGTCGTCATCGGCGCCGGCGCCTTCGGCACGGCGCTTGCCACCGTCATGGCGCTGGAAGGCAAGGCGAACGTCACCCTTATCGGCCGCGATACCGCGCTGATGGCGGATCTGCGCAATGACCGGGTGCATGATGCAGCGCTTCCCGGCGTGCCGCTTCCCGATGCACTGCAGTTTTCGGCAGAACCCGATGCGCTGGAAAAGGCTGGCATTGTGCTGTTTGCCATGCCCTCGCAGGCCCATGCCGATGCCGCTCGCCATTACGGCCCCTATCTCGGCTCTGAAGCCGTCGTCGTCACCTGCGCCAAGGGCATCGAACGCTCGTCCGGTCGGCTGCTGAGCGATGTGCTGGAACAGGAACTGCCGCATCATCCGGTGGCGGTGCTCTCCGGCCCCGGTTTTGCCGCCGATATCGCCCGCGGGCTTCCGACAGCCATGTCGCTTGCAGCAGACGATATGGCGCTTGCCGAGCGGCTGGCGCATGCGATCTCCGGCCGCACCTTTCGCCTTTATGCCTCAAGCGACCGCATCGGCGTGCAGCTGGGCGGGGCGTTGAAGAATGTGCTGGCGATTGCCTGCGGCGTGGTGGAAGGCGCAGGCCTTGGCGAATCCGCCCGCGCCGCGCTTATCGCGCGCGGTCTTGCCGAAATGTCACGGCTGGTTTCTGCCATGGGCGGTGAGGCCGATACGGTGCGCGGGCTGTCCGGACTTGGCGATCTGGTGCTGACGGCCACCAGCCACCAATCGCGCAACCTGCGTTTCGGCATTTCGCTGGGGCAGGGCGCTTCGGCGGACATGTCGGGCGGTGCGCTTGTCGAAGGCGCCTTTACCGCGGGCATTGCGGCGAGCCTCTCATCGCGCCATTCCGTCGAACTGCCGATCACCCAGGCCGTCGCTGCCATCATGGAAGGGCGGCTTGATGTCCGCACCGCCATGGAACAGCTGATGAGCCGGCCCATCACCACCGAATAACCCTCAGACAGGAGACTGATGTCATGGCTCTTTTTGCCTTCGTCTGCGCCGACAAGCCCGGCCACCTGAACGTTCGCATGGACACCCGCCCGGAACACGTCGAGCATCTCAATGCCCTGAACGAAAAGGGCATCCTGAAAATGGCCGGTCCCTTCCTGGATGGCGACGGCAAGCCGAACGGCAGCCTTGTCATCGTCGAGACCGACACGATTGAAGAAGCCCGCGCGATTGCCGATGCCGATCCTTACACCAAGGCCGGCCTTTTCCAGTCCGTCGAGGTAAAACCCTTCAACTGGGTCTTCAATAAGCCGGAGGCGTGAGGCGCAATGGCCTACTGGCTTTATAAATCCGAGCCGTTCAAATGGTCCTGGGAGATGCAGAAGGCCAAGGGGGCGGTCGGTGAGGAATGGACCGGCGTGCGCAATTATCTGGCGCGCAACAACATGCGGGCCATGAAGATCGGCGACAAGGGCTTTTTCTACCACTCCAACGAGGGGCTGGAAGTGGTCGGTATCGCGGAAGTCTGCGCGCTGTCGCATCCGGATTCGACGGCGGAAGGCGATCTGCGCTGGGATTGTGTCGATATCCGCGCCGTCTGCGACATGCCGAAACCGGTGTCGCTGAAGGACGTGAAGGCCAATCCGAAGCTGGAAAAGATGGCGCTCGTCACTTCCATGCGGTTGTCCGTGCAGCCGGTGACGGAAGAGGAATATTTCGAGGTCTGCCGCATGGGCGGGCTCGACAATCCTCCGCTCTCGCCGTCCGAATAGGGGCCTCTCCTGAAAACCGATCCGCGCGCCTTCATTCTTGCCAATACGCGGGTCACAGCGCCGCCGCATGTGCCGGAAATCCTGCTGCATCTGGCCGACGAGGCGCATGATCTCTGGCTGAAGACGGAAGAGGAACTGGAGGCCATCGGCCTGCCGCCGCCCTTCTGGGCTTTTGCCTGGGCGGGTGGGCAGGGCGTTGCCCGCCATGTGCTCGATCATCCGCATCTGGTTGCCGGCAAATCGGTTCTGGATTTTGCGACTGGTTCCGGTCTGGTGGCCATTGCGGCAAAACGTGCCGGTGCCAAAACCGTGCTGGCCACCGATATCGATCCGTGGGCGGCAGCGGCCGTGGCGCTGAATGCTGCGGAAAACGAGGTGGCGCTCGCCTTCACCGGGGACAATCTGGTGAGCGGGCCTGTCGAAGCCGAGGTGATCCTGGCCGGCGACGTGTTTTATGATCGTGATTTCGCCGCAGCCCTCATTCCCTGGTTCGCCCATCTGGCGAATGAGGGTAAACAGGTGATTGTGGGTGATCCCGGCCGCAGCTATCTTCCCAAGGACCGGCTTTTCCCGCTTGCCACCTATCAGGTGCCGGTGACGCGGGCGCTGGAGGATAGCGACGTAAAGAAGACCACTGTCTGGCGTTTTACCTGAAAACGCCTTGTCACCGCCCGCCGCGGATCACGCAGATGCCGGCTTCATAGGCGCAGGCGTTTCCGGCATCTTCCGGCATGCCGACAGAGATGATCCTTGCCCGCGGCGCAACATGCTTTTCGCGCGCATGATCTTTTCCATCGACAGTGCTTGCGAAATAGATGCCGTTTTCCCTGACGCGCAAAGCCGACACGGAACCGGCAAACGTGCCGAGGCCGGAAATGACCGACGGAAACCCATTGCCGCCCACCTGATCGCGATCATGGCGGCGATCGGGTTTGTGCAAACTGTGCTGGCGGTGAAAATCCTTGCGGTGCGATTCGTGACGCATCGAACCACCGTTTTCACTCCTGGCGACGGTCTGCGTGGAAAGAAGGACGGCTGCGGCGACCATGCCGGCCTTAAACACATGCGCCATCATGGCGGGCTCCCGATTTCGAGACTTCACCGGACGTTAACACATTCCGTATCCAATGGATCCTAACATCGTGAAAAGCTGATATAAATTCACGTGTGTGGACGAATCCGGGTCATGATGTACCCGGCCATCGCGCGGCTCGACCGGCCCCAATCGATTAAATTTAAAATCCTTCTTGATTTGGCTTGTGGTCTTGTCGCCCGACGATTAAATCACCCATGATGCAATGCACATTTCTTCGGCATCGTGCATTGCCGGACGCGCTCCCGCGTGAATGCGCACCGAACGCCGCGAGGATATGATGGCGAATGTGACAAAGAATCGGCCGTTGTCGCCGCATCTGCAAATTTATCGTTTCATCCCCACCATGGCCATGTCGATCTTGCACCGCATTACCGGCGGCGCACTGTATTTCGGCACGGTTCTGGTGGCGGCTTGGCTGATTGCAGCGGCGTCTGGCGAAGAATACTTCAACCAGGTGAACTGGTTCTTCGGCTCCATCGTAGGACAGATTATCCTGTTCGGCTACACATGGGCCATGCTGCACCACCTGATCGGCGGTCTTCGTCACATCATGTGGGACCTTGGATACGGCTTCGAGAAGGAATTCTCCACGATGCTCGCCAAGGCCAATCTGGTTGCGTCCATCGTGCTGACAGTCCTTCTCTGGGCCGTCGTGCTGATCATTCGCTGAGGAGATTGTTGATGGATATGCGCACTCCCCTCGGCAAGGTCCGGGGCCTCGGTTCCGCCAAGAGCGGCACAGAGCACTTCTGGAAGGTCCGCACCACGTCTGTGGCGCTGGTTCCGCTCCTTCTTTTCTATCTCGGCTTCCTGGTCATGTATGCCGGCCGGCCGTATGCGGATGTGGTTTCGGCCCTGTCGAACCCGTTCATCGCCACGATCAATGCCCTGACCATCATCGCCAGCATCGTCCACATGCGGCTTGGCATGGAAGAGATCATTCAGGACTACATTCATTCGGAAAAGATGAAGATGCTCGTCCTGATCCTCAACTCGTTTTTCTCGCTTCTTGTGGGTGGCCTCTGTCTTTTCGCCGCCTTGAAGATCGCATTCTGAGGTTAATTCCGTCATGGCATCGATCACTCCCATCGCGCAGACCGGCAAGGCCTATACCTATGTCGACCACTCCTATGACGTCATCGTCGTAGGCGCCGGCGGCGCCGGTCTTCGCGCAACACTCGGCATGGCCGAGCAGGGCTTCAAGACGGCATGCATTACCAAGGTGTTTCCGACCCGCAGCCACACGGTTGCAGCCCAGGGCGGCATTGCCGCGTCGCTGAAGAACATGACGCCGGATAGCTGGCAGTGGCACCTTTACGATACCGTGAAGGGCTCTGACTGGCTGGGCGACGTGGACGCCATGCAGTACATGGTCATGGAAGCGCCGAAGGCCGTCTATGAGCTTGAACATTACGGCGTGCCCTTCTCCCGCAACGAGGAAGGCAAGATCTACCAGCGCCCCTTCGGCGGCCACATGCAGAATTTTGGCGCCGGCCCGCCGGTTCAGCGCACCTGCGCTGCCGCCGACCGCACCGGCCACGCCATCCTGCACACGCTTTACCAGCAGTCGCTGGCGCATGACGCGCGATTCTTCATCGAATACTTCGCCCTCGACATGGCGGAAGGCACGATCCACGTGTTCCGCGCCCACGGCGTGGTGCTGGCCACGGGCGGCTACGGCCGCGCCTACTTCTCCGC
>JAIXTO010000076.1 GCA_027483885.1 Rhizobiaceae bacterium
CGAGATGTTCTACAACCCGAAGCGCAAACATGTCAGAAACGGGATGCTGTCGCCCGTCGAGTTCGAAAAGCAGCAGAAAACGTAACCGGAGGGTGTCTACGAAACGCGGGGCTATTCAGCTTGAGCAAATGAGAACAATGGTAAAGGCGATGGAAGCACGCGGTATATCGCTCAATCAAATGGCCCGAGCCTCGCGCGAACAGGGACCGACGTTTCCGACAGAGTGGACACATCTCAGAAAAGCGATCGGACTTGAAATACGGGGCAATTCGAAGCTCTCAAGGCGCGAAATCGACAAGAGTGGCGAGCTGTTTTACGGAGGCGAAAGGCTCGACGGCCTGGACGATTGGCTTATCCGGTTTCTGCGAAGGCTCGTCGGGCCGGACTACGACAAGCTCTTCGAAAAAATCAGCAAAGAAGTTGAACGCATCATTCAAGCTAAGGATGCGGGTGGCCTGATGAAACACTATTTTGGCGATCTCAGAACCAGCAGACGAGACACATACTTCGCGATCCTGACCGACTTCTTCCGCGACTATTCTGAATTTTCTCAGGTGCTCTATCGCGTCCGACTGGCCGCCCCACCGCCAGAAGATGCAGCCGCCGGCTCGACGAATTTCGAGAATGTGAAGACCTTCTATGGAGATGCGTTTGAGACTTTCGCCGGTCTGGTGGAGCTTTTCACGATGCTCAACAACCTGGACGCCGGTCGCGAATACGACCAGGGAGAACGGCTGACCTTGAAGAAATATCGGGAACTCGACAACGCGAGCAAGTTCAATCCGTTCGCCGGCAACGCGGTCTTCATGGAACTGTGCGTTGAAATCGACAACCAGATCAGAAATGCTTCGCACCATCGAGGGATCAAGCTTTCCGCGGATCGTCACAGCATTCTATACCGTGCGGGTAAGGGGGGCACCGGGGAGGAACAGTCCATGACCTACGTGACCTATCTTGATCGATGCACCCGCATTTTTCTGCAAATCATGGTGTTACTCTGCGTCGAGATCATGATGAACTTTCGACAGGGACAAGCTATGTTCGGAGGTGAAGCGTGAAGCTTGTAGGTTCGGCGAAATGAAGTGCGGCTGTTCACATTATCCCCCACGCCCGAAACCTCCCCCTCCCCGTCATCTCCCTCAGCCCGAGCTCCAAAACGATGCGCCGCGCCGCCTGCGGCGTCACCTCGAGCGTCTTCGCTACCATCCCGGCCGACACCAGCGGCTTTGCCATCACCAGCTCGACGAGCTCCGGCAATTTCGAAGACGTTCGTCTTCCTGCCAGTTTGCGTTCCATCATCTGCCGAGCTAGGGCGAGCCGGTCATGCTCTTTCAGTCCTATCTCGGCGGCTGCGATCAGACCGTGGGCGATGGCGAGCAGCCGGGTCTCCCGGTCACGATGACGGCGCCGATCGACGGGAATGGTTTTCAGACCGACATTGATGGCGGAGAGATGGGCGCCGGTGGTGATGCCGGCCTGGTGCAGGATCGAGGCTGAGAATAGCCGGCCAAGCCAGGGCGCATGCTGCAGGACGGACAGTTCGTTCCACGCATCGAGGGCGACGATCGCCCGCAGCACTGGCGGCAAGTTCTCCGTCTGGCGCAACACGCCGCGCCATTCATCGAGCCGGGCACCCTCGTCCCAGTCAAGATCATAGACCAACGGATCCTTTTCCGCCGCGCCGCCACGGTCGGGCCGTGTTGCGTTCTTGATCGCCGCTTCCGATCGGGCCAGAACCGCATCGATGGCGGCGTAATCGACACCGGGGAGATTCTCGATGTCGTCGACATCTTCCCCCTGCCCTTCCGGATCGATCGCAACCGCCGGCCTCATAACTCCGGCCGTCGTCGCCTCGTCCCCGCCGCCCGACCCGATCTCCGAGGCTTTCCTCAGCGAGCGGATGCCCTCGGCAGAGAGCGCCCAATCCGGGGATTGGCCGGCGATCCGCCGACGAGTGCGCAGGACGTCGCGGGCGATGGTCAGCTCGTGGGTGGGGGTGCGAATATCGCGGGTATGGTCGTGGAGGACGAGGTCTTCGAGATGGACGAGTTCGCCGTCGATCCACAGCGAGGCACAGGCATCGGTGAATTGGCTGCGCTCGATAAAGCCCTGCCCGACCGGTGACCGGGCGATACGCTCGTCGAGACGCGTCAGGGCGATACCAGCGCGAAAAGCCGGTTCCATCAGGGCTGTCATGCTGATTTTCGAAACATCGTAAGCCATTGATATTATGGTAAACGATTTCCTAACGGAACTCTAACTGAATATTGCAGTTCGCCACATGGTATGATTTACGGTCGGGACTATAACCACCGATAAGTAACCCTTATCGGCGATGAGCCATCTACAACGAATTTCTTGCCATCTCATGCAGCCATCTCTATGCTAAGTTCACGTTTTCGACGAGGCACACCATGTCCGAACGACAGCTTTCCATTCGCAGCAGCAAGGCCCGTGATCTGGCCCATGCACTCTCCCGCCGGACCGGCCAACCGATCAACCGCCTCGTTGAGCTCGCGCTGGAGCGTTATGATCAGGAGCTGCGTGCTGACAACACCCGCTATCCCATGGACGCGGTATGGGATTTGGCCGCCGAGGATCTCGGCAAAATCGCACCCGGCACGACGTCCAACCACGATGAATTCTATGACGAGAACGGTCTGCCAATATGATCGCCGTCGATACCTCTGTCATTATAGCGATATCCATGAAAGAGCCGGAAGTTGAGACCTTCAGAATACTGATGGGACGTGAGCCGGTCATTATTGGTTGGCCGACCTTGTTGGAGGCACGGATGGTTCTGTCGGGCAAAGGTTTCGTCAGTGCCGCCAGGATCGTTGGGCGACTTGCCAAAACTGTGAATGTCACGACCGTCGCATTCGATGAGAAGCACTATCGCGCAGCCGAAGACGCTTTCGAGCGTTTCGGCCGAGGGCGCCATCCAGCTGCCCTGAACATGGGCGACTGCTTCTCATATGCGGTTGCCGCAATCGCCAAGGCGCCGCTCTTGTTCAAAGGGCGCGACTTCGGGCAGACGGATCTCAAACTGCATCCCGCGTCGTCGATGGTATGACAGGCGCTGGTGCAGACCGGGTCGACCGCCGTGCCGATCAACTCGACACCATTGCTGCAGTCCTGCCCATGGAGAGACGCGACGAACTCGCCGAGCTTCTGACAGATCAGGATGTCGAGACGCTGCGCCATTTGGTCAACGAGGGCATGGGCGCGAACACACTGCGCGCTCTCACCTCCGATCTTGCTTACCTGCAGGCCTGGTCGCTGGCCGCAACCGGTCGCTCCCTGTCATGGCCCGCGCAGGAAGCTCTGCTGCTGAAGTTTGTTGCTCATCACCTTTGGGACCCGGAAAAACGTCTCACGGATCCGGAGCATGGCATGCCGGCAGAGGTCGAGAATAAGCTCCGCCTTCAGGGGTTTCTCCGGTCGTCAGGCCCCCATGCGCCCGACACCGTGCGCCGGCGGCTTTCCACCTGGTCGACGCTAACCAAATGGCGCGGACTGCAGGGCGCCTTCGCCTCCCCTGCACTCAAGTCCGCCATCAGGCTCTCGGTGCGCGCGACACCTCGACCGAAGAAGCGGAAAAGCGCGAAGGCCGTGACCGGAGACGTCCTCTCGAAGCTGATTGGCACCTGTCGGACCGATAGCCTGCGCGATGCCCGGGACAGGGCCATCCTGATGGTCGCTTTTGCCTCCGGTGGTCGGCGTCGCAGCGAAGTTGCGGGACTGCGCAAGGAGCAGTTGGTCATGGAAGCGCCCATCCCTGTCGAAGGGTCATCTCCCCTGCCCTCGCTGTCCATCCATCTCGGCCGCACCAAGACCAGTGGCGCCGACACCGACGAGATCGTCTATCTCACGGGTCGACCCGTCAATGCCCTGAATGCCTGGCTTGCGGCAGCCCGGATCGACAGCGGCAGTGTGTTTCGCGCTATTGATCGCTGGGGGAATGTCTCAAAGCGAGCGCTGGATCCCAAAGCCATCAACGACATCGTCAAGCAGCGCGCTTCCATGGCAGGGCTGGATCCGAGGGAGTTTTCTGCCCATGGCTTGCGCTCCGGTTATCTCACCGAAGCAGCCAATCGCGGCATCCCGCTCCCAGAGGCCATGGAGCAGTCACGCCATCGATCCGTCCAGCAGGCATCGGAATACTACAACAGCGCCACCAGACGGAGCGGAAGAGCCGCAAGGCTCATGGACTGAAAAACGAACCCGCACCAGCGATAGCCGAAAGGCTTATGCAAAAATCGCCGCCGGCAAACTCGGAGCGGTTCAGATACCCGCGCACAGGTCTCATCAGTCACGGCCAGTCGACACGCGGACCTCAACACGCAGATGTTGTTCTTTATGGCCTCAACGCTGGATCTTGATCCACTGCGGCTCCGGCGGCGTAACACCTGTATATTCATCATCGAGGGAATTCACTTGGCTACCGGCGTGTTTCCATCTGAGCAGGTGACCTTTCCCCTCACGCGCACCTCTGCGCTTGTCCGCCTGGAAGCATTTCTTCCTCTGGCCGGACATGCATATGCGCGTATGAGAAACCTCGACCACGGCCCGAAAGGACACGTGCATGTATCGCGTCTGTCTGCGGCTCTGCGTCGTCGGCTGATAAGCGAAGAAGAAGTGGTGGCTGCGGTGCTGGCGCGCCACGGGCTAGTCGCAGCTGAGAAATTCATCAGTGAGGTCTTCTGGCGGACCTATTGGAAAGGCTGGCTCGAACAGCGGCCTTCGGTCTGGTCTGGTTACCTTCAGTCCGTAGATCGTGCACAGATGCGACTGGATGCGGACGCTGGCTTGGTGGGCCGGCATGCCGAGGCATGCAGTAGCCGCAGCGGGATCGACTGTTTCGATGCCTGGGTGACTGAACTGAAGACCACGGGATACCTGCACAATTGGGCAAGGATGCAGTTTGCCTCGATCTGGATATTTACTCTCGGCCTCCCTTGGGAACTCGGAGCCGCCTTCATGCTGGACCGTCTGACCGATGGCGATCCGGCATCGAACACCTTGTCATGGCGCTGGGTCGCGGGACTGCATACGACAGGGAAGGCATATCTCGCCAATGCCGACCGGATCCGGGAATTGACTGGCGGGCGGTTCGCGCCTAACAGTCTCGCCGCGAGCGTCGTCATTCCCGCCGATAGTATTGAAGTGCCACCCGCGGCTCCGCCGAGAGTGTTTAACACTCCGGACCATTCCTCTCCAACTGTGCTTTTGCTGACCGTCGAAGACCTCTCTCTTGAAACGATGTCCGCGCTCGACCCTCTTAACGTCAGAGCCCTTGCTGTCATGCCGTGCGAGACCAATGCGGATCGGGAGTCGCTTGAAGATGCTGTTGCGCGAACGAGGCTGCGCTGGCCTGACGCCGTCGTGCTTGGATCGCTCAATCCGGCTGCACTTGATAATGCAAAAGCGTCAGGATGCAGGCAGGTCGTAACCGGTTTCGCCCCGGTCGGTCCGACGGCTGATCGTCTCGAGCTTCTACGACAGGAAGCGGCACAAGAAGGGCTTTTATTCGCCGAACATTTGCGCGACTGGGATCGCCAGGCATGGCCACATTGTCGCAAGGGCTTCTTCGCACTCAAGCAAAAAATTCCAATCCTCATCAACGCTGAAAGCCATAGGCCATGACAGAACAGGTGACCGTTTGGTTTGACAGTGAATGCCCGCTTTGCCGGCGCGAGATCGCGCTAATGCGGCGGCTCGACCGTCGCGGCGCCATCCGCTTCATGGATGCCTGCCATCCCCTGACCGTCTGTCCACTGGATCGCGCAGAGATCCTGTCGCGCTTCCATGCCGAGGAGGCAGGAAAGCTTCTGTCGGGAGCAGCGGCTTTCGCCGCGATGTGGCGCGCGATCCCGATGCTGCGCCCGCTCGGCCTGATCGCGGGCTGGCCACCGGCCACGCCGCTGTTCGAGGTCGCCTATCGTGGCTTCCTGCGTCTGCGACCCCGTTTGCAGAGGCTCTTCCAATGAAGGATCGTTTTCTCCCTGTTCCTCAAGGTCGTCTCGGCCGGCTTGCTGCTTTTGGAAAACTCGCCGGCGGTGTCGCCGCAGGCGTTTTGGGTGAGGGCTTGGAACGATTGGCGCGAGGGGAGCGGCCGCATCTGCCCGACCTGCTTCTGACCCCGTCCAATGCGCGAAGGGTGACAGAGCAATTGTCGCGCCTTCGCGGTGCAGCCATGAAACTCGGCCAGATGCTGTCGCTCGATGCCGGCGATCTTCTGCCAGCCGAGCTGACCGCCATTCTCTCCCAATTGCGCGACACGGCGCATGTCATGCCACCGGGCCAGCTCCAGCAAGCCCTGAGCTCGGCCTGGGGTCCGGACTGGCGGCGCCATTTTGCACGGTTCGACACCACCCCCATCGCGGCTGCCTCGATCGGTCAGGTTCATCGCGGGATCCTCACGTCCGGGCGCGAGGTGGCGATCAAGGTACAATATCCGGGGATCTCGGACAGCATTGATGCCGATATCGACAATGTCACCACGCTGCTCAGGATTTCGGGGCTCCTGCCCACGGGTCTTTCGATCGCACCTCATCTGGCTGAGGCCAAACGACAACTACATGAAGAGGCCGACTACCTGCGCGAAGCTGAACAGATGCGCCGCTATCGCGCGCTTCTGGCGGACGATCCGCGCTTTGTCCTGCCGGAACCCGTCGAGGACCTGCTTCACCCCACGGTCCTGCCGATGGATTTCATGGCCGGCGCACCAATCGAAACTTTGGCAACCGCGTTGGAAACCGAGCGGAATGGTGCAATGGAGGCGATGCTGGATCTGGCACTCAAGGAGTTGTTCGAGTTCGGCCTGATGCAGACAGATCCCAACTTTGCCAATTATCGCTGGCAGCGCGACAGCGGTCGGATCGTTCTGCTCGACTTCGGTGCAACCCGTCCGGTCGCGCCTGAAAGCGTTGAGGCCTATCGCACCCTCCTGCGCGCCGGGTTGGCGGGCGATATCGCAGCGGTGCAGAACGCACTTATCGCCATGGATTTTGTATCGACCGCACAGGCTTCCCGACACGGTCCAGCACTTGAAGCGATGATCAGTATTGGCTTACAACACGTGCATGCCAGCCGCAGTGGTCTTTTTGACTTCGCCGATAGGCAGTTCGTCTCAACCATCCGGGATCAGGCCGCGCCCTTGATAGCCGATCGCGCAAGCTGGCGCCTGCCGCCACCCGACAAGCTCTTCCTTCAGCGCAAGATCAGCGGTATGGCCCTTCTGTTTACCCGGTTGCAGGCGCGCATGCCACTGCTGGAAAAACTCGTACCCTATGCCTGATCGGCATCCACAGCCCGCACGTCAGGCGGTCTTGAACTTCCCGTCTTCCGTCGCCTGCAGGGGGTCGGTTCCGGCTGGGGGCGAAATGACACTCTAAGGCGTTTGTTCCTTGGGCCAAAGATATTCGCCCGTCAATAATATGTGTGCCCAACCTAGAGCGGTATGAATTTAGCTTGAATCTGATTTTGGGTTCCAGTTCTGACACAAATCAGATTCTATCGTCTGGCTGCATCAGGAGGAGGCTGGATGGCAAAACCGTTGTCGGACGATCTTCGAGATCGTGTTGTTGGAGCCGTGGAGCGCGAGGGCCTCTCATGCCGGGCGGCGGCGAAGCGTTTCGGTGTTGGCGTCAGCACGGCGATTTCCTGGGTCCGGCGTTTCCGGGAGACGGGCAGTAGCGCGCCGGAACGGATGGGCGGCTACAAGCCTCGGGCGATTTGCGGCGCCCATCGTGAGTGGCTGAGTGAACGGTGCGGCGCGGCTTCGCGGCGGCGTTTGGAGCGCTTGCCGCTCAACTCGCTCTTGCGACCAAATGACGGGCGCAATCTCTCCTCTTATCGCGCAATTCCCGATTTCGCAGCGCCGCAAAAGTCAGGATAACGTATCAAGCAAATGTCGGGATTAAAGCAACAGCGTTTGTCGATCACAGACTCAACATAGTGGCTCGCGCCGAGGCCAGAATGAAGATCATGTGTCTCAACGGCTGGGGCGGCAAACTGCACGAGCCGTTGACAGCCTACCTTAAATCAACATCTCCCGACGTTTTGTGTCTGCAAGAGGTGGTCCATAGCCCTGATACGGACAAGGATTGGTTGACCTATCGGGACGGCGATCAAGTCCTTCCGCAACGCGCTAATTTTTTTCGTGACGTTGCAGCCGCCCTTCCCGAACACACAGCCATCTTCTGCCCGGCAGCCCAAGGTATTCTTTGGGATGAAGAGCATACAGTAGCATCTCAAGACGTCGGCAAGGAACCCACTAGTGCATCTCTCAGCGATCATCCGCACCTGAATCTACGCTCTTCCACGAAAGCGCGCGGCGCGCCTAGATGCTGGCAACGGCCCGAAGTTCGTCTGCTGTCGTGGTGGGAAGATCGAAAAACTCGAGATAGGCGGGGATCTGTTCGAACAGCATGTCGATGCCCACCTGAAACTCGCAGCCGCGGGCCCGCACAGCCGCCAGGAACGGGGTGATCTCCTGCTTCATCACCACTTCGCCGACAAAGGCATCCGTCGATATGCGTGCGACATCGAGCGGTAGCGGATCGCTTTCGTTCATGCCAAGGGGTGTTGCGTTGACGACAATGTCGTAGCCCGAGGGATCGACTGAGCCGGTGATGACGCTGAGATCCGGGTAGTTGCGCCGCAATCGATCAGCCAGGCCCTCCATCATCGGCGCATGGGCGTCAAAGAGAGACAGTTCGGCAAGACCGGCCTCTGCCAGCGATGCAGCGATGGCCGAACCGACACCGCCCGCACCGGTCATCATGGCCCGGCGCCCGCGAACCTCTCGGCCACGGCGCAGCACGCCGCGCACAAACCCTTCGCCGTCGAACATGTCACCGATCAGTCTCCCGTCGGCACCAAGGCGCACTGCATTGCAGGCGCCGGCGACCCGGGCGCTTTTCGACACCTCATCCAGAAGGGCCATGGTGGTGATCTTGTGCGGCATGGTGATCAGCGCGCCATGGATATTGGACAGCCTGAAGAGGAGTTTCAGAAAATCCGGATAGTTTTCCGCCCCGCAGCCCATGGGCACGACAACGGCGTCGATGCCATGCTTGTCAAAATAGGGATTGTAGATGAGCGGGGCCTTGAATGCGTGCGTCGGAAACCCGAGATGGGCGATGAGCTTGGTCGTGCCGCTAATCATCGGCGTGTCCCTTGCAAAACTCTCTCGCCATTTCTGTTCCGCTGCGTCATCGGGTCCGTCCTGGGTGGCTTCAGATTGCCCGCGGGCCAGCCCGGCGGGGTAGATTGGATCGATTGGTCGGGGTGCCGTTGGCGGGTCGCTCAGTGTCGTGACAGGATCTCGCCCAGGAACTTGCGCGTCCGCTCATGCTTGGGATCGGAGAAAAACTCGGCCGGCGGCGCCTCTTCCACGATAGCGCCGCTTGCCATGAAGATCACCCGATCCGCCACCTGCCGGGCAAACCCCATTTCATGCGTGACGCAGATCATCGTCATGCCTTCGCGGGCGAGATCGATCATGGTGTCGAGCACTTCCTTGACCATTTCGGGATCGAGTGCCGAGGTCGGTTCATCAAACAGCATCACCTGAGGGCGCATGCAGAGCGCACGCGCGATCGCCACGCGCTGCTGCTGGCCGCCGGAGAGCTGGGCCGGATATTTTTCGGCCTGCTCGGCGATTTTGACCCGCTCGAGAAGCTGCCGTGCCCGGCCTTCGGCTTCCGCCTTGCTGAGTTTCAGCGCCCGCATCGGCGCCAGCATGCAGTTCTCCAGCACCGTCAGATGCGGAAAGAGATTGAACTGCTGAAACACCATGCCAACTTCGCGGCGCACGGCGTCGATGCTCTTTGCCTCGTGGCCAAGACGCGTGCCACCGACGAAAATCTCGCCCTTCTGATAGGTCTCAAGGTGGTTGATGCAGCGGATCAGCGTCGACTTGCCGCTGCCCGAGGGGCCGCAGAGAACGATCTTTTCGCCCTTGCCCACCGTGATGTTGATGTTATGCAGCGCCTGGAAAGCGCCATACCACTTGGCGACGCCGGCCATGCTGATCATTGCCTCGGCCTGAGGCCTGGTGGTCGAGATGTCGCTCATGCGTGAAACTCCGGATAACGGGTCGAAACAGGCTCAGGGTTGCGGGTCATTGCGTCGCCTACCGTGTCGAGGCCGCGAACTTGCGCTCGAGATGGGCGCCGTAGATCGTCAGCGGGCAGCACATGATGAAATAGAGGATGCCGACGATGCCGAAGACCGTCAGCGGCTCGAAGATCTGGTTGGAAATCATGTTGCCGGCGCGGGTCAGCTCGGTGAAGCCGACGATCGAGGCAAGCGATGTGCCCTTGATCAGCTGCACCAGGAAGCCGATCGTGGCCGGCAGCGAGATGCGCAGCGCCTGCGGCAGGATGACATCCTTCATCCGAGAGATGTAACCGAGCGCCAGCGCCTTCGACGCCTCGGTCTGGCCGCGCGGCACGGCTTCGATGGCGCCGCGCCAGATTTCGCCGAGATAGGCGCTTGCGTGCAGCGTCAGGCCGACGGAGACGGCCGCCCAGGCATCGATCTTGATGCCGATCAGCGCCAGACCGTAATAGACGACGAACAGCTGCATCAGAAGCGGCGTGCCCTGGAATATGGCGATATAACCGGCCGTCAGCCGTTCCACGAAGGCGATTCCGGATGTCCGCGCAAGGGCGATCCCGAGGCCCGCAGCACTGCCGCAGACGAAGCCGATGGCGGACAGGGCAACGGTCCATTTGAGACCGATGAGGAGGAAGAGGAATTCGTCGGGACCCATGATCGTCTCCTCACTTGACCGGATAGGCGAAATAGCGGGCCGAAAAGAACGCAAAGAGGCGCATCATCAGCCAGGAGATGACGAGGTAGAAGGCGGTCACGGTAAAATACACCTCGAAGCTTCGGAAGCTGTCGGACTCGATGCGCTGGGAGACGGAGGTCAGCTCATAGGCCGAGATTGCCGATGCGATGCTGGTGGTCAGCGTCAACAGAACGAACTGGCTGGTGAGAGAGGGAAACACGGCTCTCAGCGCCGGCTTCAGAACGATGAAGCGGAACACCTGCGCCTTGTGAAGGCCAAGGGCCAGCCCGGCTTCCACCTGGCCCCTGGAGATGGACTGCACGCCGCCGCGCAGGATCTCGATGGCATAGGCACCCCCATTAATCCCGAGCGCGATGATCGCCGTCGGCGTCGGGTCGAGCCGCAGCCCCGCCAGCGGCAGAGCGAAATAGATGAAGAAGATCTGCACCAGGAAGGGCGTATTGCGGATGATCTCGACGAAACCGATCACCAGCCAGCGCAGTGGAGCAATCTTCGATGTCCGCAGCACCACGCCGCCGATACCGATGATCGTCGCCAGCATCATGCCTGAGATCGCCAGCACGAACGTGCCGAGGCAGGCAGCCAGAAGGTTCGGCATGCCGTCAATGACCGGCGTGAAATCCAGTGTATAATTCATGGCTCTTCCCAGAGACAGTTGCCAATAGTGCCCGCGGTATCAGGATGCCTTCACCATGCCGGCCATGGCATCGATTGCCAGGTCGTATCCCCTTGCGCCGAGGCCGATCATGATGGCCGTTGCCACCCGCGAAATCAGCGATGTGTGGTAGATGCTTTCGCGCGCATGGACATTGGAGATGTGCAGCTCGATCTTCGGCCCGTCGAACATTTTCAGCGCGTCGAGTAAGGCGACGGAGGTGAATGTGTAGCCTGCCGGATTGATGATGATGCCGCACGCCTGCTTGCGGGCCTGATGCACCGATTCCACCAGTTCGCCTTCAAAATTGGTCTGCCGGAAATCGATCTCGAAGCCCAGTTCCGCCGCGCGCGCATCGCAGTTCTGGCGGATATCGGACAGCGTCGTGGTGCCGTATATCGCAGGCTCGCGCTCGCCGAGAAGGTTGAGGTTGGGGCCGTTCAGCACAAAGATCGTCTTGCTCATTGCCATGCTCCGCAGGTCATGCCGTAAGGTTGCCGGCGCCGCAGTCTTGCGGCCCCGGCAATACGTCGCTTGGTCACGGGTGACCTCACACGGCTTCAAGAACCGTGTAAGACCCGAGGCTCAGTTTGCGGTGAACGGAATACCGTCGAGGCTTGCCGGAAACTCCGGAAGCGGAACCTTCATCCACTTGTCGTAGATCTTCTTCAGCTCGCCATTCGCCTTGATCTTGTCGATGAAGGTGTTCAACGCGACGTTGATTTCCTTCTCGCCAAGCCGTGTGCCGGCGCCATTGTAGAGCTTCTGGAATTCCAGCTTGTTCTCGAACTTGCCCGGAACGGCCTTTTCCACGCGGTCCAGATAGAAGATGTTGCCGCCAAGCGCCTCGGCCTGGCCGGAGACCAGGGCCTGGACGCTGGCTGCGTCACCGTCGTAACGACGAATGGTCGCCGATGCCGGTGCGTTCTTGGTGACCTGCGTATCCTGGGCGGCACCCTTGGCGACCGAGATCGTCAGGTTCGCCATATCTTCATTGGTCTTGATCGTTTTGTCCTTCGGCCCGATCAGGACGATGGCATTGGCATTGTAGGGTTTTGAAAACTGGATCGCCTTGGCACGGTCCGGCAGCATGGCCATCGTTGCGAAGAGAACGTCGACGCGGCCAGAGGTCAGCGCCGGAATGCGGTTGTTGACCTCAAGAGGTACAAACTCGACCTCTACGCCGAGTTCCTTGGCAAACAGGGTGCCCATGTCGGCATCAAACCCATCCTGCTTGCCGGCGCTTGTCACAAAGCCCCACGGCGGGTTGTCGCCCTGGATCCCGACGATGAGCTTGCCCCTGGCCTTGATCTCGGCCGGCGTGATGGCGGATGCAGGCTGCGTCAGCGCAGCGACGGCGACAATGGCCGCGGCTCCCAGCAAGGCCCGGCGCTTCAAATTCATCATAAACATAGTGCTCCTCCTCTTGGCGGTCATCGAGACCTTGCCAGCACTCCCTTGCTGACCAGGCGAAACTGCCACCGAAGCATCTTTAAATCAACAGAGTTTTCGCTTAATCTATGATAAAATGAATTTTAGCGTTGATAATGGAATTCCCCGCATCGGTGGGGTATGCTCCGGCAACGCGGGCCGGGCAGATCGGGAGCTTTGCCTTCTAAGGAGGAAAACCGGGATGAAGACATCTATCGCGACAGTATCGATCAGTGGCGAGCTACCCGACAAGCTGGAGGCGATCGCCCGGGCCGGCTTCGACGGCGTCGAGATTTTCGAGAATGATTTTCTCGCCTTTGACGGCAGTCCGGCCGATGTGGGGAAAATGGTGCGCGATCACGGTCTGGAGATCACGCTTTTCCAGCCATTCCGGGATTTCGAAGGCATGCCGGCCTCGCACAGGCAGCGAACGTTTGATCGCGCGGAGCGTAAATTCGATGTCATGCAGGAGCTTGGCACCGATCTCGTCCTCGTCTGCTCAAATGTGTCTCCGGTGGCACTTGCCGGCCTTGATCGGGCGGCGGCGGATTTTCATGAACTCGGCGAGCGTGCCGCCAGGCGTGGGCTGCGCGTTGGTTATGAAGCGCTGGCCTGGGGGCGGCATATTCATGACCATCGCGACGCCTGGGAGATCGTTCGGCGCTGCGATCACCCCAATATCGGCCTGATCCTCGACAGCTTCCACACGCTTTCGCGAAAGATCGACATCAACTCGATCCGTTCGATCCCCAAGGACAAGATCTTCATCGTCCAACTCGCCGATGCGCCGCTGATCGACATGGACCTGCTCTACTGGTCAAGGCATTTCCGCAACATGCCCGGCGAAGGCGATCTGCCGGTTGCAGCCTTTACCACGGCCGTCGCCGAGACCGGCTATGACGGCTATTTCTCGCTTGAAATCTTCAATGACCAGTTCCGGGGCGGATCGCCGCGGGCGATTGCGGCAGATGGTCACCGGTCGCTGATCTATCTGGGAGACCAGGTGCGCCGCGCGCCGAATGTCGAAACGCTCACCGTATCCGAGATGCCCAACCGCGCAACGGTCAAAGGCGTCGGCTTCGTGGAGTTCTCGGCTGACGAAAAGGATGCTGCGGATCTGACCGGCATCCTGCGCACTCTCGGCTTTCGCCGCACCGCCGCCCATCGCTCGAAAAAGGCCAGCATCTTCGAGCAGGGCGACATCCGGCTGATCGTCAACACCGATGAACAGGGCTTTGCCAACACGTCCTTTGCCGTTCACGGCACATCGGCATACGCCGTGGCGCTGCTGGTCGAAGATGCGCAACAGGCCTTTGCGCGGGCCGTGGCACTGGGAGCCGAACCATTCAGCCAGCCGGTTGCCGCCGGAGAGGTTGTCATCCCGGCAATCCGCGGTGTTGGTGGCGGACTGATCTATCTGCTGGACGACAACAGTGACCTCGGGCGATATTCCGAAATCGACTTTGTGGCCGTGCAGGACGATGAGGCTGTGGTGCCGAGCCATCTCGTGAGGGTCGATCACATTGCCCAGACTGTCGCCTATGACGAGATGCTGACCTGGCTGCTGTTCTACACATCGATCTTCGAGACCCACAAGACGCCGATGGTCGATATCATCGACCCAGCCGGCGTTGTGCGTAGCCAGGTGGTGGAGAACGTTTCCGGCTCGCTCAGGATCACGCTCAACGGAGCCGAAAATCGTCGTACGCTGGCCGGTCACTTCATTGCCGAAAAATTCGGTTCGAGCGTGCAACACCTGGCGTTCCAGACGGACGACATCTTTGCCACGGCTGAAGCGCTGCGGGCGAATGGCTTTTGCCCGCTGCAGATCTCGCCCAACTATTACGACGACGTTGAAGCCCGCTTCGGTCTCGAACCGGCCTTGACCGAGCGGTTGAAAGCCGAAAACATTCTCTATGACAGCGACGCCGAGGGCGACTATTTCCAACTCTACAGCAAAACGTACGGCGAGGGCTTCTTCTTCGAGATCGTCCAGCGACGCCAGTACAACGGCTATGGCGCCCCAAATGCGATTTTCCGGATCGCGGCGCTCAAAAAACTGATGCGCCCGGATGGAGTACCCAAGAGCTGATGCTTTTTCGACGCGGGCCTTCAGGGCAATTTAGCTCCGGGCTCATGCAAAACCAGATTGCACACGAGGTCAAAGCAGCAATATATGTGAGGATCAGCAAAATATCCGAGATCTTTTGATGTTGCCTCATGCAGTCGCCGAAACCGTCGCCGAGAGCACCTACCGGCGTATCCGCGCCGACATCATCTTCGGTCGCCTTGCGCCCGCACAGAAGCTGAAGCTGGAAAGTCTCAAAGAGACCTACGAGACAAGCGTCAGCACATTGCGAGAGATTTTGAACCGGCTTTCGTCCGAGGGGCTGGTGGTGGCAGAGGGGCAGCGCGGTTTTGAAGTGTCGCCAATCTCGGCAACCGATCTGCGCGAGATTGCAGCACTCCGGCTTCTCCTGGAAACACACGCGCTGGAGCAGTCATTCGAGCGCGGCGATGTCGATTGGGAGGCACGCCTGGTCTCGGCACATCACAAGCTGTCGAGGATGGAGGACATCATGGCAAGCGGCAATCCGGCGCAGGCGGAGGACTGGAAGCGATACGACTGGGAGTTCCATCAGGCGCTGATTTCGGCGTGTGGATCAAAGCTTCTGATGCACACCCATTCCGTGGTGTTCGATAAATACCTGCGCTACCAGATGGCAGCGCTTTCCTATCGCGGTGAAATCGCAGCACAGGAGCATCGACAACTGCTTGATGCCGCCATGGCAAGACAAACGGAAACGGCCAAGAAAATCCTGATCGTCCATATTGAGGGCGGGGTTGAACATGCCCTTGCCCAAAATTTCCTGATGGGTGCCGGGCTGTCCGGTGAAACGCCTGATGGCCATGCAAAGCGGATAGAGAATGCCCGTGGGTAAGGAAGATATCGGCGAAACGATCAGCGACGTGGTCTTCCGGCAGGTACGGCAGGACATTATCGCAGGTGTCCTGCCGCCCGGGGCAAAAATCAAGCTTGAGCAGGCCAAGGAGCACTACAAGATCAGCGTTTCCTCCTTACGCGAGATCCTGGGCCGCCTGACCACGGAAAGTCTCGTCATTGCCGAGGGGCAGAAAGGGTTCGAGGTCAGTCCTGTTTCCCTGCAGGAACTGATGGAGCTAGCCGAGCTGCGCATTCTCCTGGAAACCCACGCTGTCGATGTTTCCTTTAGCCGCGGCGATCTGGAATGGGAGGGGCGGATCGTTGCGGCCCACCATAAACTTGCCGTCGCCGAACGAAAACTGTTGGCCGGCGATGCATCGCGAACGGTGGACTGGGTCCGCTACGATTGGGAATTCCACCGCTCGATCGTTTCGGCCTGCAATTCTGCAACGCTGATGGCCAACCTGTCCTCGGTCTTCGACCGGTTCCTGCGCTACCACATGCTGGCTGAAAGTTTTCGGGGAAAGCCCGTGGTCGACGATCACAAGCTGCTTTTCGAACTTGCACTGGCAAAGGATGCCGCGGGCGCCAAGACGGTGATCCGCGACCACGTGATGAGTGGCGTGAAACACATCCGTAAAAGTCGCGATATTCTGTAAGGAGGATAGAGGCGACGCTAAGATTGGAGCTTTCGACGACATCGCGCTGACGCGCCACCCTAAAATTCCAGCTCCCGCTGGCCAAATCATCCAAGACGGCCTTCATTGTCATGTTCAGGAAGGCGCTTGGGACCACGCCATCGCGTTACTTTGTCCTGCCAGCCTTGGCATACGTGGTCCGGCGGGCACGCAAGGCAAGAAATCCAGCTCTCGATAGCCTGGTCGCAGAAATCAAGAGGGCATCGGGTGTCAGGGCGGATTGGCACTGACTGGCTGATAAGGTCGAACGCCTTGACTGGACTTGAACCGCTGATCCGGTCGTTCAGTCGCCGTTTACAATCCGGCCAAATATTTGCCTGCGGAATGGCCGGTAAGGGGCCGGAAGCGGACCGTCCCCTCTGTATTTCGATTTCACGGAGAGCGGCCACTCCGCAGCCTGCCCCCTTGGGAATGCCAATCTCCAACCACAATTTCCCTAGCCCATTTGTGGCGTTGGAACGGGACGTCAGTCGCGCGATAGGGACAGCCCGGCGAGGAGCGGAGCGTAGGCGGCAAGTCTGCGGGATACGAACTCTGTGAAAAGCCGCACGCGCTTCGTCTTGCGTGTCTCCCCCTGCGTGAGAAGCCAGATCGTCGCAGTTGATTTCAGATCGATGCCCGGAACTCTTACCAGCAGATGATCGGCATCTCCGACGAAACAGGGCAGTTTGGTCATGCCGATCCCTTGCCTTGCCGCAGCGATCTGCGCGTCGGCGCCCGGCGTCCTGAACGGAACCCCTGCGGCGCGAAACTCCCCTTCGTCTATCCAGTCGGGAACAGCCTGACCGCCGGTGACGATGGGCCGGATTGGATCCGGCGCACCCGCACGCAACGCGGCCAGTCTATCGCGGGACATATAAACACCCGCGCGCAGATCCGGTCCTTTCAGGCCATGAAGATTGAGCGGCAGGGTCTTGCGATCTGAGACCAGCCGGATCGCCACATCCGCCTCGCGGTTGGTCAGATTCACGACCTCGCCGGTCGATACGATCTCCATCTCGATGTCCGGATGCAGACGCGCAAAATCGGCGATATCCGGCATGAGCAGGTGTGTCGCAAGAAACGGGGGCAGCGTCACCCGCAGAAGACCGCGTATACTCTGATCGCGCCCGAAGACCCGCGTCTCCAGTTGGTGCGACGTGGCTTCCATCTGGTTCGCGAACTCGAGGACCTCCTCGCCTGCGGCCGTCAGGCGGTAGCCCGAAGGCAGCTTTTCGAACATCTGCGCCCCGAGGCGTGCCTCAAGCTGGGCGATGCGCCGCAGCACAGTCGCGTGATTCACCCCCAAGCGCTTGGCGGCAGCCCGCACCGAGCCGCCACGCGCTGCGGCAAGAAAGTAACGAACGTCATCCCAGTCGATCATGGTGCATTCCCGCGCCGCAAGCTGTGCCTGCGAGACGCAGACTAACATGCTGGTTCGCCGAGCGCACCACCGTAGCTGCGTTGATTCATCTCTCTCTGGATCGTTTTTGCACCACCGATGTGCGCGCTTCCGCACTCATCGTCTGGCTCCAGCGGGCCTATCTTCAGGCTCACCAACAAAGGGATGTAATGACATGACCAGACTGAATGGAAAGACCGCCGTAATCACCGGCGGCGCTACGGGCATCGGCCTTGCTGCGGCAAAGCACTTCGTTGCCGAAGGAGCCTTCGTTTTCATCTACGGCCGCCGGCAGGATGCGCTCGATGCAGCCGTGGCCAACCTCGGGCCGAATGCCCGCGCGGTGAAGGGCTCGATCTCGGATGAGGCAGACCTCGATCGCCTCTACGCGTCGGTGAAGGCCGAGCGCGGGACGCTCGACATCGTTTTCGCCAATGCAGGAGCGGGAAGCCCGCTTCCGCTCGGCCAGATCACTGCCGAGCACATCGACGAGACCTTCGACACCAATGTGAAGGGCACGATCTTCACGGTCCAGAAGGCGCTGCCGCTGATGGGCCCGGGCGGTTAGATCATCTTGGCCGGATCGAGCGCCGGCACCACGGGAGCCCCGGGATTCACCGCCTACAGTGCAAGCAAGGCGGCCGTGCGCAATCTGGCCCGGACCTGGGCTGAGGACCTGAAGGGCACCGGCATCCGGGTCAACGTCCTGTCACCGGGAGCGACGGCGACCGAGCTCGCGAAGGAAGCACTCGGTGAAGAGGGCCAGAAGGCCTATGGCGCGATGACTCCGCTCCAGCGCATGGCCGATCCGGCGGAGATCGGGGCCGTGGCGGTTTTTCTCGCGTCAGACGACAGCAGCTTCATGACCGCCAGCGAAGTCGCCGTCGACGGCGGGCTGGCGCAACTCTGACGCGTTGCGCCAGCGCGGGCACGGCAGTGAACCGATGATGCACACACCCAAGGAAGAAAATAGAATGGAACAGTCTCTTAAAGGAAAAACCGCTCTTGTGACCGGGGCGTCGCGTGGCATTGGCCGCGCCATCGCCGAACGACTTGCAAAGGATGGTGCGATAGTCGCGTTGACCTATAACGCCAGCAAATCTGGTGCAGACGAGGCGATCGCGGTCATCGAGAAAGCAGGAGGCACTGCGTTCGCGATCCATGCGGACCTCGTTGACCCCGCGACCGTCCCGAACTTATTCGAGAGACTCGACGACGCGTTCACCAAGCGGAACGGAAGCAAAACCCTCGACATTCTGGTCAACAACGCTGGCAACGCCGGCTGGCTTGGCTTCAAGGACGCGACGCCGGAAAGTTGGGACACCCTGATCGCGGTCTATGCTCGCGCGCCTTTCTTCATCGTTCAGGCCGCGTTGGATCGTCTTGCCGATGGCGGACGCATCATCAACATTTCTTCCGCCGCAGCCACCAAGCCCGTCACAACCGCGCCGATTTACTCGATGGCCAAAGCGGCGATCAACAACCTGACCCATGCGCTCGCGTCCGAGTTGGGTCCGCGCGGAATTACCGTGAACGCTGTAGCGCCGGGCTTCACGCGAACCGACGCGAACGCTGCCTTCCGGGAGAATGCCGAACTCGTGAAGGCAGTCGAGGCCGACATCGCGCTGGGTCGTTTTGGCGAGCCTTCGGAAATCGCCGCCGTCGTGGCGTTCCTGGCTTCCGATGAGGGCCACTGGGTAACCGGCCAGACGATTGAGGCGAGCGGCGGCTACAAGCTCTGACCGCGTCAAACACCAAAGGAGTATGAATATGAGCTACGCAATTATCGGCTTCGGCAGTGTCGGCAAGGCCCTGGCCAAGGCGTTTGCCCGCAAGGGCATCGACATATCCGTTGCAACCACACGAGACCCTGAAAGCTTTGCGTTGGATGCTGCCACGATCGGACCCAATGTCATTGCCACAACACTGGCGAAAGCCGTCAAGGCGGACATCATCTTTTTGGCTGTCCGCTTCGAGTCGCACTCGCAGGTCGCAAAGGCCCTGCCCGATTGGAAGGGGAAGACCATCATCGACGCGATGAACACGCAGGTTCCACCTGAGGAATTGGGTGGTCTCCCGTCGTCTGCTTTCGTCGCGAAGGCTTTCTCTGGTGCAAGGCTGGTCAAGGGCTTCAATCATCTGGTCGCTGCCACCCTTGCTCAAGACCCCGCCATTCATAGTGGCAGGAGAGTCGTGTTTCTGGCGAGCGACGATGACGATGCGGGCGAGGAGATTGGTATGCTGGCGGAAAATCTCGGGTTTTCGCCGATCAGACTTGGCGGGCTGTCTGAAGGTGGGCTGCTCGTCCAGGCGCGCGGAAAGAGTTGGGGTCGGCTGATCTTCAAGGACCTGGTCAAGTTCGACTGATCACCAGGACATGCCCATCGGATGCGCCGGATTGCATGGATCGGATCAAGCACGATCCGATCCATACATCATCAGCTATGGGCTACCTAGGTCGCCTCAAAAGATGTTCACTTTGGGCAAGTTGCGACGGAGCCTATGACAGAAGCGATGCGCGTTGCCGCCTCCCGGTTTTCCATGTTCAATGACCGCTCTGGGCCGACTCCGGAAGTCCGACAGCCCCACCCGCCTCTATTGAAGACAACGTGTTTCAACGCACTGAGAGGGTAGAAAGGCGCTCTGCCCTCTCTCCACCACAAGCACTAAACCGGTCTCCCCATGCTTCGGCCTTCGGCCTGCAGCATCGGCCGAATTTTCATGAAATCCGTCTCGGCCCTCCGGGTGGATGATCCCCCTCCGGTTTAGCGCTTGTCCCCCTCTCTCCAGCTGTTCCGCCCGAGCTCGGGAGGTCAACGATTGATCGCTTGCGCTTGTGGAGAGGGAAGAAGCCTTCCGCCTTGCCCCGCCCGCAACGCCATTGCGAAGACATTCGCTCGCACATCGGTTAAATTCTGCCACAATGGCGTGGGCAAAGTTTGGCAAATCACCTCCCGGAGATGAGCCGTGCGCATTCTGCTTGTCGAAGACGACCGAATTCTCGGATCGTCGCTGAAAAAGGCGTTCGAGAAGCACGCCTATGGCGTTGACTGGTTTCGTGACGCCGAAACCGCGCTTGAGGCGCTGCGCGACAGCACCTATGGCTCCGTCATTCTCGACGTCAACCTGCCGAAGGCGAGCGGCTTCGACGTGGTGCGCGCACTGCGCGCGCGTGGCGACGACGTGCCGATCCTGATGCTGACGGCGCTCGACAGCGTGCGCGACCGGGTGACAGGACTGGACGAAGGGGCCGACGATTACCTGATCAAGCCTTTCGATCTCGATGAACTGCTGGCGCGCCTGCGCGCGCTCATCCGCCGCCGTCAGGGCCGCAGCGAAACGGTGATCCGCTGCGGCGAGGTGGAGCTTGACCCCTCCGCCATGGTGGCGCGCTGCCGCGGCGTGCCGCTTCACATGGCGGCCAAGGAGTTTCACCTGCTGCGCCTCCTGATGGAGCGGGCCGGGCGCTACGTGACCAAAAGCGATATCGAATACGCACTCTACGACACGGATGTCTCTGTCGAAAGCAACACGATCGAGGTGATCATCTATACGCTGCGCAAGAAGCTGGGCCCCGATTTCATCCGCTCGATCCGCGGTGTCGGCTACATGGTCGAGCGCCAACCGTGACGCTCAGCCAACGCCTGTTCTTCCGCATCCTGCCGACGCTGATGGTGACCATCGCCGTCATAGGCTTCCTCGCCTATCGCAGCGCCACCCGCGAGATCGACAACATCTACGATGCCCAGCTGATCAACGATGCCAATGTGCTGTGGTCGGTGATGAAACGTCCTCTCCTGCGCGAGCGCCGCAGCAGACCGACGGTGCAGGTGCCGGATATCGACTTCAACATGGACAATCAGCTGGCGCTGAACCAGGATGCCGACGATTACGCCGACGCCCATTCCTTCCGCGCCTGGAAGGACGATGCACTGGCGATCGCCAGCAGCAATGCCTTTCCCGCCAAGGTTCAACGGATGAAGGCCGGCTTTTCCGATGTCACCTACCAGGGTGAGCTTTGGCGGGTCTATTCGCTGCCCATTCCCGATACGACCATCACCATGGAAGTGGCCGAAAACATCGACCTGCGCGAGGGGCTTGTCGAAAACATCGTTTTGAACCTGGCCTTTCCGCTGCTCGTGCTGGTGCCGGTCATCGCCATCATCATCTGGCTTGCCATCTATAACGGCATTGCCAGGATCCGCGAACTGGTGTCCGAGATCCGCGCCCGCACGCCCGACGACCTGTCGATGATCGAGACGCGTAACCTTCCCCGCGACCTTGCTCCGGTTGTCCATTCCTTGAACAACCTCTTGCGCAAGCTTGGCCAGTCGCTGACGATGGAGCGTCGATTTTCCGACCTTGCCGCCCATCAGCTGCGCACACCGCAGGCCGGCATCAAGCTTCTGCTGCAGATGTTTGCGCGGGCCGATACTGAGGAAGAGCGCACGGCGCTTCTGAAGGATCTGGTCGTCAGCAACGAGAGGGCCATGCACATGACCGAGCAGCTGCTGCGGCTTGCCCGCGTTGGCCATCAGGCGGTGCGGCTCGAACCCCTTCCCCTTCATGACGTGGCGGCCGCAGCCATTGCCGATTTCGGCGTGATCATCAACAATCGCAATCTCGACGTTTCGCTCAGCGGGCCGGCGGATGCAACGGTGCTTGGCGACCGGGCGCTCCTGCGTATCATGATCGACAACCTTCTCGACAATGCGATCAAATATTCCCCGGACGGCGGTCGCATCGCGCTTTCGCTGGAGAGAAGCGAAGGGGGCTGGCGGCTCTCCCTCATGGACAGCGGCCCCGGCATTGCCCCAGACCAGCGCCAGGCCGCCTTCCAGCGCTTCAACCGGCTGGGCGAAAGTGCCGCCGAGGGGGCCGGACTGGGCCTTGCGATCGTGGCCGACATCGCCCAGCGGCTAGAGATCGCCATTGCGCTTTCGGCGGCAGACTGGGGGCCGGGCCTGCGCATCGATCTCGATATCCCCGCGGCCTGACCAGGCAACGGCGGCGGCCAAATCCCCCGGCCCTATCCTGTCCTGACGAATTCAGTTTCGCTTCATCTTCGCCTCATCCTGCTTTCAGCAGCCCGCGCTAGACCCTTCATCGACAGAAGGAGAATGCGATGCAGGTGTTTTGCGATTTCGACGGGACCATTTCCAAAAAGGACGTGACCGATCTCGTCCTGCAGCAGTTTGCGCTGCCCGAATGGCACGCCATCGAGGATCAATGGACAGCCGGCAGAATTACCTCTGCCCAGTGCATGGAGCGCCAGGTCCGACTCATCCGCGCCGAGCGCGACACGATCGACGCCTTTCTCGATACGGTCGAGATCGATGAAGGCTTCCTTGCCTTCCGCGATTTCTGCCGTGCCAACGGCCTGCCGCTCACCATCGTCAGCGACGGGGTCGAGTATTTTATCCGCCGTATCCTGTCGCGCCACGGCATGCCCGACATTCCTGTCATCGCCAACCGTCTGGTCGCCTCGGCGGCATCCGGCGGTCTTGATCTCGCCTTTCCCTTCATGCGGGCAGACTGCGCCGCAGGCTCGGGCGTCTGCAAATGCGCGGTCGTCTCACCCTCGTCCCACAGCATCTATGTCGGCGACGGGCGCAGCGATTTCTGCGTGTCCCGCATGGCGACGGCTGTCTTTGCCAAGGCGAAGCTCGCCGATTACTGCGCAAGCCAGCGCATCGCCTTCACTCCCTACGACGGATTTGCCGATGTTCAGGCCTCCGTCGCAGCCATGCTTTCCACCCCCTCCAGGCAACCGTTCGCACGGCCCCTGGCAAAATCTGCGTGAGAAGAGGTTTCCATGCGCTCCAACCTTAAACTGGCCAAACCGGCAGTGCCCGCCCTCAGCGAAGACGAATTGCGTCATCTCGAGGAGACCTATTGCTCCCATGGCGATACCGTTCATTACACAGACAAGCCGAAATTCTTCAGCGGCTGCGAAGGCTCCTTCGTCTATGATGCGGCCGAGACGCCGTTCCTCGACCTGCAGATGTGGTATTCGGCGGTCAATTTCGGCTATCGCAACGAAAGGCTGAATGCGGCCGCCCACCGCCAGCTGGATTGCCTGCCGCAGGTGGCGTCGCAGTATCTGCACCGCGAGAAAGTGGAACTGGCAGCGCTGATCGCGCGCGATGCGGAGCAGAAATTCGGCCACAAGGGCCGCGTGCATTTCAACGTCGGCGGCTCCCAGGCCATCGAAGACTCGCTGAAGCTCGTGCGCAACTATACCGGCGGCAAGAGCCTGATGTTTGCCTTCGAGGGCGGCTATCACGGCCGCACGCTGGGGGCCACGTCGATCACGTCGAGCTATCGCTATCGCCGCCGCTACGGCCATTTCGGCGAGCGCGCGCAGTTCATCGAGTTCCCCTACCACTTCCGCGGCCCCAAGGGCATGTCGAAGGAGGAATACGGCGACGCCTGCGTGCAGAAATTCGCCCGCCTGTTCGAGAGCGAGTATAACGGCGTCTGGGATCCGAAGGCCGGAAAGTCGGAATATGCCGCCTTCTACATCGAGCCGATCCAGGGCACCGGCGGCTATGTCATTCCGCCGATGAACTTCTTCAAGGAGCTGAAGAAGGTTCTCGACGACCACGGCATTCTCCTGGTGGTGGACGAGATCCAGATGGGCGTCTACCGCACGGGCAAGCTGTGGTCGGTCGAGCATTTCGGTGTCTCGCCGGACGTGCTGGTCTTCGGCAAGGCGATCACCAACGGGCTCAACCCGCTCTCGGGCATATGGGCCCGGGAAGAGATGATCAACCCGACCATCTTTCCGCCGGGATCCACCCACTCGACCTTCGCGTCGAACCCGATGGGCACGGCTGTCGCGCTCGAAACCCTCAAGATGGTGGGTGAAACGGATTTCGGCGCCGGCGTGATGGAAAAAGGTGCCCGCTTCCTCGACGGCCTGAAGGATCTCAAGGCCCGCCACGCCATCGTCGGCGAGGTCGACGGACTGGGGCTCGCGCTGCGCATGGAGATCTGCAAGTCCGACAGCTATACGCCGGACAAGGCCACGCTCGACTGGATGTCGGACGAAGGCATGAAGGGCGATCTTCTGGTGGATGGCCGCAAGTATGGCCTGGTGCTGGATGTGGGCGGCTACCACAAGAACGTCATCACCCTTGCCCCGAACCTGATGATCTCCCATGGCGAGATTGATCTAGCGCTGGTTCTGCTCGACCAGTTGCTGACGCGCGCCGAGCGGAGGTAGGACGGTGCAACTCCTTCTTCTTCATCTCGATGATGCGTTGGAGTTGCAGCCCGGCTTCGTGCAAGCCTGCCTGATGGCCGGTGCGCACGAGATCGCCGCCAAGGACAGCGGCCGCGCCATCCGGCTCTGGGGCCGACAGCCGGGGCTCGATGCGCTCTGGCAGGTGCTGTGCCGCACCCCGCTGAAAAGGACCGGAGGCGCACGGCTCTCCTTCATGGGGTCCGGCGATTTTCATCACGTCACGGCGCTGCTCCTTGCGGCAGCGCTGGAGACAATGACGCAACCGGTGACGGTCATCCACATCGACAACCATCCGGACTGGGTGCATTTCCACAGCGGCATGCATTGCGGATCCTGGGTGAACCGCGCGCTGGCGCACCCTCTTGTCAGGAAGGTGATCACGCTTGGCGTGTGCAGCGACGATCTGACGTCACCGGAGAAAAAGGGGGCAAACCTGTCCCTGCTGGCAGGCGGCGGGCTGGAGCTTTACCCATACCGGCACGCGCCGAGCAAGGTGCGCCGCACCTACGGCTGCGGCCCGGGCTTTCGCCAGGTCGACGGTGCACTTCACTGGCAGTTGATCGCCGATCTGGGCGAGGAGAACTTCATCGACCTGCTTCTGTCGCGCATCAACACCGAAGCCGTCTACATCACGCTCGACAAGGATGCGCTCTGCGCGGCCGATGCGGTGACCAACTGGGACCAGGGCTCCATGAGCCTGCCCTATGTGCTGCAGCTGGTGCGCGCGATTGGCGAGCGGCACCGGGTCATCGGCGCCGATGTGACGGGCGATTACTCGGCGCCCGGCTATGGCGGCAGCCTCGCCACCCGCCTGCTGAAACAGGCCGAAGTGCTGATAGACCAGCCGCGCCGGTCGCGCGATGTGCAGGCCATCCGCACCATCAACAGTGCGGCAAACCACGCGCTGCTCGAAGTGCTCTCGGAGGTGATGCCATGACCGCGACGCTCTCCATCGGCACGCTGTCGCTGATCCTCTTCTGCATTCTTGCAGAAACGGGGCGGGAGCTGTGTTTCAAACTGGGGGCGGAAGGCACGCTTTTCCAGGCGCTGGCAAGGCCGGTCGTCTGGCTTGGCATTCTGTTCTGGGCCGTCGAACTGCTTGCCTGGACACGGGTGCTGGAAAAGGTGGCGCTGTCGGTCGCCTTTCCGCTGATGGCGCTGAGCTATGCGGCAGTCGCTGCAGCGAGCGCCATCGTCTTCAAGGAAATGATCAACCTGCGCCACGCACTCGGCATCGGCCTGGTGACGATTGGCGTGGTCTGTGTCGGAGCAACAGGACTATGAAAATCTTTGCGCATACCAGATGGGATATCCTGCCGGTGCTTGCAGCCCTCGCGCACCTTTCCTTCAACATCACCCTGATCCTCGGCTTTGAAAGCCGCCCGCTCTGGCTGTCAGCCGTGCTTGGCGCGATCTATGCTGTGTCGATCTCCTGGAACATCAACAGCATCTCCCACAACTTCATCCACACGCCCTATTTCCGGCCGCGCTGGATGAACTATGCCTTCAGCCTCTTGGAATCCGTCACCATCGGCTTTTCGCAGGTCTACTATCATTGGATCCACATGCGCCACCATTCGGGCAATAGCGACCGCCCGAACGAAAAGGGCGAAACGCTGGACCTTCTGTCCATCTACCGGCACGGCCGCAATGGCGAGCCGGAAAATGTCTTCTCCTACACCTTCTTCAGCTTCTTCCGCGACGATATCGGCGACATCCACAAGGCGATCGCAGCCAAGCGTCCATTCGAAGCGAAGTTCGGCCGGCTCGAACTCATCTCTTTCTTAGGCTTCGTGGCGCTGGCGCTCCTCTTGGACTGGAAGGCCGTTCTGTTCTTCGTTCCCTTCTATTATCTCGGTAACTGCCTCTCCTCGCTTAACGGCTATTACGAGCATCTGAACGGTGATCCCGACGAGCCGATCGCCTGGGGCGTCAGCAGCCATAACAGCTTTTACAACTGGCTGTGGTTCGGCAATGGCTACCATGCCGAGCATCACTACCGGCCAAAGACTCATTGGACGAAGCTGCGTGCCTTCCATGAACAGATCAAGCAGGAGCAGGAAGCAGCCGGAACGCATGTGATCAGCACCTGCCACGCGCTCGGCTTCATGGCGCCGGAAAACCGCCAGCATGAGGAGGCTCCCCATGCCGGCTGACGGACGCTCCTTCTTCCTGGAGGGCACCAATGGCCTGGGTGTCGTCCTGGTCCACGGACTGACCGGGGCGCCAGCGGAGATGCGGCTGGTCGCCCGCCAATTCCATCGCCGCGGCTTCAGTGTCCACGCACCGCTGCTAGCCGGCCACGGCGAGACGGCAGCCGTGCTGCGCCGCTCGCGCTGGCAGGACTGGCTGGACAGCGTCGAGACGGGAAGCGCCTGGCTTGGGGCACGCACCGATGCGGTGTTTGCGGCCGGAATCTGCGTCGGCGGCAAGCTTGCGATGATGGCCGCCTACCGCAATCCCGACCGCATCCGTGCCGTCGGCGTCTATTCGCCCTGCTTCAACTATGACGGCTGGGACGTTCCGCGCCATTACGCGCTGATCTCGCCCCATATCGGCTGGATCTCGCATATTCCCTTCCTGGACCGGTTGAACTTTCGAGAAACCGCCTCGCTTGGCATCAAAGATGCCCGCATGCGCCGCATGGTGGCCGGCATGACCGGTGAAGGCATGCTGGACAGCTTTCCCGGACGTGGTCTCGTGGAAATGTACAGGCTCGGGCGGGCGCTCAAGGCACACCTGCCCGAAATCCGCACGCCGACCCTCATCCTGCATTCGCGCGAGGATGATCTGAGCGGCCCCGCCCATGCCGAATATATTGCCGCGCATCTCGGCGGCAGGCGCGAGCTTCACTGGCTCGACGACAGTTATCACATGATCCATGTCGATCGGCAGCACCGGCAGGTGGCCGATCTGACGGCAGATTTCTTCGAGGCAGACCATGCATCAAGCACTTGGAATTGACATCGCCGCACCCTTGCCGCTGGCAGGCGCCACCTCAGCGTCCGCAGCCGCCATCTTCAGCAGCATCCGCATGATCGGACGCGAGGCGTGGAATACCTGCTTTGCCGGCGAAATCGAGACCTATGATTACCTGTTGGCTGTCGAAGAAGCCGGGCTCGACGGCTTTGGCTGGCATTATGTCGTCGTGCGGGAAGGCGGCGAGATCCTGTCCGCCATGCCCGTCTTCCTGTGCCACTACGCTCTGGAGACGACGCTGGAGGGTGGCCGCATCCGCCAGGCCATCGAACGGGTCCGCCGCGTGTTCGATGGGTTTCTGAAATTTCGTCTGGCCTGCCTGGGCTCGCCCTGCACCGAGGCGGGCCTTGTCGGCTTTCATCCGCGCGTTGCAGCGGAGCGCCAGCCGGCCCTGTTTGGTGCCCTGCTCGACGCGTTCGAGGCTCATGCCTCTGCCAACGGCTGTGCACTCACGGCCTTCAAGGACCTGCCCCTGCCCTCGCACCTCCAGTCGACACTTTTGGCGCGCGGCTACAGCCCGATTGGCAGCATGCCGACGGCCTGGCTCGACATCGATTTCGACACGATCGAGGCCTATCTCGGCGCTCTCTCCCAGGGCACCCGCAAGGATATGCGCCGCAAGCTGCGCAGTCGCAACAGCGTGCGTATCGAATACACGACCGATTTCGGCCCCCTCCTGCCAAGGGTGATGGAGCTTTATCGCGAGACGCGCGCGCGCAGCGAATGGCAGTTCGAGGCGCTGACGGGCGCCTATTTCGACGGTATCCTGAAGCGCATGCCGGACAATGCCTTCTGCGTTTTTTACTTCGTCGGTGACGAACTGCTGGCCGCCAATCTTCTAGTGCACGATGAAGACCGCCTCATCGACAAGTTCTTCTGCATGGATGCCGAGGCTGGAAGACCCTACAATCTCTATTATCTGAGCTGGTTCACCAACCTTGATTACTGCCTGCGCCACGGGCTGAGCCGCTACCAGAGCGGACAGGCCTATTATCGCAACAAGGTGCGGCTCGGAAGCCAGCTGACGGAAAACGCACTCTTCTTTCGCCACCGCAATCCCCTGATGCAGGTGATCCTGAGATGGGTCTCCGGATGGCTTGCCGCAGACGGCACGGACGAGCATCCGGCGTGACCACCATGCGGACGCTCTGGCTTGCCGTGCCGTTTTTAAATGCGCTCCAGCAGATCCTGCTCAAGCTGAGCGCGCTTGATGCAGCACCACAGGCAGCCTCTGACACGGGCGCCTCCTGGCTGCCCCCCCTTCTCACATCGCCCTGGTTCCTGGCGGCGGTCGGAGCGGAAATAGCCTGCTTTGGCATCTGGATGACGGTGCTTTCGCATGTGGACCTGGCCAAGGCCTTTCCGCTGTCTGCCGTGAGCTATGTCCTCATCATGGCAACCGCCTGGTTTGCCTTCGGGGAACCGATACAGCCCCTTCAAGGGATCGGCAGCCTGCTGATCCTTGCCGGCATCTGGCTTATTGCAACGGCCAGCCGGCGCTCGGCCTAAGTCGTTTCAAGATCCTGTCTCAGAACCGAACCGTAAAAGCCTTGGAGATGGCGATGCCGAACACATTCTGGTTGCGGCTGCCTAAGGACGAGGTGATGGGACTGTCGGCAGCATCGCCCGTCAGCCGATCGAAGCGGTTGTAGAACTGGACAGTCATGTCCGGCGTCACGGCATAGGATGCAGATACGACGAACCCCACGGATTGCAGCCCGCCTTCTGCCTGATAGGACGGCAGCACCCCATTGGCCGTCGATTCCGCATCGGTCACCCCAAAATACTTGCGCATATAGAGACGGTTGCCGAACGAAGCGCGCGGGCCTGCCGAAAGCAGCCACCTGTCATTCAGTGGCTGAAACCAGTCGGCGCCGAGAGCAACCACCAGCCCGGTATCATTGTTAAGCGCTTGTCGAACTTCGCTGCGCACCCGCAATCGATCCGCAATTGGCCAGCCCTGCGCAAAAAGACCGCCATCGACGCCCCAGTTGAGGGCGCGGAGCCCCTTGAGGCGGCTGTCATCGCTGGTGGAACGGCTATCGCGAAAGCCAAGGACCGGGCCGATTTCGATGCCTGCGACATCGAAAAGACCGTAATCGATATTGTCGTCGGCCGCGGAATTTTCAGCCGGTTCGCCAAAGCGGCGGATATCGAAGAAGGGCATGACGCTGACGCCATAATGGGCAGCGCCCGGAAATTTCGGGCCGAGTTCACCGCTCGCGCCGAGCGTGACAATCCACCCGCCCTGAGCCGGATCACCCTCGTTCGCGGCATCCGACAGATCTGTCGCGCCGGACGCACGATCCAACGCAGCGGCAAGAACGGGGAAGGGCAACATCAAGGTCAAGATGGCCAGGATGGCGCAAGGCGTATTCCTGATCATGCCTAAACTCTAGACGCTGAACCTTGGCGCACCTTCTCCCATCCGGGCATCAAGGTCAAGGCAGCACGCGTCGTCTTTCAATCGAACTCATGCAGAACAAGGCCGCGCGAATCGGAGACCTTCGCATAGAGAGCCGTCGTCTCCAGCTTGCTATGACCGAGCAGAACCTGGATGACACGGATATCGGTGCCATCCTCCAGAAGATGGGTGGCAAAGCTGAGCCTCAAGGTATGCGGGCTGACGCGCTTGTGGATGCCGGCAACATCGGCAGCTTCCTGAACCGCGCGATGAAGTTGCCGCGACGAGATCGGATCGGTGCGGCTACGCCCCGGAAACAGCCAGCCGTGAGGCAGCATCACACCGAGCCGCTTTCCTTCGCGCCACCAAAGCCGCAGCAGTTCGAGGAGCTGCGGAGACAGCATGGCATTGCGATCCTTGCGTCCCTTGCCTTTTTCAACCCGGATCAGCATGCGTTTGGAGTCGATGTCATCGACCTTGAGATGGGCGACCTCGGAGACGCGCAACCCCTCACCATAGGCCACACCGAGGGCGGCCTTGTATTTGATGCCAGGTGCCGCCTCCAGTAAGCGGGCAGCTTCCTCAATAATGAACACGTCCGGTAGCTTGCGCGGATTGCGCGTTATCACCAGCGCCCGCGCCAGATCCCGCCGCTTCAGCGTGACCGTGAACAGAAAGCGTAGCGCCGAAACCGTGCTGTTGATCGTCGCAGGACCGACGCCGTTCTCATGCTGATACAACTGGAAACGTCGTATGTCCTCGACCGTCGCGGTGTCCGGGGCGCGCCCAAGAAACGTAGCGAAGCGCCGAACGTGACGGATGTAGTCCTGCCGAGTGTGAGATCCCAACCCTCGCATCAGCATGTCTTTCTGCATGCGCCGGCGGAGCGGTGTGGTCGGTGCATCGTGATGAAAGCTGGCCATTGAACGTTCCTCTCGTTGAAGGGAACGTCATGGTCAGGCAACACCAACAGCCTGCCTAGAACCTCAGATAATCATGCGAAACTCGCCGCGCACGCCCTCCCGCGTAGCGAGTTCGTGCATGAAGGCGCGAAGCGGTCATTGAGTGCGGGCCGCGGGTGGCGCATCAGAATCGCGTTGCCAGCATCGTGCTCTTGAAGGGATTCGAATCAGCAACCCGATCGGTACTGGTGGGCCACGAAACTGCTAACGCGTTACGGAAAAACACCAATTGCTAATCAGCGCACGTGCCGAGGATCGGCGACATCAGCTTGATGTGGGCATCAACCCGTTCCAACACTCTATCGGGTAGAACAGCTCGTTCAGGCAGAGACCACCAAGACTGGTTGACGCGCTCCACCGTCTCCGTAACCGCCTTCAGCACAGCAGCTTCCGGCAGTCGCGCACGATGAGCGAAGACTTTCCATCGCTGGGCGTTCATTGCCTTGAACGGCCTTTCACCGGCCAGCGACAGTGCCATGGCGTCCGACGGAATGTATGGGACGGTCGATAGCACATCATAGACTGGGGCAAGTGCCGGCTTGTCGCCCTTCCCATGATAAATCAGCGACCAATTCTTGAGGTGCATGTCGCCATTGCCTGTCAGCACAGCCAAAGCCAGTCGTCGGACGAACTCGAGGGCTGCCGCTGAAGAAACGGCGACCCCAATAGCCACAGCGATATCATGATATGCGGCCCCCTCATATTTTCGAGACGGATAGACGCCGAATACCTGAGCGAAATCTTCGATATGGACGCGCTCTCCACCGGCAACGCGATCGAAACGTTTGACGAGGAGGACTTTGCCGTCGGACAATGTCTCAAACTCCTCCGGGATACCCTCGAACTGCGATTGTTGCACGAGCTCGCGTTCCGGCACGTCCATACCAATCGCTTCGGCCAATGCGAGATTTGCAAATTCGTTTTCCGAGACACCGGGAAATGATGTCGATGGAATCTTGGCGATATATGAACCCTGCTCGTCGCCTAAGGGGATCGTCAGACCGCCGCCCTTGCCTGTGTTTTTGATGACAGAGAGTTTCATTTGCACGCCGGCGAGCGAAAACCTGGCCTTCGGTCTGGGGGTTATCAAACCCTCATTACGAACAACGCTGCCTTCGCTCGGCACAATTCGGACAGCCCCCGGCAGATCCGATCCGAGTGCTGCAAGCAAATCGAAATCATTTCCTGCTCGCACGTTGCCTGAATGGTGCCTCTCCATCGCCTCGCGCAGTTTATCCTCTGGAAGAAGGTTCGCAAAGAACGATGGCAAAGCCCTTGCGACAGGCTTCGGGTCCTTCCGCAAACCCCCATGTGCCGCGCGAAATGACAAACTGAGCACTGGGAAACCACCCGTCTGTCGATAGCTCTCCTCAAAGCTGAACGCGTTGAAGTCTCCCGGCGTCCTCACGATCATGCCGACCTTCAGGTCATTCAGCAGCACGTCCAGTGAGGTTATAGATCTTGGATCAAGAGGCGCATCAGACATTGCCATCACCATCGAGACTGCCGACGAAAGCAGGAAGGTCATCTTCGGCGCCACCTGGCTGCAGTAAAGCTTCAACCGCCGGGACCATGGCCTGCGGGATGAGCATCAGTTCCAGACCAAGCGCACGACCAATGTTGATCAGAGTGGTCGTACGGGCAGCGCTGGCTCCAGCCTCAATCTCGCGGTACCGCGGACGCGATATACCCGCCATATCCGCAACCTGCTCCTGGGTGAGGCCCAAAGTCTTGCGCGACGTCTTGAGCAGCCGCCCTATGTCCTGAAGAGCCTCCGGACTCGACTTCATATGATACCTTAACGCTTCATTTTTCCCATTATGGTATGCTTACGTATCTCACGGCATCTGCTCATGTCAAACTAAATGACGCCAATAGGGATCATTTGAGACTAAAAGATCTTCTTACAGATCAATTTTGTTTCCTCTACTGATAGGACGTTAGGCAATCTGGGTGTTGGTTTTTGCGTCAGTTTGATCCATTTTTCGATTATCGGCGATCCACTCACGCCAGATAAAATTGTTGCCGTACAATCGACTACACCGGATCTGGTGGGACAACGCGAAATGGAAAAGCGGGTTAAATCCTGCTGAAACTCAACACTCCGAGACCGGCGTGCCAGCTTCGTGCTCCTTCAGAATGCCGATGATCTGTTCGCCCGTGAAACGGTTGCGCTTCATTCCCTGGTCCTCTCAATGGGCCGCGTTGTCGGCAATGCCGGAGAAACTAGCATCCGTGTGGTTGTCAAAATTGATGAAAAAGGACTAATAACGAACAATATAATCACGGCATACCCAGAATAATTATGAGTTTAGATCCGAAAATGAAGATCCAATGCCCGCGCTGCAACCAAGATTACTTAAAAAAGGTCTACATAGGAGCTACCGATCAAAATTTATTTTTATGTTATGAATGCGAAGCAATTTGGTTTTGTGAAGAATCAATCGAATATTCAACATTTTTGGAATTAGAAACATATCTTATTCGAAAAGGGTTGAAAGGAAGAGCGGATGTATACAATACATTTGTAGATGACGACCAGTGGTTCATGCGCGAATAGGCTCTCCCATCAAAGCAGAATGGCATGGCTTAGCCGTTGCCAAAGCCTCTCTGGCTGCCGGCCCCAGTAGTCAACGCAGGAGCCATCGCGGGAGCGGCCAGCGAACTTGCCAACAGCATGCTTCAGCAGGCGCTTGCCGCCGATCCGGGCATGTCGGAGGCCCAGAAATCCGCCATCACACAATGGGTGGCGGTGGCCGTGGGAGCCACCTTCGGCGGACAGACGGGCGCCGCTGCAGCTCTTGATAATATCAATTATAACTATCTCACTCATGCAGAGGTGGATACGCTGACGGACCCCAAGCTCGCTAATCCTGCGCAGATTTATTCATCGGTAAAATCTTACATTGATGCAGCAGCCAGTTTTGAAAAGTATCGCTTATTTGGAATAATGTTGGAGGCATCGCAGATTTCTGCGCGTAGGCTTGAACTTGCTATTCCACAAGCCGCAACTGCGGCTCAATGGCAACAGTTACAGAAGGCGGTCGAATACGGCGCTAGCAAGGGCGTCACAGTGAATATAACGGGGATCAGATGACCTACACGCCGGAACACCGTCAAGCTTGTGCTATTTACATGAACAAGAAATTCATAGCCGTCCATACCATGTCGGGTTGGGGAATGTTCATGGCCGATCCGCAAGGGCTGCGGTGCCGTTTGGCGCCTGACGTAAGCGATTCGGAGCTTGGCTCGACGGTCTTGCTGGCTCTAGCCAAGAGCAGGATGGTGCATCCCAATGACGATCCTGATTTGTCCAGCAATCAGAACATAGAGGAAAGGTACCACATCTGGCTCGCGGATTTGATGCAGTCCTATGGCTACAAAACCAAAAGCGCTCTCTTTAAAGGTATGAAGCTCTGTAACCTGGAGGTTAAAAACGGCCAGATGACGTTCCGACCGACAAAGCGCGAACGGGGCGATGGATTCGGTTCGACGCTCCGGCGCGAGAAGGACCATATGCATCTGCCCGCTCAAAGTTCACCGGAAGAGGTCGGGGCAGCGGTCCGCCTCGCGTTGAGCCGATCTATCGGATAGTCGAGCGGCTTTGGGAACCGGCGCCGCCAGATGATCCTACAATCCCGCCTTTCGTAGCCTTTGCCGTGTTTTTGCGGCGGCTCTATCTCTTTCGCTTACCATATCGCCGTTGGCGGAGGCGTTGATCTCAAGGGCGGCGTGATCGCCTCGACGGCGGAGATAGCGAAGAACTCGCTTGCCGCCGATCACCTGACCTTCTCCGATGTCGATAACTTTTCCAACGCTAAAAGCTCCGGCTTCGGCATTGCGCTCGGGCCGACAGGCATATCCCTGCCCGTGGTTGCCCAACCCGCCGAGGAGAAGGAGAAGGGCAAGGCGCTTGCCACGCTGACACCCGGCGCCTTGAACCTTGCCAGCCAGAGCCAGGATCTGGCCAGCCTCAATACGGATCTGTCCAGGGCCAATACGCAGGTTAAGCCCTTCGACATCGAGCGGCTGAAAGCCCGCCAGCAGAGCGCGGCCGCCCTATCCGAACTGCTCAACATGGGTGTCGGCGAACTGGCGCAGACGCTTGAGCTTCCCGAGGGTTCACTGATCAAAACCATACTGCACGGCGTTGCCGGTGCGTTGGTCTCGCTGGCAGCGGGTGGCAATGTGGCGACGGGCGCCCTTGCAGGTGCTGCCAGTGAACTGGCAAATGGCATGCTCCAGCAGGCGCTCGCCGCAGATCCTAACCTGTCGGACGCCCAAAAATCCGCCATCACTCAGTGGCTCGCCGCAGCCGTGGGTACCACCGTCGGCGGGCAGGCCGGCGCCGCGGCAGCACTCGACTATGTGAACTATAACTTCCTGACACATAAACAAAGAGACGAGCTGGCAGCAGCGCTGAAGGCTTGTGAGGGTCAGGGCAATGACGCCGCCTGTAAGGCAGAAGTTTCAAAAACCTACTACAACCTTGATTTCGCACAGGAAGCACAGCTTGATGCCTGCCGTACCACCGATTGCCTGAAAGGCGTTCTTGGCGATCTCTATGGCCATGCGCAGATCGCTTATAATGACGTCACTGCGCTGCAGGAACTCGGCGTGAGCGAAGTTTTGGCTCAACGTCTGCTTGCCTATCAGGTGCAGGAGCGCTGGCTCACGGGCGATGCGTCTCAATTTGAGCAGCGGATTGCCGATGTGGCGGCTGGCATCGGGTATTGCGAGGCAAGCGGCAATGCCGATGGCTGCTTCGTCAAGGGTCAGTTGCTGAAGTACACCTCGCAAGCAGTGAACGAACTCGTCTACATGATGCTGGGGATGCACAAAGGTACTTCAGTGCGAGATGGAACCGGCAAGGATCTTGTGCCCGTTGTCCCCGAAGGAGTACCATATTTTCGTGTACAGTGCGGCGGTTTAGGCAATGCGACTAGCCGAAATGCGTTGACGGTCAATGCAGCTGGCTCTGTTTCAATCACGCCCGGTTGTACGGGATCGATTTGTGTTAGTGTCAGCAACTCCGATCATGCAGCTTACCACCTGAGCAACAAACGGCCCGACGGAACGGTTCTCGTATTCGAGGTTGATCGCGCAACTCACAATAAGATAATGGACGCTGCTGTTGATCAGTTTGGCAATAGAGGTGCAGGCGTAAAAATCACAGATAAGGGTACGCCGGGTACGTCGATCGAGCTAAATCAAGCGTATTCGGAGCTGATGCTAAGTGGCTCATCAAAGGGCCGCGTCGTTAACCAGAAGGAATTCCTTGATGAATTTGGTGGAGATTGATTCTATTCAAGATGAAAGATTATTGAATTCTGACGAATACGTAGCTCTTTTCACTTTCAATGGGAGTCTTTACTGGATTATCGATTGGGATGAACACTTCAAACTGGATTATGCTAAGAATATTAATGCGGCATTTGAAGATGCCAATCTATTATCACACTTGCCAACTGGCAAATCGGCAAGCGAGCATAAGGCCCAAGTTCTTCAACGCTATAGGAGCGGTATTCCAACCCTTACTGCAGACCTCTTCCCTCATTATCGGGACGGAGAGACCGCGAAGGTTGTAACAACCCAACTGCTACGGCGAGTTTTTTTTGCGGAAGACGAAGGCCAATACGCGGATTTGTCACGCGAGATGGAAGCGGAGCTATCGTTCAACACCCCGATGGTTGAAGAGCTAGTCGAGATTCGGATGCGGCTCTCACGGAGACTTCCAAAGTTCTACATAAACTTCGATCGAAAGATATTTATGCACATGGTCCGCGGTCGGTTCTATGAAAAAGCGCTCCTAGATGGCTGGTGGGGGGCGGAAGCGGACTTTGAACACATGATCCCAACAAGCCAACGATATTGGGTAAGAAGTACAGAAGAAGACTTCTGGGCCGTCACGAACTTTGCGAACGACTGACGGCATGAATTGAAGAAAGGTGGCTAGGATTGTTTGGGCAGTTTGGACCTCGACCTTGTAAAGACCGTTGCCGCGCTGGACGGAGCTTTTTAGAGAAGGCGCATTACGAGGGTTTTTAATGGCCAAAAGAATAAAGCTTGGAGATATTTTCCAGGTATGACATCGCAGGGGGATCACCGACAAGCTTCGCTCCTACGGCGCCGCAAAACAGGAAATCATGCCCGGCGTAGAGTACCGCTCCCATAAAGGCCTGAACAATAGAGCGGAGAATTCCCACCAGCCAGTCCGACGGTGAGAGTGGATCATGAAGCGATTCAAGTCAAAGCGGCATCTGCAACGCTTCGTTTCCATCCATGATCCGATTGCCAACCTCTTCCACATCCCGCGCTAAGACATCCCCTCCAACCATCATCGCCAACTGCGCGCAGTGGCGATGAACCTTTGGGCGAAGATCGCTCAGGCATAAGCGGTACAACGCTACCGCGTCACCCTTTTGCTTCTCGGACGTTAAATTTACGATGCCACTGACACAGCAACCACCGCAAACCGTGCCGCAAGATGTTTCAGCTAGGCAGTGTCCCCATAAACGGGGTTCATCTTGTGTATGGTGTGTGATTCAATCTCCTTGAAAGGAGATAGCTATGCGCCGTCATGAATTGAGCGACGAAGAATGGGCGGTCATTGCG
>JAIXTO010000158.1 GCA_027483885.1 Rhizobiaceae bacterium
AGTATTCCGACACGCGCGGCAGAAGCGAAATCGCGACACCGCCCTCTTCCGGCGCTTGCTGCATGGCGAGGAAGAACCACATCACCATCGGCGTGAAGAAGAAATAGACGAGCGCTGCCCCCATCAGGAACAGGACGGGAGACGCAACTAGAAACGGCAGGAAGGCCGCCCGCTCATTCTTGTAAAGCCCCGGCGCCACGAACTTGTAGAGCTGCGAGGCGATGATCGGGAATGCAATCACCAGCGCGCCAAACATGGCCACCTTCACCTGGGTGAAGAAGAACTCCTGTGGCGCCGTGTAGATCAACTCGGATTTGGCAAGGTCGAGGCCTGCCCAGAGCACCGCCCATTTGTAGGGAATGACCAGCAGGTTGAACAACTGCTTGGCAAAGAAGAAGCAGACCAGAAATGCCAAGAAAAACGCCGCCAGCGACCAGATCAGCCGCGTGCGCAGCTCAACCAGATGCTCGATGAGCGGCTGGGGCTTGTCTTCAATGTCGCCGGTCATGCTTCATCCTTGGATGTTGTCGGTTTTTTGCGAGCCCGCGCAACCGGCTTTGAAGCCGGTTGCTGATCGGCGGCCGGCTCTGCGGCGACGGCTTGCGCGGCCGGCTTTGCCGTGCGCCGTGGCTTTGCCGGCAAAGGCTTCGTTGCGTCGAGGATCGGCGCCTCAACCACCTGTACAGCCGTCTTTCTGGGTGCGCGCGGCTTTTTGCCCACTGCCGCAGCAACGGCAGCGGGGCCGGCGGCCGGCGCACTCGTTGCAGGCGCGGTTACCGAAGGCGTCGTGGTCTGGCTCGGTGTGACTGCAGCAGCCGAAGGGGCCGGCGCAGCGCTGGACGCCGGTTGCGCCGGCGTGACAGGCACGATCGGCGGCGTCTCCGGCAAGGACATCGAAGGGGCAGGAATGAGATCCTCGACTGATGTCACGTCCGTGCCCTCAGCGTCGGAGGCTTTCGGCACTTCCGTCGCCTTTTGCAGGTCACTGCGGATTTCGTTGCCCATTTCCCGCAGCGGGTTCATCGCCTCGCGCAGCGCATTGGCCGGATTAAAACGCTGGGCGTCAGATATGGTCTGGCGCACATCGTCCATGTCCGCTTCCCGCAGGGCCTGGTCGAATTGGGTCCGGAAGTCGCCCGCCATCTTGCGCAGGTTGGATGTCATCTTGCCAAATGCCCTGAGCATGGGCGGCAAGTCCTTTGGCCCGACGACAACGATCAGCACGACCGCGATGACAAGCAGTTCTGTCCAGCCGATATCCAGCATTCACTACGCTCCTGGCGGTGCCGCGCCGGTGGCGCGGCTCCGAACGATTATTTCGTTTCTTCGCGCTGGTGATCGACCGTCTTGCCACTGACCGGCGGCGGGGGCGGCGCATCATTGGTATCGTCGTCAGCCATGCCCTTCTTGAAGCTCTTGATGCCCTTGGCAACATCGCCCATCAGGTCAGGAATCTTGCCGCGACCAAAGAAGATAAGCACGATGATCAGAACGATCAGCCAGTGCCAAACACTAAAAGAACCCATGCTACCACTCCATCATTTCGCGTCGCCGTCGATGTAAGACGTTTACGCTTGTTTTTCAAACAACAAAATATCGTCCGGCGCGACCTTTACACTCACGTCTACGAGACCATCCGGCAAGTGGTCGGCGCGGATGCGGGCGCGAAGCGGCACATCGAGCCCATCGACGGCAAGCGTCAGAAGCTCGACAACGCCGAGAAAACGCCGGGTGAGAATGCGGGCAGAAAGCCCGTGGCCTTCCCCCGCAACGGAAATCTGCGAAATCCGCACCGCGATATCGACCGCAGCGCCCTCGGTAAGACCCTCTGCTTCCCGCGTCCCAAGGGGCGTGGCGACGGCGCCATGGCGCACCCTGCCCTCCATCTGGTTGATTTCCGAAAAGAACGCTGCGGCAAACAGCGATTGCGGACGCCGGTAAAGATCCTGGGCGCGCCCCACCTGCACCAGCCGCCCCTGGCTCAGAAGTGCGATGCGATCCCCCATGCGCATGGCCTCTTCCGCATCATGGGTGACGACGATGGCCGTTGCCCGGCTCTGGCGCAGCACATCCAGCGTATCGGCGCGGATCGTATCCTTCAGGCGCGAATCAAGGCCGCTGAACGGCTCGTCCATCAGGAGAACGCCGGGGCGTGGTGCAAGTGCTCGCGCCAGCGCCACCCGCTGCTGCTCACCGCCGGAAAGCGCATGCGGATATTTTTGTGCATAATGGGCAAGACCCACCCGCTCCAGCGCCACCATGGCTTCGGCCCGCGCCTGCGACGCCGGCAGTGCCGTCAGCCCGAATCGCACATTGTCGATGACGCTCAGATGCGGAAACAGCGCATAGTCCTGAAACATCAGCCCGATGCCGCGTTTTTCCGGCGGAACGAACAGATCGGGTCCTGCAACCGTGCGCCCATCGATCAGAACCCGGCCGGAGACCTGCGCCTCGATGCCGGCGGCAATCCGCAGCAGCGTCGTTTTGCCCGAACCAGAGGGGCCGAGCAGGCAGAGAACCTCACCCGGCTGAGCTTCAAGCGAGATATCGCGAACCGTTTCCTTGCCATGATAGCTGTGGTGGATACTCTCAAACGCAAGGCTGGAGGCAAAGGTCACGCCTGCGGTTCGGCGCACGGCAGGCTGTGCCATGGGGCCTCCCGCGCCATCCTCGGGCGAAACATCACGCATCAGCTGCAGCCCCTGTCATGCAATAGTCCGGCCGGCGCCCATAGCAGCTATTCCTCATCCCCGCCAGAAGGCGACAAAAGGCCAAGCTCCTCCAGATCGAGCTGGGTGATCGGATCTTCTTCATCCGAGAGATCATCCGCCGAGAGGGGGATCGGAATGCGGAAATCCGGGGGAATGCGGCCGGATAGAAGGCCCGCACCCTTCAACTCCTCAAGCCCCGGCAGGTCGCGGATCTCTTCAAGGCCAAAATGGTCGAGAAAACGCGGCGTCGTGCCGAGCGTTACCGGACGGCCGGGCGTACGCCGTCTCCCGCGAAAGCGCACCCAGCCCGCCTCCATCAGCACATCCAGCGTTCCCCGCGAGGTCTGCACGCCGCGGATTTCCTCGATTTCGGCACGCGTGACCGGCTGGTGATAGGCAATGATGGCGAGCACTTCGAGTGCTGCGCGCGACAGCTTGCGCTGCTCGGTATCGTCGCGGCGGATGACAAATGAGAGATCGGCTGCCGTGCGAAAGGCCCAACGGTCATCGACGCGGATGAGGTTGACGCCGCGCGGCGCATAAAGCCGCACCAGCTTCGCCATCAGTTTTCGCAGATCAATGCCGCGCGGCAGGCGCTCCAGAAGGTAGGACTCCGAGACCGGTTCGGAGGAGGCAAAGATCAGCGCCTCTGCCGTGCGTTCTGCCTCGATCTCCAGGCCGGACGTGCCCGCCGCGTTCGGCGTTGGCGAATCAGAACCTGGTGCCGGCGCCTCGGTCAGCACTTCGCCCGCATCCTCCAAAACCTCATGCTTATCCGGTCGCTGCACGCCGCAATCCTCTATTCGCCGGTCTGGTCATCAGGCTGGTCGCCGGGCGGACCGCCGGTCGTGCGACCGGTGCCCCGGCGCATATAGATCGGCGCGAACACGCCGTCCTGTCGGATCTCCAGCTTGCCCTCGCGCACCAGTTCCAGCGATGCAGCAAAGGCGCTTGCGGTTGCCGTCACCCGGTCGGAGGCCGGAAGGTAATCCATGAGATAGCGTTGCAGCACCGTCCAGTCGCCGATCTCGCCGAGCATGGAGGTCAGCATCTCGCGCGCTTCCACCAGCGACCACACCTTGCGCCGCTCGATGGTGACCTGCATCACCGCCTGACGCTGGCGCAGATTGGCATAGGCATTGAGGAGATCGTAGAGATTGGCCTCGAAGGCAGCGCCGTTGCGCTCTGGAATATGCTCCGGCGCACCGCGCGCAAACACGTCGCGGCCGAGGCGATTGCGGTTGACGAGACGGGAGGCTGCCTCGCGCATGGCTTCCAGCCGTTTCAGGCGAAAGGCAAGCGTTGCCGCCATCTCTTCGCCGGTCGGGCCATCTTCCTGGCGCACCTGCTGGGGAATGAGCAGCTTGGACTTGAGATAGGCAAGCCAGGCCGCCATCACCAGATAATCGGCGGCAAGCTCGATGCGCACCCGGCGCGCGCTTTCGACAAAGGACAGATACTGTTCGGCAAGCGCCAGTACCGAAATACGGGCCAGATCCACCTTCTGGGTGCGGGCGAGATGCAGGAGAAGATCGAGCGGGCCTTCGAACCCGCCGACGTCAATGACCAGCGCCGGATCGCTCAGCGCGCGCGTCTCGTCATCCTTCCAGAGCCTGTCCATGGGAGTGGCAGACTGCGATGTCTCTCCGGCCATGCCCTGCCCCTTCCTGCCCTTCGCTGTGGCAGCCTGCCTCAGGCAACGGCCGTGAGGGCTGCAAATTCCGCGCGGATTGCCTCTTCGCTTGCACCATCAGCCGGCTGGAACGCCCCCTGCACGGCCTTAGCGCGCTCCAGCGACTTGCCGGAAAGCTCCGGCACTTCGCGCACCACCTGTTTCATTTCGTCCATCAGGCCGTTGCAATGCAAGACAATATCGCAGCCGCCGGCGACAATATCGACCGCCCGCTCGCCAAGCGTGCCCTTCAGCGCATTCATCGAGCTGTCATCGGACAAAAGCAGGCCATCAAAACCGATCGAGCCGCGAATGACCTCCTCGATGACCGTGCGCGAGGTTGTCGCCGGGCGCTCCTTGTCAATGGCGGTAAAGACGATATGGGCGCTCATCGCCATCACCTCGTCCTTCATGGCGCGGAAGGGGGCAAAATCCTGCGCCTCCAGTTCAGCGCGCGAGGCGGTGACGACAGGCAGATCGTGATGCGAATCGGACGTCGCCCGGCCATGGCCCGGCACATGCTTCATGACGGGCAGCATGCCGCCGGCCTTCAGCCCTTCGGAGGCGGCCGTGCCAAGAGCCGTCACCAAGGCGGGATCGCCGCCATAAGAGCGGTTGCCGATGGCAGGCGTTGCCCCCTCCACCAGCACGTCGAGCACCGGCAGACAGTTGACGTTGATACCGAGCTTCATGAGATCGAAGGCGTGCAGGCGCGACATCAGCCAGGTGGCGCGAAGGCCCGCCGCCTTGTCTGCGGCAAACAGCGTGCCGAGATCGGCGGCTGCCGGATATTTCTCCACCATCGGCGGACGGATGCGCTGCACGCGCCCGCCCTCCTGGTCGATCAGCACAGGCGCATCGGGCCGCCCGATCGTGTCGCGCATCGAGGCGACGAGATCGATGATCTGCTGCGGTTCGGCAAGGTTGCGGGCAAAGAGAATGAAGCCCCAGGGGCGTTCATCCCTGTAAAGGGCTATCTCGTCTGCCGTCAGCGCAAGACCTGCACATCCAAGGATCATTGCTTTCGATTGGCTCATGCGGAAGGGTCCTCGGCTGGATGATGTGCAAGAATGGGGGAATGGTTCAGGCGGCGTCAACGTCAAACGGGGCGTTTCCGCCCCGTTCGTGTCTCGAATGCCAGGGTTTGGCGCCCATGATTACCGGGCGATCAGGCAGGTGCCGCCGGCAGCGCGGTAACGTTCGCAGAGCGCTGCGGCCTCATCCTTGGTGGAACCGGCAGCGATGCGCACCCGGTAATAGGTGCCCTTGCCGGCCACGTCTGCCCGGGCAATGTCATGCGCCCGCCCGCCAATGACGCCTGCGAACTTGTTGGCGATATTGGCATAGGATTTCTGCGCATCCGCTTCGCTGGGCAGCGATGCCACCTGGATATAGTAACCACCGGCACCCGAGGAGGCCGCAGGTGGTGAAGCCGGCGCAGACGCCTGGATCGGGCGAGCAGCGGCATCGGCGGCGGATGCCACGGCATTCGTCGGCAGGCGCGAGGGCCGAGCCGTCGGAACAGGCGCTGCAAACTGTGGCGCAGGCGTCGTCTCAGACGCTGCTGCATCCTGCGTGCCGGTGAGCGCGGTCGTCTGTTCCACATCGACGCTTGCCAGCTCCGTGGGCGCAGTACCCTGCGGCTGCGAGATGGGCGTGATGCCTGCCACCGATTTGGGCTCGGCCAGTGCGGGTGATGTAGCAACCGTTTCGGCCCGCACCGGATGTGCCTGCGTCGATGCCTGCGCCGGAACGTCCGACACCTGCTCGACCAGCGTTCCATCCGGACGCACGATCATGGTCTTGACCCGACGTGGCATCACGGCAAGCTGGTCACCGGCCTGCTGGCCGGATTGTGCTGCGGCCTGCTGCGGAAGGAGGCGCGGATCCTGGGTGTCGCCCACCTCAGTTGAGGCCGTCTCCGCGCCGTCTTCCTCGCCTTCCATCGGCAGGTTGTCGGGCATCAGCGTCTTCTGCACCACGTCCATCGGCTGCTCGTCGGAGGAAATCAGCGAGGACTGCTTGGGGTCGTTCAGTGCGCCACCGGCAACACGGTCATAAACCGCCTTGTCCTGGTTCGGCACGGTCTTGCCGCCCGGATTTTCCGGCGCAACCTTCACCGCATCCGTATCAGCGGCAATCACCACCGGAGCACCATTTCCGCTGATGCCCGATGCACCACCGGCAAACCAGGCATAGGCGGAGACACCTGCCACCAGTACAAGGCCGGCAACAGAGGCCGGAACGATCCAGCGCGCAGACGTGCGGCGCGGCGCCTCGTAATAGGCCTCCAGATCCTCCTCCCCCTCATCCGGGCCATCGGAACGGCCGGGCTGGATGGGCTGCGACAGCGTGCGGCGGAAATCCTCTTCCAGCGCCCGTTCGAAATCATCGAATTCATTCGCCGTCAGCGGCTGCTGCGGGGCTGGCGCGACCGCGGCAATCGACTGGGCAGCGCTCGGCGTCGCCCGGCTTCTGGGTGCTTCGCGTGTGCCGGCCGGTTGAGCGGTAGGCGTTTCAAACAGCGACGCCAGTTCCTGATCAAGATGCAGGTCGAAATCCGAATGGGCGACGGGACGCTGTTCCGGCTCATGCACCGGCAGATCCGGCACATTGAGATCAGGAACGCTTTCCAGCATTTCCTCTGTATCGGCAAAAAGTGCGGGGTCGAAGGCATCCGGCGCGTAATCCGGAACCGGCGCGGACATCGCTGCGGCGCGCGGTGAAACGGGTGACGGCTGCTCTGCCATCTCCGTCGCAGAGCGGGAAGACGCCAGAAACGCCGGCACGACGGGGCTGACCGACGGTGCGACCGCATGAGGACGGGCAGCAAACGGGCCGGACGCAACGGGAGCGGACGGCATTGCCTCGCGCGTGGCAACCGGGAGTTCGACCGGAGCCGGCGACCGGGCGGGTGCAGCAGCTGCCGCCTTCGAAGACGGTGCCGATGCGCGCGGCTCATCGGCCAGAAGGTCGGAAAAATCGAGTTCCAGCTCCTCGAGAGACAGCTCGAAATCGTCCTCGTTCAACAGGTCGAGCGGTGCCGGTTCCTTTTTCGAGGCAGGCGCCATATCAAGGCCACGCGATGCGAACGCCGGTTCCGCCACATCAGGCGTTCTTGTCTGCGAAGACCGCGCGGCGTAGTGACCGACGTCGTAAACAGGCTCTTCCTGAGGCGAGAACCGCTCCTTCGGCGCTGCATTCGAAAGTGCCGAGACCGGCTCGAACGTCTGAACGTCAGGCACATCACGGGCGAAATCGGACGGCAGCAATTCCGGATCGAACAGATCGAGTCGCGGCTCGGCACCTGCCGGAGCGGACTGTTCGGAGGCAGACTGTTCGAAGGCAGGCTGCGGGGCGGCACGCATGTCCCAACCCTGCTTTTCCCCGGCCATGTCCAACGGCGCCGGTTCGAAACGCGGTTCGGCCGGCGCCAAGGGCGCGGCCGTCATCGGCGGTTCGCCCGTGCGTTCCGGCGCGCGGTGGAAATTGGCAAGCGGCATACGGAAACCCGGCTCGTAAGCCTTCGCCGGCGGGCGCGACGAGGTTTTGCGCACAACCGGCACCGGCGCTGCCACCAGAGAGGTTTCCAGTTCCGAAATCAGATCCAGCTCGAAATTTTCATCCATCACCGGCTGCGGGACGGACGGTTCCGGCGCAGCGCGGACGGGATCGGCATTGCGCGACACACCGTCAAGATCGGACGGATCCGCGCGATCGAAGGCGGGCTCTGCGACACGGTCCGGCTGAACGGCGTCGCGGTTCCAGTCGCTTGAACCTTCGCCATCCCTGCCTTGCGAAAACGTCGCGTCGGCCGACGGTGCGGGTGAAGCCTGCGGCACTTGCCCGGCATCAAGATCGTCCAGATCGGCAAACGGATCGCGACCGCGTGGCTCTGCTACGCGCGCCGGCTCCGGATAGTCATCCAAAGAATACGACCGACGAGAGTGATCGGCGTCCGACCTGCGCACATTCGGATTTGCAGCATCGGCAACCGGCGCGTCGAGCGGCAGGTCATCCGAAGGGTCGAGACGGGGCGCCTCGTAACTTTCGAATTCGCGCAGCAATTCATCTTCGAGATTGAAGGCCGGCTCGTGGCGGGTCCCTGAGGCCGGCATGGCTGCCTGCCTCGAATTTGGCTGGGACCTCTGCGACGGCCGCTCGTCGTAGCCGGCAATCCGCGCAAGCTCCGCCAACGGATCGTCATCGGCAAAGAGATCCGGTCCGCTACCACGGCCAAGTGCAACGCTGTTGTCTGCCATACCTTCGTCCACTCACCTACGCTAACACAACCATCTGCCAGCGCATTATGGGGAAATGGTGGCGTGACTATCGCATCTCGTCCGGAGCGGCTGTGCCTGTAATGGACAGCCCGGACTTCAAGACAGAAGCGACGGCACGCACAAGCCCGAGCCTGGCGATGGTGGAGTTTCGGTCGTTATCCTTAACAAACCGTAAGTCAGGGTTGTCTTTGCCCTTATTCCAATGCGCATGGAAGGAACTTGCCAGATCATAAAGGTAAAAAGCAAGCCGATGCGGCTCCTGGGACAGGGCTGCAGCCTCGATCAGGCGCGGATATTCGGCAATTTTGGCAATCAACTGCATTTCCGCCGAATCAGTCACGCCGGAAACGGCAGCCGACAGATCAACTGATTCGATGTCAAGATCCGGGAATGCTTCGTTCGCCTGGCGGAAAATCGACATGCAGCGCGCATGGGCATACTGCACGTAAAAGACCGGATTTTCCTTGGAATGCTCGGTCACCTTGGCAAAATCGAAATCCAGCGGCTCGGAATTCTTCCGGTAAAGCATCATGAAGCGCACGGGATCGCGACCGACTTCGTCCACCACTTCACGCAGCGTGACGAAATCGCCTGAACGCTTCGACATCTTTACCGGCTCGCCATCGCGATAGAGCTTCACCAGCTGGCAGAGGAGGACGGTGAGCTTGGCCGAACCGCCGGAGACGGCACGCGCCACGGCTTCCAGCCGCTTGACGTAACCGCCGTGATCGGCGCCGAGCACATAGATCATCTCGTCATAACCGCGATCGAACTTATCCTTGAAATAGGCAACGTCGGCGGCAAAATAGGTGTAGCTGCCATCCGACTTGATCAGCGGACGGTCGATATCGTCGCCCACCTCGGTCGAGCGGAACAGCGTCTGTTCGCGATCTTCCCAATCTTCCGGCAGCTGGCCCTTCGGCGGCGGCAGCGTGCCGCGATAGACATGGCCCTTGAAGGTAAGGTCGTTGATCGCCTGGCGAATGCGGGCAGCACCATCGGCATGCAGCGTGCGTTCCGAATAGAACACGTCGTGCTTTACGTTCAGCGCCTCGAGATCGGAACGGATCATCACCATCATGGCGTCGATGGCGCGATCCTTGACCAGCGGCATCCATTCTTCCTGCGGCATATTGTGCAGCCGCGTGCCAAATTCCTTGGCGAGCGCCTCGCCGACCGGCACCAGATAATCACCGGGATAAAGGCCCGGCGGGATGTCGCCAATGGTTTCACCCAACGCTTCCCGGTAACGCAGGAAGACGGAGCGGGCGAGCACGTCGATCTGCGAGCCGGCATCGTTGATGTAATATTCCTTGGCCACTTCGTAGCCGGCAAATTCCATGAGGTTTGCCAGCGCATCGCCAACGACCGCACCACGGCAATGGCCGACATGCATGGGGCCGGTCGGGTTGGCGGAAACGAACTCGACGTTGACCTTCTTGCCCCCACCCACGCTCGAGCGGCCATAATCGGTGCCGGCGCGGATAACGGAGGCAAGCAGGCGCTGCCAGTAGTTCTGCGACAGGCGGATGTTGATGAAGCCTGGGCCGGCCACCGTCACATCAACGACGTCGGCATCTTCCTTCAGCTTTTCGGCAATCACGTCGGCCAGCGCGCGCGGATTGGTGCCGAGCGGCTTTGCCAGCACCATCGCGGCATTGGTTGCCACGTCACCATGGCTTGCATCGCGCGGCGGCTCGATGGTGAGGCGGCTGAAATCGACGAGGTCGCGCTTTTCCCTGATGATGTCGAGGGTCTCGAGGGCGTCTTTGATCCGGACTTCGAAATCAGCGAAAAGGTTCATGGGTGTTTATCCGCGCAAACGACGGCGCAAGCCGTCCAGAGGTTCTGTTGGTGGGGTGCCTAGCCCAATTCGGGGGTATGGTCAAACATCCGGCGGTGGGCTTTCACCGCATAGGTATCGGTCATCCCCGCCAGATAATCGCCCACGTGGCGCGCCTTTGCCGCCTCGCCAAGCCCCGCCATGTGGCTCACCCAATAATGGCTCTGCATCTGCGAGGGGTCTGCCATGTAGGCACCGAAAAGGTCGGTTACGATCTGGGCTGCCCCGGCGCGGATCCGCATGATCTCGGGGTGACGATAGATGCGCGAGAACAACAGCTTCTTGATGGCCTTGTCCGTCCTTGCCATCTCGTCTGAGAACGTCGCGACCACCTGATCTGCCGCACGGATATCCCCGACATTTTCCGGGGCAAGCGCATCGAGGCGCGCCTGCGCCACCGAAATCACATCCTCGACCATGTGGGTAATCTGCCGGCGCATGATCTCGTTGGCAAAACGCGCCGGCTCCAGAACCGGATATTTCGCCCGGACCTCGGCCATCATGTCGGCAAGGAAAGGCACGTCCTCCAGCATCTCGAAGGTGAGATAACCGGAGCGCAGGCCGTCATCGATGTCATGGGTGTTGTAGGCGATGTCATCGGCAATCGCTGCCACCTGCGCCTCAAGGCTTGCAAAGCTTGCAAGCTCCAGGTCGTTCAGCTCGCAATAATCGAGGATCGGCTGCGGCACCGGACCTTTGAGCCCCGTTCCGTCGGCATCCATCAAGGGACCGTTGTGCTTCACAAGGCCTTCGAGGCTTTCCCAGGTGAGGTTGATGCCGTCGAACTCGGCATAACGGCGCTCGAGCTTGGTGACGATGCGCAGCGACTGGGCATTGTGATCGAAACCGCCATAGGGTTTCAGCATCTCGTCCAGCGCGTCCTCGCCGGTATGGCCAAAGGGCGTGTGGCCGAAATCATGCACCAGCGCCACGCCTTCGGCGAGATCCTCATCGATCTTCAGCGCGCGGGCCAGTGCGCGGGCAATCTGCGCCACCTCGATCGTGTGGGTGAGACGCGTGCGGTAATGATCACCATCAACGCCGATGAAGACCTGCGTCTTGTGTTTCAGCCGGCGAAATGCGGTGGTATGAACGATGCGGTCGCGGTCACGCTGGAATTCGGACCGGGTCAGGCTGGAGCTTTCGGGAAAAAGGCGGCCGCGTGACGACCAGGGATCGGATGCATAGATGGCGCGTTCGCCGGAGCCAAATCCCAGACTGCGTGTGTCGATCGTCATGCTTAAACCTGTTTTGCACCCAACTTTGCGACGCAGGTGCGAAGCACCCATTGACGCCTGATTTAACCCTTCATACCTATAGAGCAACAACGGCGCAAAGCCGATGACAGCAATCTCCGGGCCTTGAACCCGGCAGGAAGGCAAAAAATCATGACCGAAACCACCGTCACCCTCTCCGAAGCCGCAGCAAAGCGCATCGCCCAGATCGTCAGCGCCGATTCCAGCAACAAGGCGCTGCGCGTCTCCGTCGAAGGCGGCGGCTGTTCCGGCTTTTCCTACAAGTTCGATCTCACCGACGCCGAGACAGACGACGACGTCATTGTCGCACGCGGCGAGGCCAAGGTTCTGATCGACAGCATGTCGCTCGTCTACATGGCCGGTTCCGAGATCGATTTCGTCGACAACCTGCTCGGCCAGTCGTTCCAGATCAAGAACCCGAATGCCGTGGCAAGCTGCGGCTGCGGCACCAGTTTCTCCATCTGAAGCTTTCAACGGTTGAGGAGAACGGTTTTTGCCGCTTCCCCTCGCCCGTCCATGCGTTAAAAGGAACCGACGAGAGGGACCGACGCATGAAAATCGCCACCTGGAACATCAACGGCATCAAGGCGCGCATCGAAAACCTGTGCCAATGGCTGACCGATTTTTCGCCTGACATCGTCTGCCTGCAGGAAATCAAGTCGGTGGATGAGGGTTTTCCCCGGCTGGAGGTCGAAGCGCTCGGTTATCATGTCGAGACGCATGGCCAGAAGGGTTTTAATGGCGTGGCGATCCTCTCCAAGCTGAAGCCGGAAGATGTCATGCGCGGCCTGCCGGGTGACGAGACCGACGAACAGTCGCGTTATATCGAAGCGGTGTTTTCTTGGCCGTCAGGCGTGGTGCGGGTTGCCTCGATCTACCTGCCGAACGGCAACCCCTCGGATGATCCGGTCAAATACCCCTACAAGCTTGCCTGGATGGAGCGCCTGCGCCGCCATGCCGAGCAGCGCCTGACGCTGGAGGAGCCGCTGATCCTGGCCGGCGACTACAATGTTATTCCCGAACCGCACGATTGTTTCGACCCAAAAGTCTGGGCAACCGATGCGCTCTTCCTGCCGCAGACGCGGGCAGCCTTCCGCCGGCTCGAAAATCTCGGCCTGACGGACGCCGTGCGCGCCACCAGCGACCAGACAAAACTCTATACATTCTGGGATTATCAGGCCGGCGCCTGGCAGAAAAACAACGGCATCCGCATCGATCACCTGATGCTGTCGCCGGAAGCCGCTGACCGGCTGACGGCAACGTCGATCGAAAAGACCGTGCGCGCCTGGGAAAAACCTTCAGACCACGTGCCGGTGGTCGGTTATTTCGACTTTACGGCGTAAAATAGCAGCTCAATCGCTGCGCACGCGCCACCGGCTCGTCTTTTGACGTGCCGGGGCAGTCATCTCTGTCTAAACGGTTATTCGTCCCCGCCATTGGCGGCAAACTGCTGTGAGAGAACGATGGCCGTGCGGCGGTCGTGCTCGCTCGACAGCGAAAACGCATCTTCCTGCAGCTGCTGCATCCAGGGACAATCCTTCTGGGTACAGCGATCAAGCGCTGCGGTGAGAAAAGCCAGCCCCCGCACGGTCTGGCCCTCTTCGAACAGCACATTGCCAAACACCGCCATGGCGCCGGCATGGCCGCTCTTGCGCGCCTGGTTCAGCCACTTCTTGGCCTGCTGCATGTTCGGCGCACCGCCCTCGCCGGCCATGATCATCTTGGCCAGCTGGAACTGCGCCTCGGCAACACCGAAGGTAGACGCTGCCTGGAAATAGAGCTGGCGGGCCTGCGACAGGTCCACCCGCACCGGCGAGCCCGGAATGCCGTGACGGTAATAATCGGCAAGCGACAGCAGGGCATTGACGAAGAAGCCGGTGTCTTCCGAGCCGGGCTCGACGCCCTGGCTTGCAATCTCGTTGTAGATCTTGAAGGCTTCGAAATCATTCTTCGCCACGCCATCGCCAAAGGCATACATGTTGGCAAGTGCCCAGCGCGAACCCGTGTGCCCCTTTTCAGCGGCATATTTATAGGCCTCGACCGCATCCTGCTTCTGGCCGTTCTTGTAGGCCTTGAAACCGAACTTGAAGAGATCGAAGGGACCGGATTCCTTGCTGACGCCGGCATTGATGTCGAACGCCGCGCAAGGGCTGAAGGCTGTCACCGCCAGCATCAGTCCGGCGGCCCAGGAGCCCATCGAACGGTGGATAATGAGCGGCATGTTCAGACTTCCTTAACCATGCCGGTGTTTGATCGGAGTGTGCGCGAAAGCATCGATTTCGATTTGTCTGCCTGATAGGTATGGCCGCAGATCACAATAAGGGTCATGCACGTACTCCGAACAAACGATCATTGACACCGGTAATCGCGAACCCGGTGCAAGCCGGAAACATCGGCCCTTGCCGTTTCCGGATGTTCAGAGGATAGAACGCGTTTTCGGCAATACTGCGACCCGTTCCTGCAATGTGTGGTGGCACGCGGAGACACCCGGCAGAGCAAGCGCCCGCACTGGCCATCCACGGCATTTCACTGAAGAATTCGCCCATGATACTCCGATATGCGCCCCCGCCCCCGCAGGTCCGCTCTTCTTGTCGGCCCTATCGCTGCTCCTCGTTTGTGGCGGGAAATAGACATTAAGGCCGACGACAATACTACGGATGATTGTCGTAAGAATCTGTTGCCGAATCGTCACAAAACGCAAAAGCAGCACAGTAATCCCGGTAAACGTAAAAAGGCCCGGCGCAAGCACCGGGCCTTGTCGAAAATCGGACAACCTTCAGAAACGAACCTTGAGGGACGTCGAAATGGCGGCGACCAGATCGTCGTCAAAGCTGTAGCGGATTTCATTGCCGTAGCTTTCGCCGCCCAGCGTCACCGGACCGGAAGACCCGCCGGTCAGGACGCCGAGCACGCCGGCAAGGCGGATTTCGACATTCTTGTTCGGCTGGTAGGCGAGGCCTGCACCAACGCTCCAGGTATCCGTCTGCGTGCCAAAACCCTGCGACGTTCCACGGTCCCAGGTGAGGCTCAGCGCGCCGCTCCATTGGTCGTTGAACTTGTGTCCGACGCCGCCGGAGAGCGTCCAGCCATCGCGGAAGCCGAGCGGCAGGTTGGTGATGTCATTGGCGGTGGTGCAGTTGCTCGTGCTGCCGACCACGCAGAACGGAACGGTCTGCAACTGGCTCCAGTCGACCCATTTTGCCGAACCGAAAACCAGCCAGCCGGGCGCCACGCCCGTCTGCACCTTCAACTCCAGCGAATCCGGCATCGCCTGCGATCCGAAGATATTATACACCTGACCATTGACCTGAGACAGGTTCAATGTGCCGGTGATGTCATCGAGCTTCACTTCGCTGTTATAGACGAGGCTGGCCCGGAAGGCATATTCGGGGATTTCATAGGCAAGGCCTGCGCGCCAGCCCCAGCCCTCGCCCTTAAGTTTAAGACGCCCAACGCCATTGCCAAACGGTGTGGCCGCATCGGGAACGACGAGGCGATCCTTGAACCCTTCGACTTCCTGATAGACACCACCCCCGATCAACCGCAGCTGGCCCGGCCCCATGTCAAAACGGTAGGAGCAGGTTACAGCGTAGGCGTCACTCTCCACCTTGGTTTCGATATTGTCATTGGCGCCGCGCCAATTCGCACCAGGCTTGACGTGGGCGCCCCATGGCTGCGAATAGTCGGCCATACAATCTACACCGTCGCCGATGGCAGCCTTGATACCGACACGCGGCACCCAATAGCTTTCGGAATCGTCCGCAGTCGTTGTGCCGCCATTGGCTCCATTGGACCCCAGGCCGTTCGCACTGTTGGTGTCCTGGACATTCTTCACCTTGCGCTGCGGCATCACATAGGTGCCGGTCGCTTCTGCCGCCACCGTTGACGGATCGAACAGAAGATCGATGTTGTAGCCACCGCGCTCCAGCCCCCCTGCTGCAGCTGCGGTGTGCAGAGCGGCGGCCGCAACAGTGGCCAGCACTCCTCTGCAAATCATTTTGTTTGCCATGTGTCTCTCACTCCCCTGCACATATGAAAGCAAGCCTAACTGTATGTGTTTGAAAGACAACTTCTCAATTCCATGCCGCACCGCAACACCCCACTTGCCCGATTTACGTAAATTTCCGAGGACAAGGAGCCATAAACCCTCCCAGGCGTATTTTTTTCTACGATTTTTGCGAAAACGCAGGTTTTCCCAGAAGAACATTCTTCATTCTGGCACAAGCGTTGCTAAAAAAACACAAAAGACACAATCTCTCAGCGCAGCCATGGGTGCCCCGACATCGCTGCGTTGCCGCCACCGTCCCAAAACGGAACCGGCCCCGCCTGCAGGACGCTGGCGGGGCCGGATCAATGCAGTTGATTCGAAACGGGTGTTACCCGGCTTCGTTGATGCGCTGGAGGGCCGTTTCAAGGCTTGCGCGCTGTATGCCCAGTTCTGCCAGCCGCTCGCGTTCGGCAGCAACGACCTCCGGATCGGCATTGGCGACGAATTTCTCGTTACCGAGCTTCTTCTCGCCGCGCTCGATGTCGGCCGCGGTCTTGCCGAGTGCCTTTTCGATGCGGGCGCGTTCGGCCGAGAGGTCGATCAGGCTGCCGAGCGGCAGGCAGGCGGTTGCCTCGCCGATCACCACCTGGGCTGCACCACGCGGAGCCTCGGTCGCAAGGGCAATGCTTTCAACGCGCGCCAGCCGCATGATGGCGGCCTCATGGCGCTGCAAGCGGCCTTCGGTGAGCGCCGTGGCACCCACCACGATCAGCGGCGCCTTCGCCGACGGCGGCACGTTCATCTCCGAACGGGCCGAGCGCAAACCGGTGACGAGATCGACGAGCCAGTTGATTTCGGAGGCAGCGGCTGCATCCTCAAAGCCCGGCAGCGGCCAGTCAGCATGGCACAACAATCCGTCGCGCGTCTCACCCTCGCCGGCACTATGTTCCCAAAGCTCTTCCGTCATGAATGGCATGAACGGATGCAGAAGCTTGTAGGATTCCTCCAGCACATAGGCGACACAGCCCTGCGCTTCGGCCTTTGCCACTTCGTCCTCGCCTGAAAAGATCGGCTTCAGCAGTTCGAGATACCAGTCGCAGACCTGGTTCCACACGAAGCGGTAGAGGCTGACGGCGGCATCATTGAAACGCTGCGTCTCGATGGCCGTCGTCACATCGGCCACGGTGGCAGACAGTTCGGTGAGGATCCAGCGGTTGACCGTCTGGGTGGCGGCCTGCGGCAGGAAGTTCGGATCGCGCTTGACGCCGTTCATCTCGGCAAAGCGCGTGGCGTTCCACAGCTTGGTGCCAAAGTTGCGGTAGCCGGCGATGCGGGCCGGATCAAGCTTCACGTCGCGCCCCTGGGCGGCCATGATGGCCAGCGTGAAGCGCAGCGCATCGGCGCCGTATTCGTCGATCAGGTCGAGCGGATCGATGACGTTGCCCTTCGACTTCGACATCTTCTGGCCGGTCTTGTCGCGCACCAGCGCATGCACATAAACCGTGTTGAACGGCTCGACGGGGTTGCCGTCCTCGTCCTTCATGAAGTGCAGGCCCATCATCATCATGCGGGCGACCCAGAAGAAGATGATGTCGAACCCGGTGACGAGCACATTGGTCGGATAATAACGGGCAAGCTCCGGCGTCTGGTCCGGCCAGCCGAGCGTCGAGAAGGGCCAGAGCGCCGACGAGAACCACGTGTCGAGCACGTCCTCGTCGCGGATCAGGATTTCGCCCGGCTTGAAGTTTTCCAGCTTCTCTTGAACATAGGCCTTCCACGGGCCTTCATGCGCCAGATAATGCTGGATGGCGGCGTCGAGCGCTTCTTCCTCGCTCTTTTCGACAAACACCTGTCCGTCAGGGCCGTACCAGGCGGGGATCTGGTGACCCCACCAGAGCTGGCGGGAAATGCACCAGGGCTGGATGTTTTCCATCCACTCAAAATAGGTCTTGTCCCAGTTTTTTGGCACGAACTTGGTGCGGCCTTCGCGCACGGAGGCGATTGCCGGCTCGGCCAGCGTCTTGGCATCGACAAACCACTGGTCCGTCAGCATTGGCTCGATGACGACGTTGGAACGATCGCCAAAGGGCTGCATGATCTTCTTGTTTTCGACGTAAGGCACCTCATTGCCTTCGGCATCCTTGACGGTGACGGCAAGGCCTTCGGCATTGATCGCATCGACGATGCGCTTGCGCGCCTCGTAACGGTCGAGACCGCGATACTCTTCCGGAACGAGGTTGATCTCGTCGACTTCCGCCTCGCCGGGCACATCGCCGCTGCGCGCAAACGCCTGCGCCTGCGCAGCGCACGTGGCATAATCCTCGCCATCGGCGCGCATCTGCGCCTGGCCGTCCATCAGCCGGTAGAGCGGAATGTTGTTGCGCTTGGCGACCTGGTAGTCGTTGAAATCGTGCGCGCCGGTGATTTTCACCGCGCCCGAGCCAAACGTCGGGTCCGGATATTCATCGGTGATGATCGGGATCAGGCGGCGCTGCGCCTTCGGGCCGACCGGGATTTCACAGAGCTTGCCGATGATGGCAGCGTAACGCGCGTCGGACGGATGGACGGCCACCGCGCCGTCGCCCAGCATGGTTTCGGGCCTAGTCGTCGCAATCGAGATGTAATTGCGCTCTTCCTGCAGCGTGATCGCTCCGTCGGCGTCCTTTTCCACATAGGTGTAGGTTTCGCCACCGGCCAGCAGGTACTTGAAATGCCACATGTGGCCGTCGACTTCGCGGTTCTCCACCTCGATGTCGGAAATCGCCGTTTCAAACTGCGGGTCCCAGTTGACCAGACGCTTGCCGCGGTAGATCAGGCCCTGCTTGTAGAGCGTGACGAAAACTTCGAGAACCGCCTTGGACAGGCCCTCATCCATGGTGAAGCGTTCGCGCGACCAGTCACAGGAGGCGCCCAAGCGTTTCAGCTGGTTGAAGATCAAGCCGCCCGATTCGTCCTTCCACTCCCAGACCTTGTCGATGAAGGCTTCACGGCCCATGGCGCGGCGGCCGGGCAGTTGCGCTTCCATCAGCTTGCGCTCGACCACCATCTGCGTTGCGATGCCCGCATGGTCCATGCCCGGCTGCCACAGCACGTCCTTGCCGCGCATGCGCTCGAAGCGCACCATGATGTCCTGCAGCGTGTTGTTCAGCGCATGGCCCATGTGCAGCGAGCCCGTCACGTTCGGTGGCGGGATGACGATGGTGAAGGTTTCGGCGTCCGGCTTTGCGTTGGCGCCGGCGCGAAACGCATTGGCCTCGTCCCATGCGGCTGCGATTTTCGGTTCGACGGCGGCGGAATCATAGGTTTTTTCGAGCATTTTCCGACCAGATTTCGAGTTCTCGTTGGCTTGGGTGTAAATAGGACTGGCAAATCCAAGTCAATAAAAAAGGCCGCCTTGAAAAAAGCGGCCCTTTGCAAGCGGTAGCGTTTTGGATCAGCGGCGCGGGCCGCGCGCCACCCGTTCGATCTCTTCGCGCACGAGACGCTCCACCAATGTCGGCAGGTTGTTATCCAGCCATTCGCGCAGCATCGGCTGGAGCAGATCGCGCGCCATATCTTCCACAGACTGGCGCTCAAGACCGTTGAAGATTTCGGCGAGTTCGTTGAACGAGCGCGTAACCTGCGCACCGGCCTCTTCCGACAACAGCATGAGACTTGCCGTATCCTCGATCCGCGCCGGCAGCGACGCCGGCTCTTCTTTTACCTCGACCTCGGAAACCTCGGTCATGCGCTGCACCTGCGGCGCCTCCTCAACTGGCCGATCCACCGAGAGAGCGGCGGGTTCCACCGCCTGCGGCGCTTCGTCCCTCAACGGGCGCACCTCGGCCACAGGACGCGCCTCGGGCACCTGCTGCGCGGCACGTGCCGAAATCGGCTCCGGCACACGTCCGGCTGCAGCGCGAACGCGGGCGGCGACATCGGCAAGCGACAGGCTGCGTTCCGGCTGCGGCGCAGTGGCCGGCGGCGTGGATGTTACAGCCGATTGCGCTTCGGCGGCAAAACGCTGACGAGTCGCGGCATCAAGCGTCGGGCGAAGCGGTGCCGGTTCAGAGTAACCTTGCGAAAACGGCAGACCCGGATCATTTGCTGCCCTTTGCGGCACAAAGGATGCATCCATCTCGTCGGCAATATCGATGCTGTCTTCGTCTTCCTCAAAGGAGGATGTTTCGGGAAAGGGCGATCCCTGCGGACGGCTCAGCGCCTGACCTTCCCCAACCGGATCATTGCTTTCGATGATCCGGCGGATCGAAGCCAGGATTTCTTCCATGGAAGGTTCGCGCGCGACACTTGGCTGAGCCATCTTCATCCCCGATTTCGTGATCAGCGGCCGTTTCCGGGTTTACAGGGCACGATACCGAGCAAAGAGGAAGGGCCGAATCGGGTTCGAGTGTACGCGATGCGGGTGGCACCCCACAATTGCCGCCCCCGGTCACGCCTGCGCGATGCACAGCTTTCTCGACGCTTTCACGCAATCGGCCCGAAAACCAGCGGGGTCTTCGGGCCGACATTCTTGGAAAACAGCGTGTATCTGAAACTTTAGAACACGAATTCTTTTGCCTTGCGGAAGCCGGGCAGCGGTTTCACGGACGTGTTGAAGAAGGCGCTTTCGGACACGACGCCATTTTCCTTGCGAAACACCCGTGCGCTCGAGGCATTGCCATAGCCAACCACCGTGACCAGACGGCCGCCATCGCGCAGCTGCGCAAAGATCGGCTCGCCAACCTGTTCGACGGCCCCGTTGACAAAGATCAGATCATAGGGCGCTTCGGCCGCATAACCGGCTTCCATGTCGCCGGTGACGACGACGGCATTGTCACAGCCGAGCGTGGACAGCGTTTCCGTGGCCTTGGTCGCAAGGCCAGCATCGCTTTCCACCGCAACAACGGCGCTGGCGACCTGCGACAGAAGTGCCGTCGCATAGCCCGTGCCGCAGCCAATTTCCAGAACCACGTCTTCCTTGGTCACGGCCGCCAGCTGCAGAAGCTTGGCGAGAGGCGACGCCTCCATGAGATAGCGGCCGGGCGCCACTTCGATATCATTGTCGATATAGGCGAGCGCCTTCAGCTTCTCCGGCACGAAAGCCTCGCGCGGCACCGTCAGAAAGGCCCGCAGCACGGAATGGGAGGTGACATCGGTGGTGCGCACCTGATTGTCGACCATCTTGATACGTGCTGCTTCGAAATCCATCATTGTCGTTCGCCCCGTGAAAGCGCTCGTGAAAACGTTTGTGTGGCCTTCTCATTACTGGGGGCCGGGTCGGCTTTCAAGACCGGCTGTGCGAGACGCCCGCCAAAAAGCATGCCGCGCGTCCCTAAAACCACGGAACATTCCTCGGACCGCCTCGTTGGCTCTCCAGAGAAGACATTCAGAAAGGGAGACAACCATGCCAACCAACCTGCCCAATCCCGATCCCGCCGAAGGCCCGCGCGGCCCGACCCCGGTTCCAGGCGTGCCCGACCGGACCCAGGAAAAACCGCCGCTGACGCCAGCGCAGGATCCGGGAGACAACAAGAACCCCAACGATCCGACGCTGGAGCCGGCACTGATGCCGATCGGCGATCCCGCCGGCATGGCGTGACCGGCAGCCCCGACTGCTAAAATCCGAGAATGCCGCCTGTTGCTCAGCATCAGGCGGCCTTTTTCAAGAATTCGAGAAGTATCGCTCCTGGCAGAAAGGGGCATCGCCACAGGCCTATGGCGCTGCTTCAGCCAACGGCGGTGCGCACCTTGCCCGATGGCCAAAACCTCGTGACGTAAGCCGCAGGCTAAGGCCGTGCAGACACAACCGCGATCCGGTGTTGCACCGGTTCAGCCGTGAACGAACGTTTTGAAAAGGTTGGAGGCCTCGCCCGTTCTTCGTGAAAAAAGCGAATTCAGACATTTACCACATAGGTGAAACAAAAGAATCACCGTCAAAAACCACTGTTTCCGCAGGAAACTGATACACCTTGACGCGATAATGCGTGAGTGGCATCAATCCGCTCCCGATTGCGGCGGGCAAACACACACCAGACCGAATGCGGCCGGTCTCCGAAAGGAGAGCCCATGCCCAAGGTTTACAGCCTTCTTGGCCAACGCCGCTTTGTGCCTATCGAGTGGCGTGACCCCAACTTGAACACTATCCCGCACAATAACATGGCTGTCATCGAGTGCCTTGCGTGCGGCGTGGTGCGGGAGATCGAACGCGCCCAAATCCCCGAGAGGCTACAGCATAGCCAGATCAGCGACATTGAGGCCAGAATGAAGTGCAAGGCCTGCGAGGCCAAGCAAGCCAGGCTCATGTTCGGCTATCTGGTGGGCGGGGATGGCGCATCGTAAACGCAAAAAGGCCCGCCATGCGATTTCCAACGCATGGCGGGCCAATATCTTTGCGCGTCATCAGTCTTCGGAAAGCCGTCGCCTTGCCAGCTTTTCCAGCACGCCAAGGATTGGCCAGCTGACAAAAGCCGTCAGCGCCGCCGAGAAAAGCGTTGCCTCCGGATCCGGTCCAAGCCCGAGCTTTCCCGCCACAACCGATCCAGCGATAAGACCGGCAATGATCGAGGAGACCGCCCGCCGATAGGCTTCCCCTCTATTTTTTGGCGGGAACCGCAGCAGCGCAAGAATAGCACCTGAGACAGCGCCGATGGATTTAATCAGGAGGCCGGCGATCAGCTCTGCCATCTGCATTACGGCTCCTTCCACCATCGCGCGTGACGCGGCCTGTGCGCGAGTACAACCCGATTGCACAGATCAGCAGCACGGCTATTATCAGAGCTGAAATATCCATTGCGCTTCACCCATTGAACCGCGCCTGGTGATGCGATGATCAGCAATATGGCGGCATTGACAAATTCAAGGGTCTTGGCAAAAACGGAATGGCTCGCGATGTATCCCATTGCGTAGAGGAAATCGATCACAATCATAAAGATGATTGCGTTCCAATAACCCATTTCCCAGCCAGCCAACTCTGTTTTCTGTCTTTGCCAGGACACTACCCCGCAGATCACAAAGTTCGTGACAGCCCCGAACACCAGTGCGCCGGGCAGCTCAAGCCTGTGCCATATCACCGATGACACAAAAGAGCCTGCCAACAGACCAAGCCAAAGCCCAGCACGCGGAACATGCCAGGACGAAACGCCGGCAAAAATTGCCAGCGCCAGAAGCGTGTAGTGATACCACTGCATTAGAACCGCCCTCCGTCGCGTGCCGCCTCGCCACCGGTTGCCGCATAGGCGCCGGGCAGCACCACGTCGCAACCGGCTTTCTTGGCTGCCGCCGTGCAGATCTCATGCGCCGCAATGGTCTTGCCGAGCGCATTGGCGATGTCACCCTTGGCCGACGTGAAGCCGCTTTTGATCTTGACGAACTGCGCCTGAGACCCGATATCCAGCCGGTAGCACTCGGCAATCTGGCCGTTCAGGACATCGAATTGCGCCTGCATTGCCTCCTGTCCGGCTTCGATCTCGGCCAGGGTTTTCACGGCAGCCTCGACGGCCGCCAGCTTTTCCGCTTGCGTGGGCATGGGTCATCCTTTTCGGTTGGTGAGGAAGATCGGAAAGGTGCGGCAGCGCGGCGGGTGTTAACCCTTATTCCAACTCGCCAGCATTGCGGCTTTCAGGAATGGCATCGCGCGCATAGATTGAGCGAGCCCACCAGCTGTTCGAGCAGCCGGCAGGCTCTAACCAGCCCAACACGCGAAAGGTGTCAGATGGCTTATTCAGATGTATCGAGCAATCGTTACGTCATCAACAATGATGACAGAAATTCCCACGCAAGTTTGCAGCCGGTCACGTTCGGCCAGGCGGCGCAAAGTTACCTCGCAAGCGGTGGCGAGGCACGTTATCTCGCGCCTATTCTCACCCACTTCGACGGCCGCGCGCTGGCCTCGATCTATCCGTTTGACATCAAGGCCATGGCAGAAGCCATCTATCCAGTCCACAGCAACGCCACACGCAACCGGCAGGCCATCACGCCGGCCCGTGCCGTGGTCATGCATGGCTATGAACGCGGCTGGTGCCCGCTCATCCGCGTCAAGCGATTTCGCGCGGAGCGGCCCAACCGGCCTAAGCCGGCATCGCCCGTCTGGCTGCACACATTCGCACGCCAGGCGGACAAGGACGGTCTGCAGCACCTATCCGCAATCGTACTGTTCATGGCGCAGACCGGCGCCCGCATCAGCGAGGCGGTGGCCTTGTGCTGGTCAGAGGTAGATCTGACGGCACGCACCGCCCTCCTCCTCAAAACGAAAACATCGAACAACTCCATGCGCTACCTCACCGACGAACTCGCCGGACGCCTGCGCGACCTCAGAGGCACCGCCAGAGCGCACGAACGGGTTTTCCGCTACACGAGCCGCCACAGCGTCAACGAACGCATCAGGGCCGTCTGCGAGCGCGCTGGCATACCGCACAAACCACCACACACCTGCGGCCGGCACACGTTCGCCACCCGGGCAATCGAATTGGGCATGGACGTGCGCACCGCCATGGCGGCCGGCGACTGGCGCAGCTCGTCGGTGTTTCTGGAAACCTATGTACACCCGCGCGCCAATGCCGGCCGCATCGTGGCCGACAGGTTCGCGATGGACGCCTTCTGCGAAATTTAACCTCTCGCCCCTGTAGCTCTATTGGCTGCAGGGGCAGCAGGCCTAAACTATAAGTAGCTTTACTTTCGTTGATTTTGCATAGCAGCCATGCTGTAAGGTAGCAACACCAACGCAAGCTTGGCGCAAGTCGGGAAATTTAATCAGGTCACAAAATGCAAGATTCAGAATTCATTCGCCTACTGACAGAAACCGGAACATGGCAAGATTTTGAGGCAGACTGGCGCAGCCAGTGTTCTGATCTTGACGAAGATTATGACGCTTACGCTGAAGCTACACTTGCAGCCGTGCGCGACATTATCGAAAAAGAAAATCGGCGGGCCGGCGTATTTGCTCTGAGAAATCAAGGCAAGCACCATGCCATGTGCCAAATCAACAAGGCAGGCCTACCGGGGTATCCGACACCGGTACTGCGCGTACGGTTCATGACCCTGTGCCCAGACATTGACCTAAAGGATATGCCAACATCAGCATACGGAGACGTGCTCGCTTCTCTGCTGAAGCATGTCTTTTTGCTGGCAATAAATGACGAAGAGATGAACAGCAAATTTATCAAGTTCCATCTTCGCAGTCCAGCTGACGTTCAGTTTTTCTCTGTGCTGGGGAAAGGCCTGCATGATACGGAGTACTTCGAAGAGGTTGTCGCGCGGGGTGCTTGGCTTTATATCACGCTCAGATAACGGAACATTAGGGTTCACAGGGTAGTTTGAGTAAGGTAGGAGTAGTCCGCTACTCAGGATATCCACGGGAGGAATAGGAGATCCGATGAAGGAAACGACCAAAATGCAGGATGCTATAATCAGGGCGGTTAAGCAGGCTATCGATGAAGTTGGGGTTGATACGTTGAAGCGCACGTCTTTGTTCATGTCTGCTGCGCGCGCGTCTGAAGTCAAAAAAATCGCCGCTTGATTTCCGCCAGTCGAATTATCAAAACCCCGCCCAAGAGCGGGGTTTTTTGCATTTTGCGAACGCGTCTAACGCCTGCCGACACGTACACACGATGATGGGGCGGTGGCGTCAGACAAACACCATCGCTGTCGGGCTGCGCGATATCACCGACCAGATGTAGCTTGGCGTCACGCTGTCAGCGGTGATGCATTCCAGCTCGATCATGTCGTATCGGTTGGCAGCGGTGAGTGTGCCGCCCGTTCCGGCTGTCGTCGCATTGGTGCCAACGGTTCCACCAGCACCTTCCAGGATCTGGTGCCCGGCAGGCTGCGCAATTGCCCACTTGCCGTTGCCCTTGCCAACGATCCGCAGACGGTCGCCCAATTCGGGGGCAGCAGGCAGCGTGATAGTCTGGAGCGACCCACGGTCACTGACAATTTCCTCATTCGCGATGGCCTGCACAGTATTTTGCGCGGATGGGCTGAATGCCGGTGCAAGCGCGCGCCTGGTGCCGCCACCAAGCCATGTCGGGCCGGTGCCAATGTTGTATTGGCTTGTTCCGGACAACTGAAAAAGCCCGTGGCGTTTGTTGCCCGTGCGGTCGACCACAACGCGACCGACCTGCTCGGAAAAGTCCCAGAAGAAGTCAGGCACGGTCGTGGTGAACCGATCAGCCAGAGTGTTTTCGAGGATTTCAGCATCCGTCAGCGCCGAACGCCAGACCATGGCGCCATAGATCGGAACCGCCAGAGAGCTGCCCTGCCCGATGACGACATTCGTGCCAAGACCCGCCCAACTGCTGTCGAGACGTTCAGAGGAGTTGTTCGTCTGCTCGACAACCTGGACGCCAGCTGTTGGCGCGTATTCCGTGTCAAACCAGCATTCCCAGGTGTCTCGCGTCCGGTTGCTGCGGATGTAAAGCCAGCCGGTCTGGCCTGCATAGCGCGGGCCGATGTTGGTGATCGAATATTCATAATCACCAGTATTTGCCGCATTGCGCAAGGCCACGCGGATAGTGCCGGAGACATACTGAACCTTCAGACGCCCGGCCGCATTGCCGGATGCAGAAAGTGATGCAAGTTGCAACAGATCCGCCGAGCCCGTCGCGGGCATGGTCATCTTGAGCGCCATCGTGATTTCGGACGTGCCGACGGCAGCACCAAGAGATGCGCCGACAAGCTGGCAGGTGCCCTGCAACCATTTCGCGCCACGGTCTTTCAGGCTGGCGTGCGCCCGGCCCTTCCGGCCGTCAACGAGCAAGTCCCGGCCACGCGCAAAGACACGTGCAAACCGACCCTGCAACGCATTGACGTTGCGCGCCTCCTGCACGAGAGGGTGGCAGAGGAAATTGGCAACGCGCTCGATGAACGCAGCCGTGACGCCACGCCCCTTGCGCGTCTGGTGGACGGCATCCCGCAGCGTGCCGAGGCCATTCTGCTTGACATAGGTGCCGAGGCCTTCGAACCCGACATAACAATCACCACGGGTGCGCGCATGAAGTCGCACCGCGTCACGGTCTGCTTTCTGCTTGACGAGATCGCCACCAGTACCGTCCCAAATGCCCATCCACAGCGTGTCGGTGCGCGGGGCCGCTGCATCCCACAGGGCTGATGTGGCGGCAAGCGCCGCTTCCATGGTACCGCCCGCATCCGTGATCTGGCCGTAATCCGCATAGAGGTATGTGCGCAAATCCGGGTTGATCAGTTCCACCAACTCCGTCAACGTTGCTGACGGCATGGTATTGGCAGTGGTGACGATGGATCCGCCCTGGTTCCACGGCCAAACTGTCAGGCCGGGGGTCGTGCGATTGCACAGCATGCAGCCGACGAATTTCACCGTGCCGGAAGTCCCGGTGACGCGATATTCCCAGTTGCCAAGCGCATGCTTGTAACGAGCGCGCCCGAAAACCGTAGCGCCGGTGGAGGCATCCGCAACCGTGGCGACGGCTTCCCAATTCTTGTCACCGACGCGCCGACGTTCAACGGTGAATGCTCCAGCCGCACGCTCCCAGATCAGAAGCGCGGTATCCGTCTGGATATCCTCCGGGAACATGTCGAAAGCTGGGGTTTGCTCCAAACCGGCCCCAAACAATGACGAGCCAAGCCCGAAGGTTGCCACGCCACCAGATGGCACATTGAAGTAACTGCCCTGCGGGAAGACGGTGGAAGAACCGTCAGCAAGTGCGCTGGCTCCACCGGAATAGGTCACACTGCTGATGCGAAAAACCGTTGTGTCGCCAAGCGGCGAAAGCACATAGCCGCCGAACCCATAGGCACGGAACATCAGCTTGACCAGCCGCATGATCTGCTCATAACTGATGCTGTCGCCCTGCATAATGAGGCAAGGCCCCTTTGCCTGCACACGCGCCGACTGCGACGAAATCGTCTGCGCGCGGTCAACGGTGCAGGTCGTGGACGTGGTCGGGTCGAGCACGGGAACGGTGCGGATCAGCGCCTCATTGCCGTCAGCGAAGATGATGAGGCGGCCTTCATCACCTTTTTCAAAAACGGGGCCACCGGTTGCCGTCACCGTGGTCCCCGACTGCGAAAGGGTCATGGTGCGCGGCAAATAGAACGCTGTGAGGCTGTTGCTGCCAAGGTCGCGAATATTGAGTTCGCCCAGCGCTGCAAGCCAGTTGATCATGTTAGCCGGCGTACCCCATGCTTCAGCCTCGCCGTCCAGCGAGCGGCCTGTGGCATCGGTGATATCTCCGACGTTAATCTGTCTCGTCACCATTATGCGGCCCTTCCGTACAAATACGCGCCATCAGCGCCAATCAGGTATGCTCCGTCACTACCCGTCAGCAGCACAAAGCCATCAGGCGGCACGGGAGGCTCTGAAGATCCACCCTTCACGGGGGCGTACCCGCTGGCCTGCACGCCCATCCGCAGGCCAACCTGCGATGAAAGTTTCAGCGCCATGGCGTCAGCCCTCGATGGTCGCAACGGTGGCCGTCGCCGCTGTCACGCGCCGCACCCGGTAGGGCGGGATAAATCCTGCCGGAACATCCACGTAGGACAGCGTCACCGCATTGTCGTTGCCATAGGGTACCACCGTGATATTTCCGGCCGTGAGGCACGTAACCCCCTTTACCGATCCGGGAAGATCGGTATCTCCCGGCGTCACGATGGCGCCGATTGTGCCCAGCGAGTCTGGCGTGGTGGAAAAACTGGCGTAAGCGTCGGCCATTGGAAGTCCCTCTCGGCTGTGTCATGTGTGAAAATTCAGTTGCCGTGGCGGGCGCATTCGGCCCGCGTCCATATGTCGGCGGCGCAGATCCCAACCACTGTGCGGTCAATGCTGCGCTGGTCGGCGGGCGTTGCGCCCCGCGCGCCAATGAGATCAGTCCCCACCACCCGGCGCAGGCCCGCGACACTGGCCGGCGCCGAAGTCCCACATCCCGAAAGCGCAATCGTCAAAGCGAGCGCGGTCATCGTCCGAAGCATTTCCGGCCTCCAGATCCTGTTTGGTGATGGATGAAAGTGCGGCATCGCCGCCGGCCCGGTAGATCAGGCCGATGATGACAGCGAAAATGATGAGCAGCGCCGGAAGCGCCCAAAGACGCAGTGTCGCCATGGCATCAGCCCTCGATTGCCGCGCGGATATCGCGCACGGCCCCCAGGATGACATTGCGCAGCAGCAAAGCGCCGATGGCAGCAATCAGAACAAGAGCGCCAATTGCCAGGATGGCCCTCCAATCCGCACCGAAAACTCCGGCAAGGCTCAAGGCCGCGCCCGATCCGCCGCCGCCAAGCCAGCCAAACAGGTTGAACTTGCGCTTTACCTGCTGGTCGAGGCTGGCAGGCACAACGGGTTTATCGACCGCAACAGCAGTTTCTACCACCACAGGCGCTGCCCGAACGGCGCCTGGTGCTTCTGCCTGTCGTTCTCCAGCGCCGGACATAGCAACAAGCGCCGTATGCAGGGCCGCGCGCGTTTTCGGTCCGGTATCCCCATCAACATCGAGACGATGATCGCGCTGGAATTTGCGGGCGCCATCCGCATCCGGCGCATAACCGCACACCACCAGCGCCAGCCGGCCATAGCGGTCAATCCGATCCGCAAGGCCGTTCTTTCCGCCGTTGATCCGTTTGGTGATTGTCTCGATATCGTTCTGATCGGCCCATTTGTTGAGCCCGCGCGTGTCCCAATACCAGATCGGCGCCAGCCCCTCCCAGGGATCGGAATTGATCGCGTCGGGATCTGCCAGAAAATCCGGCGGCGAAAGACCCTGCACCGCGCACCAGTCGCGAAACGCGCGGTAATTGTCCTTTCCCGTCACCTGGATGCCGGTTCGCCCGCGATAGAGGAATCCATCGCCATCGACGCCGGGCGTGTTGCCGAGATCCGTGCGCGTGTCATATCGCTTCTGTGCCGGCGTCGGCCCCCAGATCTCGTGGTCATGGCGAAAGTCGCCGCTTTCATGCATCAGCTGCGCCAAGTAATGCACCAGCCTGTGCGGGCGCAGAAGGCCCGTCTCTGCGCCCCGACGCTCCAGCGCGACAAGCACACTGGCCGCATTCGCTTCATTCAATTTAGAACTTGCAGCCAAGCGCAAGTGTTGCGCCGTCACGGGCACAGTCATGGTGTCTCTCCAGTATAATGCAGGTCAGGTTTTGACGTGTCCGGGCGGTTTAGAACCAGCGACCGATCGCGATGTAAGCCGGATACGCGGTCCCGCCTGTTCCGCTCGATAGGATATTTAATGAGACTTGTGTGGTTGTTGGCGTCGTGTTTGCTAAATACGCCCACACTGCGCCCGATGTTGACGAGCTTCTGGCTGCTGTTGGGAGCACCACCGGAACCGACGAAAAAGCAACCGGGAATGTCAGAGTAACCAAAGTGCCGACAAACAGAGCACCAAGGACTGTCGATGCTGTGTTCAAGGTCGTGCTGGTGTGCCAGCACATCATCGTGCCATCGGCATATTTCACGTAGCGACCGTTTGCATTGCTGCCTTGCTCGATCACCGCGCCGGTCGGCACGCCCGCCGATTGCGATACCGTCCCGAGGATATTGGCCGGGCCATAGAAGTCACCGACAGCCAGGTGCGAAAGATAGGACGCCAGCGCCGCGCTGTTCGCATCCAGCGTCTTCAGGTAAGCTGTGTCCCGCTGGATGCGGTAACTGTATGTCCCGGTTGCGCCAGTCCATTGCAGTTCAGAAGTGATATGCGTGTCATCCACCACTGCGGCAATTGGCATGGGGTTCCCAATTGCCTGCACAAACACGTTGCCCCCGGTAATCAGCGCGGTCTGCCATGCGGTGCCAGTTCCGGTGATTGCTGTGCTGCCATTCGTAACAGTCACCGTGCCGGTAGAATAATAGGATGTCGTCATGTCAGGCGGACCTCTTGAATGCTTTGGCGATGAGAGAACAATTTGTAATTGTGCCCCCGCTTCCCGATC
>JAIXTO010000160.1 GCA_027483885.1 Rhizobiaceae bacterium
CGCATCGGCGTCACTGCTTCTGTTGAAGCGGCGCAGGATTGCGCGCAGTCTGGCGACAATCTCGGCCGGCGTGCAGGGCTTGGCCACATAGTCATCGGCGCCGAGGTTCAGCCCCATGATCCGGTCGATGTTCTCGCCGCGCGCAGACAGCATGAGAACGGGGATGTCGCTTGTCTTGCGGATCCTTTGCAGCACGTCCACGCCGTTGAGGCGTGGCATCATGACGTCAAGCACGACAATTTCGTAAAAATTCGACGTCGCCTCGACAAGGCCCACCCGGGGATCGTCGACGGCCTTCGCCTCGAACCCTTCTTCCTCAAGGTATTCCACAAGCAGTCCGGTCAGCTCCCGGTCGTCGTCTATCAGAAGCACTTTCGTCATGGTTTTACCTGTGGGCGTCGGAGCCGTGTCATTCATCGCCAGCGTCATCTTCCAGCCTCTCACGCCTATTGGCAATCGCGATCAGGATTTGCCGGCATCGCAGGGGCGCTTGCTGCCAACCGTTTCGGCTGACTTTCGGGCACGCTCATCTCATTCATTCGGTCTTTCCCGGCTCCGGCATCCTGGCCACCGCGGTTTGCGTGGCGTCCAAGGCCGGCCCTGAAAACATGGGACGGGTTTTCCAGGCGCTGCCAGCCTCCATCTCGGCAGCTCCGAGATTGAACACCGCCCTCATATAGTCGGTGCCGAAGGGATCGCTCGTGTCGTAGGGAACAACGGCATCGATGGCGGCGACGTGAAATGCCGTATGGGTCCGCTGTGAAAATCCATAGAGTGCCTGAAGGGCGCTGCGCGTCTGCGACTTCACCAGCGTCGCATAGGCACGCGAGATGACCGACAGCGTTCTGTCCTGCATCATCGCGAATTCCGGAATGAGGGCATTGTTGATGATCACATAGATGTGGGAACCTGGACCCGTCGGGATCTTGGCAGGCATTGCCCCACTGATCATCAGACTATCCGGCACGGCAAGAAACTGAGACGCGGTTCCGCCGTCAGAGTGCATTTCCTTGATCGGTTTGCCGTTCGCCTCCGCGTCGATCATGACGGCAGGATAGACCCCGGGAATGCTGGCGGACGCGATCAGGACGCTGCGAAAAAGCCGCAGCGCATCCGGTCTGCCGCTATCGGCGATTGCCCCCATGTTCCAGACCACGGCGCGCTGGGAATCAAGGTTCGTCGTCAGGACGAGCAAACGACGACCTTTCCGGTGTTCGGCCGCGATCGCTGCCAGCATTGCCGGGGTTACATTCTCCTCGACCATGTGTCGCAGCGGTTCGGCCCTGGCCATGCTTTGGCCGAGCAGCCCCGCCGGCAGGGGCCGCAATTGCATCAGCGAGCGTGCAACGCCGCTGGTATAGAGGGCGACGAGCCGGTCATCGTACTGGGGTCCGAGGAAAGCAAAGGGCGCAATGAGCGCCCCGGTGCTGACGCCCGTCACCATGTCGAAGGAAGGGCGCGTGCCCTTCTTCGTCCAGGAGGACAGAACCCCGACGCCAAATGCGCCGCCCGCCCCTCCGCCGGATATGACAAGAAAATTCTTCTCCGGTCCCGTCGTCAGAGGCGTCCAGGAATTCACGTTCTTTGGCAGCATCGGCGCATCAAGATACATGCGCAGAGAGGAAAATCCCGGCACCACCGCAACGGCTGCTTCAGCACTGGTATAACTTTGCCGCGTCGTATCGGCGCATCCTGCAAGCGCTGCGATGACGGCAATCCCTGCTGCCGCCATGCGCACCCGAGACTTTTGGGCTGGAAAGGACACCATGCGACCTATCTGTTCGTTCGCCACATTAGTTAGCCCCCCCTTCGTTAAGCAGTGTCAGCCCAACGTAAAGTTTTGTAATGGCGTGCAGCGACCGACAAGGCTGGAGGAGATCGGACAGATGCCGCCGGATCAGGGGAGTGTCCGAGAAGACGCATACACGCGGCTTTTGCGCATTTTGAAGCCGTATTGACTTGCCGTCTCTCTGGATCGTGTCGTGCCGGTAACAAAGACCGCCGGCCAGCATCCACTGGTCGGTCAATGCGCTGAGCGGCATGGTGCTTCTGCTGGGCGCAGATTATCTGACGCAGACTATGCCGTTCCAGCTTTACCTGCCCATCGGGCTCACCACAGGGCTTCTCGGCGGCATCTATCTTGTCTGGCTTCTCAGCCGGGAGCGCGCGTGATGTCAGGGGGCAATCCGCCGTTGCGGCTCCATGCCGCGGACAAGCTAGAAGAACGGCGAGATCATCAAAGGTTGCGCAGGAGACCGCGCGTCCCCGGCAGTTGAACCAAATCGTTTGCACTTGCCCAAGATCTCGTCCGGTTCAAAGGAGGGCCCTTGAGGATATCCCCGACCGTAACCATCGGTGCGCGGGGTCCTCATCCAGATAACGGGGCCACACCATCACTTCCGTCAGCGGCTGCATGTCAAAGGGTGCGGCAAACAGCTTGACGGGGAAACGCCGCGCCATCTCTTCAGCCATGCGCCGATGCATCGTCACGATCCTTTGCGTGCCGACGACAAGAAGCGGCGCGACACTGAACTGGTCGATGGTGCATTCGACCCGGCGCTGGCGGCCATAGCGGGGCAGGAACCACTCCTCGAAGGCGAGGCTTGCCTCGTTACCGAGCCGGATCGAGATATGGCCACGGTCCAGGTATTGATCCATCGTCAGCTCGTGCATCGAGGCAGATGCCTTGGCACACATCATGCAGACATGTTCGTCGCGCAACACCACCATCTGCGGATGTTGAAGCCGGCTTGCATATTGTTCGGGAATGATGAGGAGGTCGATCGAGCCTCGCTCGAAGGCTTCGAGGACATCAATCGGCGTCCGGCGGATATCGAGACGCAACCCCGGTGCCGTGGATGCCAGATCCCTGACAACCTCGGCCAGCAGCACATCAAGCATATAATCCGAGGCGGCAACCGAAAAGTTGCGCGCGATGGCAGACGGTTCAAAGACAGGACGAATGGCAATCGCCGAGCGCGCGCGCATAAGCGCATCCCGCACCGGCCCGACAAGTCCTTGCGCCAGGGGCGTCAGCTCCATCCGCCGCCCCACCTGCACCAGAAGACTGTCGCCGAAATAATCCCGCAGCCGCGCCAGAGCCGCGCTCGTTGCCGATTGCCCGATATGCAGACGCTCGCTGGCCCGCGTCACATTCCGCTCTTCCAGGAGGACATCGAGCACCACAAGAAGGTTCAGGTCAAATCGATCGAGCCGCATAACGCCCATCCTCCAGGTATCGATGCTATCGATGCCAATCACAAATACAATCTGTTTCCTCGCTTATTTGACAAAGGCTAACTTTGTGTCTGTCCGCGACCGGCGGGAGGAGAAGCCGGGCGGGACAGGTGCTGCCGGATTGCGTGACAAGAAGACGCGATCCGGCATGGGCACGATGGGATAACGGGAGGTATCAATGACAAGACCGAACACGACAAGCAGCTCAGTCACCCTGAGCATCTGCCACATGGCAGGGATGATCGACCTTGCGGCCCTGCCGCTCTGGATCGGCGCCCTGATGAATTTCTACGGGCTGACCGCGCCGCAGGCAGGCGTGGTGGTGACCACATTCCTTGCGGCAGTCGTCGCGGCAAGCGTCATCTTTGCACCGATGTTCAACCGCCTGCCACATCGCGCCTTCGTGGCTGGCGGGTTTGCAATCTCGGCCTGCGCATTTTTCACGTGCTCTCTTCTCCACGCGCCCGCCGGCAGCGTCTATCCCTTCATTCTTCTTCATGCCGTGGCAGGTCTGGGCGCCGGAGCGGCGTTATCGGTCACGCATGGCGCGATCGGCCGCACGGCAAACCCGCACCGGCTGTTCGGTATCGTCAACATCGCCATGGGCGCGCTGGCCATTGTCATGTTTGCAACCGTGCCGGCTCTCATTGCGCAGTTCGGCGGCCAGCTGCTGTTTTGGGCCATGGCCGCCACGATGGCGCTTGCAAGCCTTGTTGCGCTGATGTGCTTCCCCGCAAGCCGGACCGACCCCCGCGAAACCGCACGGCAGGCGGCAGGCCAGGCGCATGCCCCCATGCCCCGGGCCGCCTGGCTGACGATCGTGGTCATCGTCTGTCTGGCGCTCAACCAGGCAACCGTTTTTTCCTTCGTCGAGCGCATCGGCGTCGTCAGGGATTTTGGCCTCGACAAGGTGCAGCTGATCCTCGTCGTGATGGGCTTCGTCAACCTGGCGCCCGGGCTTCTTGCCGCACTCCTGCAAAAGCGACTGTCGCCGATTGCCGTCGGCATCGCCGGCCCCATCCTGCAGGCAGGCCTCGCTCTGACCCTGACAGGCTCGTCAAGCTTTGCCTCTTATGCGGTGCCGGCGGTGTTCTATGTGTCGCTCGTCATCTTTACGCACACGTTCCTCTTCGGGCTTCTCGCCCGGGTCGACACCACCGGTCGGGCCGTTGCCGCCACGCCTGCCATGATGATGTTCGGCTCGGCCATTGGCCCGGCGCTTGGCGGCCTCATCGCCTCCACCATCGGTTACCACGGCCTTGGCTGGTCGACAGCAGTCTTCGCCACGGTCGCCGTCCTCGCCATGCTGCTGGTGCGCAGGGAACTTGCCCGCGCGCCCGAGACAACCGCTCTCGCCACCGCGTGACATTCAGCTCCCAGACAACACAAAGGAGATCATCATGAACCAGCACGTCAATCTGCCCCCGGGCCTTCAGTTTCCCGACGACGTCGTCTTCAACGGTTATGCCGCGCCGGTGCGCATCGAGGGCGAGGTGCATGATCTCGAAGTGATCGGCCGCATCCCGCCGGAACTCGAGGGCATGTATATCCGCAACAGCGCCGACCATGCCTACCCGCCGCTGCACGGCAAGGACATCTTCCTCAACGGCGACGGCATGGTGCATTCCGTTCGCATCCAGAACGGTCACGCCGACCTCACCATGCGTTACGTGCGCACCCGCAAGTTCCAACTGGAGCGGTCGGCCCGGCGCGCAATGTTCGGCACCTATCGCAACCCTTTCACCAATAGTCCGGAAGTTGCCGGCGAAGATGCCAACACGGCCAATACCTCCGTGCTCTGGCACCACGGCAAGCTTTATGCGCTGAAAGAATCCGGCCGCCCCTACGAACTCGACCCCAACGATCTTTCAACGCGTGGCGAAGTGGATTTCGGTGGCCAGCTGAAAAGCCGCACCTTCACCGCGCATCCGAAGGTCGATCCGCTGACCGGCGAATGCGTGGCTTTTGCCTATAATTGCGAGGGTGTGGCCAGCGACGAGATCGAAGTCTACACCATCGACCGGGAAGGCCAGTTCACCCGCACCGAACGCTTCAAGGCGCCCTATTGCTCGATGGTCCACGACTTCCTCGTGTCGCGCAATTTCATCGCCTTCGTCATCTGCCCCATGGTGTGCGAATGGGACCGGGTGAAAAAGGGCGAATCCTACTGGCACTGGGACAGTCACAAGGACACCTATATCGCGGTTATCCCGCGCAAGGAGGGTGTCTCCGCCCTCCGCTGGTACACGGCGCCCAAGATCGCCATGCAGACGCATACCTTCAATGCCTGGGATGATGGCAACCGGCTGGTGCTCGATCATTTCGTCAATGAATCCGGCTGGCTCAGCCAGTTTCCGGATATCCATAACCCCGATGCGCATGAACTTCCGCCGTTCGGGGAACGCTGGATCGTCGATCTCTCGACGCGCAGCGGCGATGTGACGGTTGAGCGTTTCATCAACCATATCGGCGAGATGCCGGTGGTCGATCCGCGCTTTTCCATGCGCCGCACCCGTCACTTCTGGTTCGGCACCAACCATCCGGCGCGCTGGCCGATGCTGCCGCCCGGCCCGAAAGGCCCTCCCTTCACCTGCCTCGGTCATTTCGATGAAGAGACCGGCAAGATCGACCTGTTCTATGCGGGTCCGGATGCCTCGCCGGAAGAGCCTTGTTTCGTGCCCCGCAGCCCCGATGCGGAAGAGGGCGACGGCTGGCTGATGACCATGGTTGGCCGCCGTGCCGAAAACCGCACCGACCTTGTCATTCTCGATGCCCGCAACATTGCGCAAGGGCCGGTCGCGATCCTGAAATTCCCGAGCCGCGTCCACGAAGGTTTCCATGGCATCTGGGTGCCGGGCAGCGCCCTCGGCTCCGACCGTGGTTTCTGAAAACTGTAAAAACCGCCCCGGCATGCCAACCGCGTGCCGGGGCCTTCGGATGATCGGGAGGATAAGATGATCACACTTTACGGCTCGCTGCATTCGCGGGCAAACCGTTGCGCCTGGATGCTGCGGGAACTCGACGTGCCGTTTCAGCACGAACCCACCAATTTCCAGGATGGCAGCACGCGCGCGGCAGAATTCCTGGCGCTCAACCCGAACGGTCGGGTGCCTGTCCTCGATGACGACGGTTTCCTGCTGTTCGAATCCCTTGCCATCAATCTCTATCTGGCAAGAAAGCATGGCGGCCCCTTGGGCCCTGCCGACCTGCGGGAAGAGGCCTTGATGATCCAGTGGTCGCTCTGGGTCGAAAACGAGGTGGAAAAGCCGCTGCTTCTGGCGGCTGCCAACGAGGCGCTTTTTGCGGCCGACAAGCGCTCGAGCGAAGAGCGGGACATGGCACTGGCAAAGCTCAGCCGCCCGTGGACGGTGCTGGACAAGCATCTTGCGAAGCAGCCTTTCCTTGTTGGTGGACGCTTCACGGTGGCAGACCTCAACATCGCATCCGTCATGACGCTCGTGCCGATCGCCGGCATTGACCTTACAGCGCTTCCAAATCTCAACGCGTGGCTGACATGCTGCCTCGATCGGCCAAAGGCGACCGAATGGAACAGCGTCTCCTTCTCCATCCCTCGCCCTCCGACGCCCCTTGGCATGCTCTCCATGTTCGTCTGAACAAAGTCCCAAAAGGAAGGTTTTCCCGTATGCTCACGCTTGCCGTTGCCACTGAAATCATCGACGAAGCGCTGGCCGAGGCGCGCAGGCGCAGCTTTGCACCCCTGGCCGTCGCGGTGCTGGATGCCGGCGGTCACCTCATTGCCTACAAGCGGGAGGATGGAGCCGGCATCGTCCGCTTCGACATCGCCTTCGGCAAGGCCTGGGGCTCGCTCGGCATGGGTTTTGGTTCGCGCGAACTCAGCCAGCGGGCGGGCAAGAACCCCACTTTCATCACCACGCTGACCTCGATCAGCGGCGGACGGATGGTTCCCTCGCCGGGCGGCGTCCTGATCCTCAATGCCGATGGCCAAGTGCTCGGCGCCATCGGCATTTCCGGCGATATCGGTGACAATGACGAGATCGCAGCGCTTGCAGGCATCACAAAGGTTGGCCTCGTCCCCGCATCCTGACCCTCGCCTCCAGGGGCAGGATGTAAAGGAGCCCCCTGCGGGCGGCCGTGAACGGTACGGCCACGGGGGGCTCCAGATTCCCGAGTTTCGATCGGGCTGGACCTATTCCGCAAACACCTCTTCTCGGCCCCTTCGGATGTTCGGGACAATCGCCACGGCAAGCAGGATGAAGGAGACCGCAAGCAGACCGGCGCTGATCGGTTCGGTCACGAAGGTCGTCAGCGACCCGCGTGACAGGATGAGGGCGCGCCGCAGGTTTTCCTCCATCAGCTTACCGAGAACAAAGCCGAGCAGCATGGGCGCAGGCTCGAAACCACAGCGGATGAGAATGAAACCGGCAAGGCCGAACAGGCCGATGAAGAGAACATCAGTGACCTGCGCATTGATCGAATAGATGCCGATGCAGCAGAACACCAGGATGGCCGGAAACAGCAGGCGATAGGGAACCTGCAGCAGCTTCACCCAGAGGCCCACCAGCGGCAGGTTGATGATCAGAAGCATCAGGTTGCCGATCCACATGGACGCGATCATGCCCCAGAACAGCGAGGGGTTGCCGGTCATGACCTGCGGGCCTGGAATGATGCCCTGGATCGTCATGGCACCGACCATCAGCGCCATCACGGCATTGGCAGGAATGCCGAGCGTCAGGAGCGGGATAAACGAGGTCTGCGCACCGGCATTGTTGGCCGATTCCGGCCCGGCAACGGCCTCGATGGCACCCTTGCCAAAGCGGCTTGGATCATCGGCGAGCTTCTTTTCCATCGCATAGGAGGCAAAGGGCGCGAGAATTGCGCCGTTGCCGGGCAGGATGCCGAAGGCGGACCCCAGCAGTGTGCCGCGCAGGATCGGCGCAAGCGACTGGCGCATTTCCTGACGGCTCGGCAGCAGGCGCCCGATGGTGGCACGTACCAGGTCGCGGTCTTCCGGCTGTCCCAGATTACGCAGGATCTCGGCAATGCCGAACACACCCATGGCCAGCACGGCAAAATCGATACCGTCCCAGAGAAAGGGCTGGCCGAACGTCATGCGCTGATCGCCAGTCTCGAGATCAGTTCCGACGGTAGAGAGCAGCAGCCCGAGCATGATCATGGCAAGCGCCTTGACGATGGAGCCGCCGGCCAGCACGACGGCGAAGATCAGGCCCATCACCATCAGCGAGAAATATTCGGTCGGCCCAAACAGCAGGGCAGCCTTGGTGAGGGGCGCCCCCAGCGCCGCAATCAGCATCGTGGCAACCGTGCCAGCAAAGAAGGAGCCGATGGCGGCAATGCCGAGCGCGGCACCTGCGCGCCCACGCCGGGCCATGGCATGACCATCGAGAGCCGTGACGACAGAGGTTGCCTCACCCGGGATATTGACGAGGATCGCGGTGGTGGAGCCGCCATATTGCGCGCCATAATAGATGCCCGCCAGCATGATCAGCGCGCCGGTCGGATCAAGGCTGAAGGTGACGGGCAGCAGCATGGCAATCGTCGCCACCGGACCGACGCCGGGCAGCACGCCGATCAGCGTTCCCACCAGGCAGCCAACAAAGGCAAGCCCGAGATTTTGCAGGCCGAGCGCGACCGAAAAGCCAAGCGAGAGATTTGCAATCAGCGTGTCCATCAGTCTTTTTTCCTCGCATCACCAACGTCAGATCGCGTGCTGCTGAAGAACAGCACCGCCGCAACGGCCAGCATGGCGGCCGCCGATGCCCGCAACATCGCCTTTTGCGACCAACCGTCCGGGAAAAGCGCCATGATCGAATCCGGCAGCATGGGAATGGTGAGGTTCAGGAGATCCCCGAACAGGAGCATGCAGGCTGGCGTCAGCGACAGTGCAAGGATCACCAGTTCGCGCAGACGTGCATCGCGGGTGGCAAAGCCGCAGATGACGATCGACAGTGGCGCTGCGACGATGAGGCCGAAACCGGGAAGCGAGACCGATCCCAGCGAAAGCGGCCGGATGGTGGCGGCAAAGGTGGCAATCGCCAGAATGACAAGAGTCGGCCCGCGCAGCGGCAGGCGTTCCAGCACCAGTCCGCGATGGAAAAAAGAGGAGGCCGCAACAAGCGCGCCCAGGATGCCAAGCCCGACGGCGAGCACCCGCGGCATGAGGGCCGAACCCATGGCCGTCAGCGAGCCGGCATCGAGATCGCGGAGCAACCACAGCGCAAGCGCTGCGATCGCCACCAGGCTCAGGCCGCCCACAAGGTTTTGCGATACCCGCACCGGGCTATCCGGTGCGGCGCTGCCGGGCTTATTGTCACGCTCGCGCATGGAGCCTCCTCCCTTTCCCGGTTACAGATCAGTTCGGCTCGATGCCGAGCGACTTGATCACCGTGCCGGTATAATCAAGCTGTGCAGCGAGAAACGCTTTTGCGCCCGATGGGCTGACAGGCTCGCCCTTGGCAAGCTCGAAGCCCAGCGTGGGCGCCCGTTCCTTGACGTCAGGCTCGGTCAGCGCCGTGGCAATCGCCTTGCTCATCGTATCCAGGATGTCGGAGGGCGTGCCGGCCGGCGCCATCACCATGAACCAGCCCTGCAGCTCGACACTCTTCAACGTTTCGGCAATGGCGGGCACATCGGGAAGCGTCGAGATCCGTTCGTTACCGGCGACCGCAATGGCGCGCAGCGAGCCATCCTTGACGAAGGGCTCAACGACGGACGCCGACTGGATGGTGACGGGGGTGCGGCCGCTGATGCTGTCCTGCACGGCGTTCGAAATGGTGTTGTAGGGCACCAGCACCATCTTCGTGCCGGCCTGCTTGTTGATTGCCTGTGCGATGAGGCCGGAAATGTTGCGGGGGCCGTCAACGGCAATGCTGAGCGAACCGGGATTTGCCTTTTCCAGCGCGATCAGTTCGGAGAGATTGTTGGCCTTGACGTCAGGATTGACGAGCAGGAGATGGTGGCTTTTGGCGACCATGGCAACCGGCACGAAATCCTTCATCGGATCATAGGACAGGTTCTTGATCGTGTAAGGATTGGTGACGAGCGCTGCCGACGTGGCGAAAACGAAGGTATAGCCATCATTGGCCGCGCGTGCCGCCGACTGCATGCCCACAACATTGGCCGCGCCCGGACGATTTTCCACGATGAACTGCTGGCCAAGCGCCCGTGAAAGCTTGTCTGCAATGATGCGGCACAGCACGTCCGGGCTGTTGCCGGCCGCCTGCGGAACGATCACGGTCACCGGCTTTTTCGGCCAGTCTGCCGCCGCTGCCGGTCCAAACGCGAGCAAGGCTCCCAAGCCCGCCAAAGTCACTCGTCTTGATAATTTCAGCATGTCTTCCTCCCGTTGAAATCAAGTGTCGTCCGCGCGCAGGCCTCACCCCTGCTCGTCGACGATCGGATTGCGCAGCACGCCGAGACGGTCGATCTCGACCTCCACGATATCGCCCGGCTTCATCCAGAGCGGGGGCGTGCGCTTGGCGCCGACGCCGCCCGGCGTGCCGGAGGCGATCACGTCGCCGGCTTCCAGCCGCGTGAAGCTGGAGCAGTATTCGATCTGGCGGGCGATATCGAAAATCATCTGGCCAAAGGTCGCGTCCTGCACAACCTCGCCGTTGAGGCGGGTCTGGATGCGAAGATCATCCAGCGGGCCAAGCTCGTCCGGCGTCATCATCCAGGGGCCGAAGGCACCCGTATCGGGAAAATTCTTTCCCGGCGTGAACTGGTGCGTATGACGCTGGAAATCGCGGATGCTGCCGTCATTGTAGCAGGCAAAGCCGGCAACGTGCTCGAGAGCATTGGCGCGAGAGATATAGCGACCGGGCTTGCCGATGATCACCGCAAGCTCGCCTTCGTAATCCAGGTCTGTCGACACCTTCGGCCGGATGATGGGCTTCAGATGACCCGTCTGGCTGTTGGAATAGCGTGCGAATATGGTGGGGTTTTCCACCTCCGCCCGCCCGGTTTCCTTGCGGTGCATCTCGTAGTTCAGGCCGACGCAGAGGATTTTATCCGGGTTCGGAATGACCGGCAGCCACTCGACCTCGGAGAGCGGAAATGCGTCAGCGGCAATCGCAGCTCCTGCAACACCGGCAAGACCTTCCGTGACGGCGGCCTTCAGGTCGGCATACTGGCCGGCCAGAACGGCGCCGGCATCACGAAAGGTTTCGCCGTCGATCACGCCCCAGGTGGTGCGGCCGGCAATCTTTACGGTGGACAGTCTCATGAGCGTTACTCCTTCAAATGGGGTGAACGGATCCGGGGCGTCTCAGACGAGGCGCGCGCGAAGATCCTCAATCTGTTGGCGAAGAGCATCGAGGTCGGCAGCGGCACCAAAGACATAGTGATCCGGGCGCACGAGCGCGGCGATGGCGCCATGCCGCTCAAACCAGCCGGCGAGCACGCCATGTTTTTCGCGCAGCGCCGCATCATCGGCGACATCCGCGCCCTCGGGTGCGACGGCAAGAACCGTCAGCCCCTCGATGGCGGCCGCCAGTGCCTTGCCTTGCGCCAATGGGATCCGGCGACCGTCCAGCACCAGCCGCCAGGTCGGGCCGGTATAGTGATCAAGCAGCCGGCTTTCGCCCTTCTCCACAATGGCCGGCTGCGGGAAGAGCAGGCCGCGCGCCGGCGTACCTTGCGCGCCAATCAGCCCCACTTCGATTGGCGGCACGATATCCTGGCGGGTGATGACCAGCGGCTGTCCGCCGCCATCGGCAAGAATGCGGGCATCGCGGGCTTCTGCCGCGTCAGGGTCGCGCTCGCAGATGGCCTGACCGATGGCCTTGATCCGGCCCGTCAGCGTCTCGACATGGCGCTTGCGCTCCTGCGTGTAGGTTGCCAGCAGGCTGTCGTCCGACTGGCCCTTGAGGATACGGTCGAGCCGCCAGATCAGGTTCGACACATCGCGCAACCCCTGGCACATGCCCTGACCGATAAAGGGCGGCTGCTGGTGGGCGGCGTCGCCGGCAATCACCACCCGGCCCTTGGTCCAGTCATCCGCCACCAGGGCGTGGAAGCGGTAGGCGGCGGCGCGCCACAGCTCGCCATCGTCAGGTGCCAGCCACGGCGACAGAAGCCGCCAGACATTTTCCGGCAGGGCCATTTCCCGCGGATCGTCACCCGGCAGCAGCATGATTTCCCAGCGGCGATGGTTTTTCGGCCCCATGATGAAGCTTGCAGGACGGGCGGGATTGCAGAACTGCGCAGAGGTCTGGGGAAGCTTCGCCAATCCCTCGTCACGGACCAGCACGTCGATCACCAGCCACGGCTCATCGAACACCAGATCCTCCAGCGTGATGCCGGCAAGGTCGCGCACGCGGCTTGATGCCCCGTCGCAGCCGATCAGGTAGCGGGCGGTAACCTTGCGGGTCTCGCCCGAGGCCTCCTTCAGTGTCGCAACGACCTCGTCCTTGCGGATATCGAGGTCGATCATCTCGACGCCGAGTGAAACCGTGACGCAATCGAAACTCTCGGCATGGGCGCGCAGCACCGCCTCAACCGGCGGCTGGGTGAAGACCATGCTTGGCGTGTAGCCGAGCGGATAAGGCTCCGGCACCATGTCGATGCGGCGGATAAGCTGGCCCTTGGCGCCAAAGTGCTGGGAGGCGGTGAAGGGCGCGATATAGGGCATCACCTCATCGGCAATGCCCATATTGTCGAAGTGGCGCAGGATCTCGTGGTCGATCGCGATGGCGCGCGGTTTGTCATAGATGTCGGTCAGCCGGTCGACGACCAGGGTGGAATGGCCGCGCGCGCCCAGCATGCCGGCTGCAACGGCACCGGCGGGGCCGAAGCCGACCACCAGCACATCATAACGGTCTGTGATTGAAGTCTCGTTCGTCACGGATCAAGCCTCTGCAATATGAAAGACGGCGGTCTCAGGCGCCGGAAAACCCGATGGAAATCTGCGCCTTCTTGCAGGCCTCGCTTTTGGGCGGCGCAATGCCCCAGTGGTCTGTCCGGCCGGGCGGCCACACCCATTCGTCCGGCCCCTTCACGCGGTAGGTCTCATCCACCTGCAGAACTTCGGCCGTATATTCGATGACAACCCCCATCGGGTCGACGAAATAGGCAAACACATTGTCGCCGGGGCCATGGCGGCCGACGCCCCAGCCGATCGGAGTACCTTGGTCGACAACGAGGCCGGAGCCGCGCATCACCGATTCCAGGTCCGGCATCAGGAAGGCGATATGGTTGAGACCGTGCGCGGCGGCATCGGCCAGCACGACGGCATGGTGATCGCTGTTGCAGCCAAGGAAGGCCATCATCTTTGACCTGTCTGTCAAGCGAAAGCCGAGCACCGTTCGGTAGAAGGCGGAGAGCGCGTCGATATCGGCGCTGTTGATGTTGACATGCGCCAGACGCAGCACCCGGTTCGGCACCACATTCGCGTGCCTGCGGCGGTCGCCATGCACGAATTCCAGAACCGAACCCTGCGGCTCGCGGATGACGAACCGACGTCCGCCGGTCAGCGGATCGGCAGCGCCCGGCTCGCGCAGCACCGTGCAGCCGAAAGCCACGGTCTTTTCATAAAGAGCGGCAAGATCGTCCGCCGAGCGGGCGCGGAATGTGATCTTGCGCAGTTCCGAGCGATCGCTCTGCTTCAGTTCCAGCACATGGCAATCGTCGCCGGTCGCGGCCAGGAACACCTTGTCTCCGGCTTCAGCGACCTTTTCGAGTCCCCAGACGCGGGTGTAGAAATCCACCGATGCCGCCAGATCCGGCGTTCCCAGTTCGACACTGCGCAGGGCAGTCACGGGAAAATCGTTCATGTCCATTAAATCTCCTCCTCCAGTGCAAGGAAGGCCAGCGCGTTGCGGAACGTCAGCCGTTCGCGCAGGGCAGCGTCATCAAAGGCCTGTTCGATCCGGGCGATCGGCGCCTTCTCCCGAAAATTGAAAGGGTAGTCCGTGCCGAGCATCACCCGGTCACTCCCGAAGACAGAAACGATGCGCTTCAGCATGTCCTCGTCGAAAACGAGAGCGTCCACGTAGAGTTTGCGCGCCTCAGCCACCGGCGTCTCCGCCAGGCTGTCGCGCACCGCCGGAAAGGTGTGGTAGCCCTGCTCAAGGCGCGGCAGCAGGGCTGCAAATGTTCCGCCGCCGTGGCTGAAGGCAATGCGCAGTCTGGGAAATTTCTGCAAAAGCCCGCCGGTGATGACGGAGGCGGCAGCCAGCCCCACATCGGTCGGATAGGCCAGGATCTGCTGCAGGGGAGCAGGGCCGACCACCCGATCCATGCCGGTGGGACGCACCGCATGCACAAAGATTGCAGCACCCAGCCGTTCGGCTTCCGCGAAAAAGGGATGGAAGTGCGGATCGCCAATGGCGGTGCCATTGATATTGCTGCCGATCTCGACGCCCCGAAATCCGGGCAAAGCCATGAGCCGCTGCATCTCCACAATGGCGAGATCGATATCCTGCATGGGCAGGCCGCCGAGGCCGACGAACCGCCCCTGCCCTTCCTGCACCAATGCGGCGATGACGTCGTTGACGTGGCGAGCAAGATCGGCTGCCGCATGCGCTTCGATCCAGTAGCCGAAAAGCTCCGGCATGGGAGATAGCGCCTGAACGGCAAGGCCGGCGCGATCCATCTCCTCGATCCGCCGCTCGGCCACCCAGCAGGCATCGCTGACCGTGCGGTAGGGCTTGTCATCGATCACCACGGTTGCGTGGCAATCCTGAACCGCGGTCATCGCGGGCCAGCCGGCCAGCGGCATTCCGCCCGGCGCCGGCGGAAAGCGCGACGGTACCACATGGCAATGAACGTCAATGCCGACGCAGCCGCAACCAGTTCTGAAGCGCCCCGCCCTGTTTAAGCCCTCACCCATGCCCATCTCCTCCGATGGCCATTTGGTAATGTACAAACTTTCTTTCGTAAAGGCATAATTTATAAATTTTGCTTTTCAGCCGGCGGGTGTATATAAATCTCGGAGGAAAATGGTGGAGCCACATGAACATCGACGCGCCGACCAAGGGGGCCGACAGTCCCGCCACGCGGGCAACCAGTATCTATGAGCGCCTGAAATCCGATATCCTGTCGGCAGCGCTCGAGCCGGGCCGCAAGCTGCAACTGCGCTTCCTGATGGAACATTACGATGCGGGCCAGACACCGCTGCGCGAGGCGCTGAACCGCTTGACGACCGAAGACCTCGTGATCGGCAAGGAGCAGCGCGGTTTCTTTGTCAAACCGATCAGCCTGGAGGAACTCGGGGAACTGACGAAGACGCGCTGCTGGGTCGAGGGGCTGGCACTCAGGGAATCGATGGCCAATGCGAATGCCGCCTGGGAAGAGGCCCTGCTTGTGGCGCACCACCGGCTGGAGCGTGCGCCGCGCTCGCTCAATCCCGATCGTTTCGACAGCAATCCGGAATGGGAGCGCCTGCACCGGGCTTTTCACGCAAAGCTGATCGACGGCTGCGGATCACGTCCGCTCATCGGCTTTTGTGAACAACTGGCAGACAGGCTCAATCGCTATAGGGCGCTCTCCAGCCGCAAGGCGTTCCGGGTCAGAAAAGTCAGCCAGGAACACGCCGACATCTTGAAGGCGGTGCTCGGTCACGACACCGAAGAAGCGGTGCGTCTGCTGCAACGCCATTACGCTCAGACGGCGGACTTCATCCACGAGGATCTGGTCTCGTCGGACGCCGGCAACATGGAGCAGCCAGCCGCCTCTCTGGTTCCGCCGGCTTCTTGAAGGCCCGAACGGGCCGAAAGGGCGCTCGCATGGCGAACAGGTTCTCTGAGAATTTTTGACACTTCAACACCTAACGGTGTTTGAATTGAAGTCGGATCCTTTCTGGCCTTTTCTGCCGTTGCGGCAAAGCTTGGACGCAAGGTGCCGCAGTTTCCCACCAAAGACATTTCTTGCGCAGGCGGATTAGCCAATCAAAGAACCGAAGCACAAACAGACACAAGGTCGAACATGACATCATATCTCTGCGTTGTCTGATGCATTACCACCTCAAATAATACTTGACTTCTTTCATCATGTATCATTTGGCTTCCGCTGGTTGCAGGCGCTTGCCGCACCAGAAGTTACGTGTAGTTTCCAGCATTTAAGCGTTCGGTCACGATATGGGCATGAAGGAAGATGATAGGCGATATCAGGCTTATCTCGCGCACCGCATCGATCTGATCAACTACGCGACGCCGATCCTCGGATCCCGCGCGGATGCCGAGGATGTCGTGCAGGAGGCTTTTCTCAAATTCGTTCCTGAAGATGCGAACAATCCCGATAAGCTGAAGCCCTATCTGCTGCGCATCGTGCGCAACCTGGCGCTCGATGTGCGCAAAAGGCGCCGATACGATCTGCGGGAGACGCCCGATGACACGCCGTTCTGGGGCCTGCCGCAGGACCACGGAAGTCCGGAAGACCATGCACTGTTGTGTGAGCAGATCCGTGGCGTGGAGGCGGTGTTGTCGCAGATGCCGGCCCGTACCCGCATTGCCTTGGAAATGCACCGTTTCGGCGGCTACCGGATGGAGGAAATTGCAAGCCATCTCGATATCTCGGTTCCCAGCGTGCACAGGTTGATCAAGGCCGCGGTTGCGGAATTGGCCAACACAATGAAATGAGCGTCCCGGGAATGCCCTCAGCCGATGAAAAAAATCTTTGCGTCGATCGTCATTTAAAGGAGAACAAATGCCGGGGCGATGCAGCATGACGTACTGGAACAGGCTTGAGCCTCATGACTGTTGATTCTGACGGAAAGATCGAGGTTCCTTCGCAGGTCTTGGCGGAAGCGGCAGAGTGGCTGCTGCAACTGCAGGAAACGCCGCAGGATGAACGGGTGCGGGCAGGTTTCGAGGCCTGGCTGGCCGGTTCGGCAACGAACCGTCTGGCATGGCAGCGCACGCAGCGCGCCTGGCAGGCTTTCGGCGAAACGCAACCGCAATATCGCGATCATTGGGAGCATGCTCCGCGCGCAGGCAGGCCGGCGGCTTCTGCCATGCCAAAGGTGCGGCAGCGCTCCGCCTGGCGCTCACGCGGCGGGCTGGCGGCGATGGCGGGCGCAGCCTTCTGTCTGTTCGTGGCTTTCCTGCCGACAATGCTCCTCCATCTGCGCGCCGACTACAGGACTGCGACCGCCGAAAGTCGCCTGGTGACCCTTTTGGACGGCAGTACGGTGCGGCTTGCGGCGTCAAGCGCGATCGCAACCGATTTTTCCCAGAACCGGCGCCAGGTCACTCTTCTGCAGGGACAGGCATTCTTTGAGGTTGTGCCGGACCGGGCGCGGCCGTTTACCGTCGATGCAAATGGTGTGACGGTCGAGGTTCTCGGCACCGCTTTCGACGTCGAGATCAACCAGAATCTGACAGCGGTCGCCCTGGAACACGGCAGTGTCCGGGCCTCTCTCGACGCCCTGCCCCCGGCCGCCTCCGAAACGCTTGTGCCGGGAGAACTGCTGGTGGTCGATGTCAGCGCAAGGACGATGCACAAGGAGAGCATCGCACCCGATGACATCGGCAGCTGGCGCAATGGCCGACTTTACGTTGTCAACAAGACGATCGGTTCGGTGATCGAGCAGATCCAGCGCTATCATCCGGCCTGGATCACCATTCCCGACCCGGCCCTTGCCCGCCAAACCGTGACTGGCTTTTACGACCTGCGCGCGCCGGACCGGGCGCTCGAGGCATTGGTGGAACCCTATGGCGGAAAGGTTCACACGGTCTCGGATCTGGTCCGGATCATTACCCGCTTCTGACAGTGCCTTTTGAAGGAAATTCCTTCGTGATTTCAAATCAGTAGAAGAAATCGCGAAAAACCTGAAAAAAAATTGAACGACAATCGTCTCTTTGTTGAGTGGAAATATCAAGTATTCCACCACCGAAACCAGGAGAGACGAGAGAATGATGCCGTGTCGTGTTCGCAGGAGACATCAGCAAGGATGGCGCAGGGGCTGGACCTGCCGAACGGCATTGCTGGCCACAACAACTCTTGCTGTTTTGTTTGGTAACGTCCCGGTTTCGGCACAGACAGCTTCCGCCACGACCGACTCGCAGCCGAAGTCGCAGGAAAAACGATCTTTCAACATTCCTGTTCAATCGCTGGCTGGCGCAATCAGTGCGTTCGGTCGCCAGTCGGGATTGCAGGTGACGCTGTCGTCCACCTCCTCGGGCAGCCTTCAGACGAAAGCCGTCATCGGCAGTTTTTCGCCGGCGGAAGCTCTGGCCCGGATGCTGGAGGGGACCGGTATCAGCTACCGCCTCTCCGCAAGTGGCACGGCAGCTTTCATCGGCGCACCGCAGCCAGCTGCAGGCACAATGGCCGACGACGGATCGATAACCCTCGATACGGTCCTCGTCACCGGCAAGGTGGGACGGAATGCCGCTGCCGGAACCGGCTACCAGAGCACGCCGGATTGGGTCTACCAGGAACCGGCCAGCGTCAGCGTCGTATCACGCCAGGCGATCCAGAACGCGTCGGCACGCAATGCCCGCGACCTGCTAGCCAACACGGCAGGCGTACTGGTGTCTGGCGATAGCGGTCAGAACCAGGGACTCAACGTCAATATTCGCGGTCTTCAGGACCAGAACCGCGTCGTCACGATGATCGACGGCGCGCGTCAGAACTTTCAGCGCGCTGGCCATGGTTCGTCAGGTCTTACCTATGTCGATCCGGCCCTGATCCGATCGATCGAGGTTGAAAAAAGCAGCACCTCGGGTGCGGGTGGCGCAGGTGCGCTGGCCGGTTCCGTCAACTTCAGGACGCTTGAGGCGGATGACCTGATCCGCGACGGCAAGCAATGGGGTGTCGAAACCGATCTGACGAGCGGCACCAATAAATATCATTTCTCCGGCTCCGGATCGGCCGCCCTGCGCCTGTCCGACAGCTTTGCCGTGGTCGGCGGCATCAGCCGCAAGAGACTGGGCGAATATGACATCGGCAAGAACGGTTCCGTGGGCGGTGACTGGGAAGACCTGGGGATGGACAAGCCGATCTTTACCGGATCGGAAACGACATCGGGTCTCCTGAAGGCGCAGATGCAGCCGACGGACGACACGACGCTCGACCTCAGCTGGCTGCACTACCGTTCCACGTTCAGCCAGGGAACAGCCGACGCAACCACGTCAGGTGGTCGACGCGAAGACACCCAGGATGTCACCAACAACACGTTCGTCGCCGCATTCGGCTGGGATCCGGACAGCGAACTCATCGATCTGAAGGCGAGGCTCTGGCTGAACCGTGTCGAGGACGAGGAATTCAGGCCAAAGAGAACAGACGGCGTGGACGACGCCAATGTCAACTACGGCATGAAGACGTTCGGCGGCAGCATCGAAAACACCAGCCGGTTTGCACTGCCCTTCGGGGACCTGTCTCTGAACTATGGCATGGAGGCCTTCCGCGATCTCGGCAAGACCACCGTGACCGGGGCAGCCGTCGAAGCCGATCCGAACCAGGCCCTGTGGTACAGCGGCTCAAACCCCTCCGGGCGGCGGGACATGATCAGCGGTTTTGCAAACGCCACGCTGGAGCATGACAACTGGCTGACGCTCTCCGGCGGATTGCGATACGACTACTATCGCCTGACGGGGGCATCGACCGTTTTTCTGCAGCCTTATACGGAAACCGTATCGACAACGACCACGGTCCCCGGAACCTGCACGGCCATTCGCCAGAGCATTCTTGACCTTCGCACAGCTGGTTCAGCGGCATGGACCAATTATGTTAATGCCCAGGCACGCAGCGGCAATACGATTGTTGGTGACACCCTGTGTACGCCTTCGAGACAGGTGGTCACCACAGAGGATGTCATCCGTTACCCGACGCAGGACGTTGACGTCGACATGTCTGACAGTGCCCTGCTGCCGACCGCAATGGTGGCCGTCAAGCCGTGGGATGGCGTTCAGATTTTCGGCAAATACGCCCAGGGTTTCCGGCCGCCGACGATCATGGAAGCGCTCATTGGCGGTTCGCATGTAGGGTCATACGGTCCGGCCAACGCACCCAATCCGGGCCTTGGCGCCGAAACCGCCGATACCTTTGAGCTTGGCGTCAATTTTTCGCAGGACGGGGTCTTTCAGTCCGGTGACAGCTTCCGGGCCAAAGCCGTCGCCTTTTATCGCGAGGTCGATGACTACATCGCCCTTGGCACCATTAACCTCGGTGCAACGCAATACGCCTCCTACGTCAATCTCGACGGGACAACCCGGATGCGCGGCGTCGAACTGGAGGGCAATTACGACGCCGGACGTTATTATCTCGGCGGTTCGTTCACCTATACGAACGCGGACTATGCCTCCAGCTATACCTTTAATGGCACCACATACAACACAGGGCAGTATGTCATCTTCGGCGTCCCCAAATTCCGCTTCACGGCGGATGTCGGGGTTCGGTTCCTTGAGGAAAAGTTGACGCTCGGTGCCAAGGTCACACATGTCGATGCGCAAGAGCAGGAGGTCGGCACCATGCAAAGCCTGCTGAGCGCCTATGCGACCGACAGCTACACGACCGTGGACATATACGGCTCCTACGCCTTCAACGAAAACACGAAGCTGCGCTTTGCCGTGAACAATGTCGCGGATGTCGCCTACCTGCCGGCCTTGGGGGCTGCGAGCTACCCGGCGCCTGGCCGCACCGCGACGCTTTCATTGAACATCAGGTTCTAGGAATTCCATCCGCTTGTCGGAGGGAGGGTGTCCATCATGGCGATGGACGACAACACAAGGAGAAACGAAATGGTTGCAAAGATCTACCAGTATGCCGGGGCTGAAGACATCAAGGCATACCTGACGGCCTGGACGGCACTCGATCCGCTATCCGGTCACGGCGATTTCTATCCGGCTTCGACCCCTTACTCGCAATGGACGGGTGGCGATGAAGGCGGAAGCCGGCCGGTCGAATCCGTCCTGCTGGACGGATCGTTCAACTATCCGGCGAATGGTGGCTTCTCCGGCACCGTCGATACGCTGACCTTCGGCGAAGGCCTGTCGGGCGGCGGCAGCACCCCGTACAGCATTGATACTGTCGAACTCCTCATCGATCTCGGCGGGGCGACGCCGAACACCACCTTCAACTACGCCATCTATCAGCTGATGGGCACTGCGGGCACGGCATCTGCTGCGAGCCTCTACAGCTATCTCGGCGGTGTCGGCACCGAACAATATGGCACCAGCGGCAATGACAAGCAGTACAGCTTTGCCGGCAACGACCAGTTCACCGGTTATGCCGGCAATGACACGTTCGTCTTCACGGACAATTGGGCGACCGACGTCGTTACCGATTTCGGGACGAGCGCTGGAAATACCGACATTCTCGATTTCACGGCCGTCACAGCCATCAGCGACGTGGATAGCCTCGTCTATAACTACAGCAATTGGGAAGATAGCAGCAGCGTCCTTACCATCACCGTCGGCACGAACGTTCTGACCCTCTCCGGCTATGTCGGCTCGGACATTTTCGATCTGCAGGCCAATGGCCAGCTGCTGGCCTGAGACATAACCATGACGAACCCCTCAACGGTTCGGACGCCGTCGCAGCTTCATGCTGCGGCGGTTGTCTTGCCCTTTCGGCGAACCATTTTCGGCATTGCCCTGATCAGCGGCGTGGTCAACGTGCTGGCGCTGACCAGTCCTCTGTTCATGCTGCAGGTCTATGACCGCGTGCTATCGAGCGGCAGCGTTCCGACGCTGCTCGGTCTCGCCGTGCTTGCGGCGGGGCTCTATGCCTTCCAGGCCCTTCTGGACATCATCCGTTCGCGGGTGCTGCTGCGGATCGGCGAACGGTTCGACCTGCAGATGTCGGGACGGGTTCATGACGCCGTGGTGCGCCTTCCGCTTCTGACACGCATGCCGGGTGACGGCCTGCAGCCGCTGCGCGATCTCGACAATGTGCGCGGCTTCCTGTCCGGTCAGGGGCCGACTGCCCTGTTCGATCTCCCATGGATGCCGCTCTATCTCGGCCTCTGCTTTCTGTTCCATGTGTGGATCGGCATGACGGCGCTTGTCGGCGCCATCGTTCTGGTGTCGCTGACGGCGCTCACCAATGTGTTGTCGCAAAAGCCGATCCGCGACACCATTGCCTCCAACATGGTGCGCAATGGCCTGATGGAAGCCGGTCGCCGGAATGCGGAAGTGGTGCAGGCCATGGGGCTCGGCCGCCGCATCGGTGCGCGCTGGAGCAAGGCCAATGCCGATTATCTTGCCGCCAACCGCAAGGCCGGCGATGTCGCCGGCGGCCTTGGCGGGATTTCGAAGGCGCTGCGTGTGATGCTGCAATCGGCCATTCTCGGTGTCGGTGCCTGGCTGGTCATCGAACAGGAAGCGTCAGGCGGCGTGATGATCGCCAGTTCGATCATGATGGGCCGGGCGCTGGCTCCCGTCGATCTGGCCATTGCCAGCTGGAAACCCTACCTGATGGCGCGCCAGAGCTGGGAGAGGCTGACCGACCTGCTTGGAAAACTGCCGCCGGAAACACCTGTCACGGCGCTGCCTAAACCGGAACACGAACTGCGCGCTGAAGCCATCGCAATCGCGCCGCCGGGAGAGCGCAAGCCGACCGTGATGGGACTGGACTTTACCGTGCCGGCCGGCAGCGCGCTTGGCATCATCGGCGCCTCCGGATCCGGGAAATCGACACTGTCGCGCGTTCTCGTCGGCGCGTGGTCGCCCATTGCCGGCAAGGTGCGGCTCGACGGGGCGAGCTTCGAGCAGTGGGACCGGCAAGCGCTTGGCCAGCACATCGGTTATCTGCCCCAGGGGGTCGAACTGTTCGATGGAACCATTGCCGAGAATATTTCGCGCTTCGACGACGATCCCGATCCGCAGGCGATCGTGGCGGCGGCCAGGGCCGCTGGCGCCCACGAGCTGATCCTGCGCTTCGAAAAGGGCTACGAGACGCCGATCGGAGAAGCGGGCTCCGCGCTGTCGGCCGGCCAGCGCCAGCGCATTGGGCTTGCCCGTGCGCTCTATCGCGATCCGTTCCTGGTCGTGCTGGACGAGCCGAACGCCAATCTCGACGCCGAAGGCGAGGCTGCCGTGGTAAGCGCCATCGCGTCCGTCCGGTCGCGCCGGGGCATCGCCATCGTGGTGGCCCATCGGCCAAGTGCCATCGGGGTCGTGGATCTCGTGCTCGTGATGGAGAACGGGCGGCAGAAGGCGTTCGGACCGCGTGACGAGGTGCTGTCCAAAGTGCTCAAGACAGCACCGGCCGTATCGCCGGCCGGCCGCAAGGGTTTTGCTGTCACGGGGCACGGATTGACACCGCTGCGCGTCGTCGCCGAACCCGCGCGACGGGCAGACGATCTCGAAGTGAGCCATGCGACGGAGGAGCCGGATGTCCAGCATTGAGACTGTGTCGCGCTCCATCCGCCGCCATCTGGCGATCGGGCTTTTCGCCAGTGTTGCGCTGGTCGCAGGCGTCGGCGGCTGGGCGGCGGCAACCAACCTTGCCGGCGCGGTTGTCGCTTCCGGACATTTGGTGGTGGACAGCTATGTCAAGAAGCTCCAGCACCCGACCGGCGGCGTGGTGGGCGAAATCCGGGTGCGCGAAGGCGACAGGGTGAATGCCGGCGAGGTCGTGATGCGCCTCGATGCCACCCAGACACGCTCCAGCCTTGCCATCGTCACCAAGCGGCTGGACGAGCTTGCCGCACGCCTTGCGCGGCTGGAGGCCGAGCGCGACGATCTCGACGGGATCGCTTATCCTGAATGGCTGCTCGCCCGGCGTGACAGTCCCGATGTGACGTCCGCCATCCACAGCGAAACGCGGCTTTTCGAGTTCCGCAAGCAGTCACGCGAGGGCAAAAAAGCCCAGCTTACCGAACGCATTGCCCAATACGAATACGAGATCGAAGGGCTGAAGGCGCAGGAGACCGCCTATGCCAATGGCTTGAAGGTTCTGGAAGAGGAGATCGTGTCGCAACAGGGCCTGCACGCGCAGGGGATCGTTTCCGTCCAGCGTCTCAACAGTTTAAAGACCCAGGCGGCCACCTATGGCGGCGAGCGCGGCGAGAAGATTGCCTATCAGGCGCAGGCGCGCGGAAAGATCACCGAAACGCGGCTCCAGATCCTGTCCATCGACCAGGACCTCAAGACCGAGGTCGGACGCGAGCTTCGCGAGGTGCAGGCCCAGTTTGGCGAATATGTCGAGCGGAAGGTGGCGGCCGAAGACGAACTGAAGCGCGTCGACATCATTGCTCCGCAAACGGGCGTGGTACACCAACTCGCCGTGCATACGGTCGGAGGCGTCGTCAATCCCGCCGATGCCATCATGCTGATCGTACCTGAAGGTGACGACCTGGCGCTTGAAGTCCAGATCGCGCCACGCGACATCGACCAGATCCAGCCCGGCCAGCAGGCAGTGCTGCGCCTTTCGGCCTTCAACCAGCGCACCACGCCGGAACTGAACGGCCATGTCAGCCGCATCGCAGCCGACCTGACGAGCGACGAGCGAACTGGCGCCTCCTATTATCTCGTCCGCCTGTCGGTCCCCGAAGAGGAACTGGCAAAACTGAAGGAACTGACGCTGGTGCCGGGCATGCCGGCCGAAGCCATGATCAGGACCGGGGAGCGCACGGCATTGTCCTATCTCGTCAAGCCGCTCTCGGACCAGATCAACCGTGCATTTCGCGAGGAATGATTGCTCGTGAAACATTGGGATGTTCAAGACAGGATCGACATGCCGCTTACCGAACGGCAGAGCAAAAGGAGGCGGGCGCACAAGGCGCCTGAAGACAGATGGAGGCCGCAAAACTCTGCCGAGATCGTCTCCCGGCTGGGTGGTGGCATCCTGAAGAGCCTCCTCTTCGGATGCCGGGATGGTCCCACTTAATCCTTCACCATGCTGGCTTCGGCATGCAGCCATTGTTCGAAAAGCCGCATCGATTCACTGGGCGGAATGTTGGCAGGCTTCGTGAACCAGTAGCCATGGTCACTGCGGTAACCCAAGCCTTTGGGATTGACGAGGCGGCCGGCAGCGAGTTCATCGACGATCAGACCTTGCGGGATCAACGCCATGCCCTGCCCTGCAAGGGCCGCGCGGATCACCATTGTGTAATAGCCGAAACGCATGGTGTGGCGCACCTCCAGCCCGTGCAGTCCATTCGCCTGCACGAGGAACGGCCAATGGAACGGGGTCTGCGGATGCTCCAGCATCACACCCCGCGCTGCAGCTTCCACCGTCGCGGGATTTCCCAGTTTTTCCCAGTAGGAGGCCGCGCTGACCAGCCGAATGTCATTGCCGAAAAGATAGGTGCCTTCCTCGTCCGGAGCCGGGGCCACCAGAAAACGCACGTTTCCATCCGGGATTTCGGTCTGTGTCTTCGACACGAAAGTCGTGAACTGCACCTCGATTTCCGGGTGCGCTTCGGTGAACTGAACGAAGCGCGGCAAAAGCCAGCGATCGCCGAAAATCGGCGGTACCTGAAGACGAAGGACACGCGGGCCCGGCTTGAGGCGGGCGACCTTCAGGGCCGCATCTTCCATGGCCTTGATCGCCGTGCGGGCATGTTCGATGTAGATAGCGCCCAGTTCGGTTGGAACCATGCCATTTGGCGTGCGCTGGAAAGCCGGGCCTCCGATCAGGTCTTCCAACCCGATCAACTGTTTGCTCACAGCACTCTGCGACAGCGCAAGCGGCTCTGCCGCAGCACTCGTCGAGCCACGTTCGCCCACAGCCAGCAGAACCTGCAGCGCCGTCATGGAGGGAAATTGCTTGCGGCCAGACATTCTCACTTCGCCCGTTCAGTCGTTTTCAGACTAATCCTCCGAGACGCGGCTCGCTAGTCGTTTTTGGCATACCCCAATGAATTAACTTCGCTTGCCCAGTTTAGTGGCGCATGGGAGCGTTGCCTCAATATTAAACACAAGGGAATAATCATGTCGGAGCCGACCCAGCTCTGGGGTGGACGCTTCAAGTCCGGCCCCTCGGAGGCACTTGCCAATCTTTCGCGCGCACACCCCTCTTTCTTCCGGCTTTACCGGGAAGATCTCGCCGGTTCGCGGGCTCACGCCTCCGAACTGAAGCGTGCAGGCGTCCTCGACGAGGCAGAATTTACGACGATCCGGGAAACGCTCGACCACATTGAGGGTGATGTGGAAACCGGACGCGAAAAGCCCATCGCCGCCGACGAGGATATTCACACCTTCCTTGAACGCCTGCTGATGCAGCGCCTCGGTGTGCTGGGCGGCAAGCTGCGTGCCGGGCGCTCGCGCAACGACCAGACCTCCAACAATACCCGCCTTTATCTGCGCCGCATGGCGCGGGAACTGTCACGCGGCATTGTCGAGATCGAACTGGCGCTCGTCTCGCAGGCCTCACGGCATTGCGAAACCGTGATGCCGGGTTTCACGCATCTGCAGCCAGCACAACCGATCGTCCTTGGCCATCATCTCATGGCCCATGCACAAAGCCTGCTGCGCGACCTCGAGCGTTTTGAAGATTTCGACCGTCGCTTCGACCGTTCGCCGCTGGGTGCTGCAGCCCTTGCCGGTTCCGGCATCGCCTGCCGTCCGGACCTGTCGGCCGTGGAACTCGGCTATAGCGCAGCCTGCGAAAACTCCATCGATGCGGTGTCGGCGCGCGATCATGTCGCCGAATTCCTGTTCATCTGCTCGCTGGTGACGATCAGCCTGTCACGCCTTGCGGAAGAGATCTGCACCTGGAGTTCCAAGCAGTTCAGCTGGGTGCGGCTGCATGATTCCTATTCGACCGGCTCCTCCATCATGCCGCAGAAGAAGAACCCCGACATTGCCGAGCTGACCCGTGGCATGACCGGCACGCTCATCGGCAATATCGCCGGTTTCCTTGCCACGATGAAGGCAATGCCGCTCGCCTATAACCGCGACCTTGCCGAAGACAAGCGGGCGCTGTTTGAAAGCATCGACATTCTCGAACTGATCCTTCCGGCCTTTGCCGGAATGGTCGAGACACTGGAATTTGATGTGGCCAAGCTGCGCGAGGAAGCGCCGAAGGGCTTTACGCTGGCAACCGAAGTGGCGGACTGGCTGGTTTCGCAGAATGTGCCGTTTGCGCAGGCCCACGAGATCACCGGCGCCGTGGTGCGCTATTGCGAAGAGCGCGGCCACGACCTTGCGGGCCTTGTCGAGGAAGACCTGCCCCGCATCGATGCCCGCCTGACGCGCGGCGTTCTCGACGCAATCACGCTGGAAGGCGCGCTTGCAAGCCGCACCGGATTTGGCTCGACGTCGCCGACAAGAGTGCGCGAACAGATCGAGCGTTTCACCGGCGCACTGGAAGCCAGAAAAGTCTTTGCGGGGAGCAAGGTGAACCTGCCGGGCAGAGTGTCCGCCTCCGAGACCGCGCGAGGCGTCCGATGACCACATCCGCGCCTCAGCCCGCCTCCAGCGATCAGACATACGAAATCGCCCATCTGAGGCTCGTTCCCAAGCGTCATATCGGGCGCATGGTGGCCGCGGCCCTAGTTCTGGCCGCTCTTGCCGCCCTTGTGCGCGCCTTCAGCGTCGGGCAGATCGAGTGGTCTTACGTCCGCGACTTCCTCTTTGCACCGGCGATCCTGCAGGGGTTGCAGAGCACACTGGTGATGACGGTGGCGGCCATGTCGCTCGGCATCGTGCTGGGTGTGGTCATCGCCCTGATGCGCGTGTCGGGCAATCCGGTGCTCTCCTCCATCGCGGTCGGTTATGTCTGGATCTTCCGCGGCGCGCCGGCACTCCTGCAATTGATGATCTGGTTCAACCTGGCGCTGATTTTTCCAACCATGGGCATTCCGGGCCTGTTCGAGTTCCGCACCGTCGACATCATGACGCCGTTTGTCGCGGCCATGCTCGGCCTTGGCATTTCCCAGGGCGCCTATACGTCTGAAGTGGTGCGCAGCGGCCTTCTGTCGGTGGATAGCGGGCAGTATGAGGCGGCCCGCTCCATCGGGATGACGCAGATGCTGATGCTGCGCCGCATCGTGCTGCCACAGGCCATGCGCGTCATGGTTCCGCCGATCGGCAACGAGGTGATCGGCATGGTCAAGCTCACCTCGCTTGCCAGCGTCATCCAGTATTCGGAAATCCTGCACAATGCGCAGATCATCTACTTCGCCAACACCCGGGTGCTGGAACTGCTGCTGGTCGCCAGCTTCTGGTATCTCGCGGTCGTCTCCGTCCTCTCGGTCGTCCAGCATTATATCGAGCAATATTTCGGCCGCGGCAGCAAAGCCGTGAGCGCATCGATGTGAGGGGATGAGATGAGCAAGGAAATCGTTGTAAAGGCCGTGGACGTTACCAAGCTCTTCGGCACGTTCAAGGCGCTCGACAAGGTCAGCCTCGACATCGCCAAGGGGGAAGTCTGCTGCATCATCGGCCCGTCCGGATCCGGAAAAAGCACTTTTCTACGCTGCATCAACCAGCTGGAAAAGATGAATTCCGGTGCGATCTGGGTAAACGATGAACTGGTGGGCTATCGCCGCGAAGGCAATAACCTGCATGAAATCGGCGATGCGGAAATGTCGCGGCAGCGCCGCCGTATCGGCATGGTTTTCCAGCGGTTCAACCTGTTTCCGCACAAGACGGCGCTGGAAAACATCATGGAAGGGCCGATCCAGGTTCTGCGCGAACCGGCAAGTGATGTGCGCAAGCGAGCGCAGGATCTGCTGGTGCGCGTCGGTCTCGGCGACAAGGGCGGGCATTATCCCTCGCAACTGTCCGGTGGCCAGCAGCAACGCGTCGCCATCGCGCGCGCCATGTGCATGCGCCCCGATCTGATCCTGTTTGATGAACCGACATCCGCGCTCGACCCGGAACTCGTCTCCGAGGTTCTGGAAGTGATGAAGGATCTGGCCGCCAGCGGCATGACCATGATCGTGGTGACCCACGAACTGGGTTTTGCCCGCAGCGTCGCCAACACCGTCGCCTTCATGGAAGCGGGCAAGATGGTCGAGGTCGGCCCGGCATCTGAGGTTCTCGGCATACCCAAAAGCCCACGCACGGCCGAGTTCATCAAAGCCGTTCACGTCTGATGGCGAACGGACCGGCCGAAACCGCCTTACGTCACACCCAATCCGCCAATCCAACCAGATTCCAACAAGGGGAACTTGCATGAAAACAGCTCTTATCACCCTCGCCGCGATTGTTGCCGCCACGGCGGTACAGGCCGAAGGCCTGCCGGACCGCATCAAGTCCGCCGGCAAGGTTATCGTCGCCAACCAGCCCAACTACCCGCCGATGGAATACAAGGACCCGGCCACCAACACGCTGATGGGGGTCGATATCGACCTTGGCGTAACGCTTGCCAAGCAGCTGGGCACGACCGTCGAATGGGCGGATATCGGCTTCGAGCAGATGATCTCGTCCCTGCAGACGGGCCGCGTCGACCTCATCCATAGCGGCATGAGCGATCTTCCCAAGCGTCGCGACACTCTCGATTTCGTCGATTACATGAAATCCGGCGCGCAGTTCTACACCTCCGCAGCCCGCGCTCAGGAGTTCAAGACCCCGGCCGATTTCTGCGGCAAGACGGTGGGCATGAGCCGCCGCACGTCCTTCCCGGACGAAACGGCAAAGTGGAGCGCTGCCAATTGCGAAGCCAAGGGTCTTGCCGCCATCAAGGTGGTCGGCACCGAAGGCTCGGCCGATGCGCGCGCCCAGTTGAAGCAGGGCCGCCTCGATGGCGCCGTGCAGGGCTCCGAAACGCTGCCCTACCTGATGACGCTTGAGAAGGATACCTACGCCATCGTCGGCGAACCGATTACGGCCGTCTACCAGGGCATTGCCTTCTCCAAGAAGGACCCGGAATTGCGCGACGCCTATGCCGCGGCGCTGAAAGCCATCATGGCTTCCGGCGAATATAAGGCGGTTTTTGCAAAACACGGCCTGGAAGGCACGATGCTGGACGGCATCTACATCAACGGCGAAGCCGTGAAGTAATCCGGGAAATCCCGCAACGACAATCCCGGGCGCAGCTGACCTGCGCCCGGCCTTTCTCCCGCAGTCGGGCTGGGGGCAGCCTGATTTCCCAAGGACATAGCATGAACCGTCTTCTTGCCGACGCGCCCATCGACAGGCTTGCGCGTTTCGTCTCGGCGCTCGATTATGACGCCATTCCCGAAACCGCCGTCGCAAAGGCGAAAATCCACATCGCAGATACAATGGGTGCGGCCATCGCCGGTGCCCGTTCCGTCGAATTCGCCCTTACTGTTAAGGCGATGCAGCCGGTGGGTACCACGCGGCTCTGGGGCACAGGTCTTTGCGGCTCGCCGCGCGATGCAGCGCTGATCAATGGCGTTGCAGCCCACGCCTTCGAACTGGACGATTCCGGCGGCTGCGACCATTCGGGCGCGGTCATCATGCCGGCGGTGTTTTCGGCCTTGCAGGAGACCGGCGCACCGGTGAGCGGCAGGCGGATGATCGCCGCCGTTGTCGCAGGTTACGATGCCGGGCGCCGCATCCTTGAAGCAACGGGCGGTTATGATGCGCATAACAGTCTGGGCTGGCATTCGACCGGCACCTGCGGCACGTTTGCTGCGGCCGCCGCCGTTGCCAACCTGCTTGGCCTTGATGCCGCAGCAACCCGCGATGCCATGACGCTGGCGACAAGTTTTTCCTCCGGTCTCTGGGCCTTCATCCATGACGGTTCCCAGGCCAAGAAGCTGCATGCCGGCCGCGCCGCGGAAGGTGGCCTGCTGGCAGCACGTCTGGCGGCCCAAGGTTATGCCGGCCCCTCCCGCGTGTTTGACGAGGTCTGGGGCGGCTTCTTTACGTCGTTCAACAAATCCGCATGCGAGCCTCAGCTTCTGTCGGAAGGGCTCGGCGAGGTCTGGAAGGTCAATCGGGCAGTGCTGAAACCCTATGCCTCCTGCCGCGGTGCCCATTCCGCCGTCGATGCGCTGGAGGACCTGCTTGCCGAAACCGGCCGCGCGCCTGAAGACATCGCCCGCATCGGCCTTCGGATGAGCGGCATGCTCGCCGACATGTGCGGCGCAAAGGCAGCCGGCGCCATGGCGCCAACCCAGATGAGCCTGCCATTTGCGCTGGCCGCCCGGTGTGTCTTCGGCACCGCCGGCCTTCAGGCCTATACCGAGGAGCGGCGCAGCCATCCGGCTGTCAAAGCGATGATGGACCGGATCGACATTGCCGTTGATGCATCGATGGATGCCATGGCCGAGCCACTGGTGACCCTGACCTTCAGCGACGGCCTGGTTGTCGAGCGAATGGTGCCGCGCGCCACGGGCTCTGCCGAGCGGCCGATGTCGCCGCTTGCTGTTGCCGCAAAATTCCGCGAGCTTGCTGGCATGAGCATGGCCGAAGACCAGGTGGAAACGCTCTGGCAGAGGCTCGGCCACCTTGAGGAGGTCCGCGACTGCGCCGAGATCGAGGCGCTGATGGCCGGCCACGCCGACACGCTTCCCACTTTCCGCTGAAAGGCATCGTCATGACGTTTGATCTCACACCGCGCCCCCTCAACCCGGCTGCGAAGGCGCCGCAGATGGTCTGGCCGAACGGCGCGAAAAGCGCGCTGTTCATCGGCTTCGACGTTGACGCCGAAACCGCCTGGATCGGCAACAATCCCTCCAATGTCGACCGCATGGTCACCACTTCGCATGGCGGTTATGACGCGCGCGTCGGCATTGCCCGTATCCTTGGCCTGATGGACGAGCTTGGCCTGAAGGCGACCTTTTTCACGCCCGGCTGGACGGCGCTGGCGCATCGCGCCGAATGCGAGGCCATGGTGGCAGCCGGCCACGAAATCGGCCATCACGGCTACCTGCACAAGCTGCCGGACCGGACAAAGCTCGATGAAGCCATGGAGGAAATCGACCGGGGTTTCGAGGCCCTGCAATCGGCGCTTGGGGTGCGTCCTGTCGGTTACCGCGCACCATCGGGGGAGAATTTCCCGGAACTTCTGGCCTATCTCAAAAAGTCCGGCATCCGCTATTCCAGCTCCCTCCGCGACGACATCCTGCCCTACCGGCATGGGCCAAGCGATGGTGTGCCCGGCCCGGTCGAGATCCCGGTCAACTATGCCTTCGACGACTGGAACTTTGGCATGACAAGCCGGACCAGCCCGCGCGCGATCTTCGGGCGTGACATGATCCTGCCACTCTGGATCGACGAATTCGAGGCAACCCATGCCTGGGGCGGGGTGACCACGCTTGTGCTGCATCCGCAGGTATCCGGCCGGCCGATGCGCTGGCATCTGCTGCGGGATTTCCTGAAACACGTGCTTGCCCGGGGCGATGTGTGGATAGCCACCGGACGAGAAATCACCGACCACTTCGAGGCGCAGGAAACGGCAGGCCTGTCGATCTGAACGACAGCCGGAGAATGAGCTGGCCCCTGCCGGATGCCGCGACGGCACCCGAGGGGATCATTTCCCGCGCAAAACCTGCCCGGCGGCAGGCGTGAAGGCCGGCATCGCCGGCCTCAGTCATATGCCGAAAGAAAATCCGAGACCGTCTTCAGGCAAAGCTCGCGCTCCTCGACATGCGGCATGTGGCTCGACTGGTCAAACAGCACCCAGCGGATATCGGGAACGCGCTCGCGATAGGGGCGCACCACCTCCGGCGTCGCCTCGTCATGCGCGCCGGAGATCAGAAGCGTCGGCGCCACGATGCGGTGGAGCCGATCCTCGATGGTCCAGTCCTTCATGGTGCCGATGACGTGGAATTCCGTTGGACCGTTCATGTTGCGATAGACGGTATTGTCCTCGTCCATGGCCGCAAAGGTGCGGGCCACATCCTCCGGCCAGGGGGTGACGCGGCAGACATGCCGGTCATAGAAAACCCGGGAGGCGGCGATATAATCAGGATGCGTCAGCGTGCCGGCTGTTTCATGGGCGAGCAGCGTTTCCTGCACCTCGGCGGGAAGCGCGTGGCGCAGGCGGTTCGCCTCCGCCACCCAGGTGTGCATATTGGCCGGGGAATTGGCAATGACCAGCGCCTTCAGGCCGGCGGGTTGCCGCACCGCATGTTCGGCGCCCAGCATGCCGCCCCAGGACTGGCCGAGGAAGGCGTAGCGATCGGCGATGCCCAGATGGGCAAGCAGACTGTCCAACTCCTCCAGAAACAGCGGAACCGTCCAGAAATCCGGCCCCTTGTCCGGCAGATGCGTGGACTTGCCGTTGCCGAGCTGGTCGTAATGGATGACGGCGCGCCCGTCGAGCGCGGCAATGCCCTTGAAGCTGTCCACATAGTCATGCGTGCAGCCCGGCCCGCCATGGGCAACGACAAGCGGCAGGCGGTCGCTTTCGAGATTGCCGGTGATGCGATACCAGGTCTGGTAGTCGCGGAATGGCAGGAAACCTTCGCGCGTTTCGACAGGTTGCACAGTGCGCTCCTTGAATTGGGAAATCCTTCTGAGCGCACAATAGGGCCGCAGCCGCCGGTGCGGCAGCTATCACAACTGATAGGGTGCGGGAGGATCAGCCGCGCGGCTGGTCGAACAGTCGCAGATGTGCGGCCCGGGCAACGGCCTGCGTGCGGTTGCGGGCACCGAGCTTGCGGGTTGCGGCATTCAGATGCATCACGACGGTTGGCACCGAGCGGTTGATGACCCGCGAGATCTCCTTGGCGGACAGGCCTTGCGCCGAATGGCGCAGGCACTCGCGTTCGCGCATGGTCAGGTGTGGCAAGCCGGTCAGCGTCTGCTCACCGGCAATGCGAAGCGCTGCCGCGCGCTGGAAGAGATGCGCGATCAGGCTGAAATCACCAAGGCACAGCCGCACCTCGCGCTCCAGCCGCACAGGGTCTCCGGCGCGAATGCCGGTGACGGTTGCGTAATCTCCACCCGGCAGATGGATCGGAACGGTCACACCCGCCGTCAGGCCACGCTCCCACAGGAATTCCGCCACGGGAGCCGATGCCTCGTTCATGAAGGCATGGATAAGTGTCTGCGCCTTCGGGTCATAGTTCCAGAAGAAGGGCGCGCTCGTGCCAAGCGCCGCGTGCTGCACGGGGTCGTGCCGGAAATAGCCGCGGCAGAACCAATAGTCGCGCATGGCCTCATCCACATTGCGCAGTTCAAGTACCGTCGGGATCATCAGCTCGCCGCTCAGATCGTAGCGGCCCGGCGTATAGTCATAGATCAGCGTGTCGAAGCCATAATCCTGCATGGCGAGGAACAATTCGTCGGTCTGGCCGGACAGGCTCGCCGCCGCCGCAAACCGCTCTTCGATGCCGATCGTGTCCATACACACCTCTCGTCGCCCTCAGCCGGGCTCATACCTGGACATTCTTCCAAGGATGTTCACCCTATCACTTCTGATAGCTGGTGTAGAGCCTCATTTGCTTTAGAAATAAGCCTGCATAAATGTTGTGCAGGAGCAGGGCGAACCATGTGGCGCGAGATCGAACCGGACGAGAGGCATGAGCTGACGATCCAGGGGTTCCGCGTCGTTGCCTATGTCTTCGGCGCCGGACCGGAAACTCTGCTCTGCCTGAATGGCGGACCGGGTCTGCCTTGCGATTACCTGCGCGAGGCACATTCCTGTCTGGCGGAGCAGGGTTTCCGGGTGGTGGCCTTCGACCAGCTTGGCACCGGCGCCTCCGAGCGGCCGGACGATGCAAGCCTCTGGACGATCGAACGCTACGTGGCCGAGACGGAAGCGGTGCGACAGGCACTGGGTCTCGGCCCGGTGCATCTGCTCGGCCATTCCTGGGGTGGCTGGCTTGCCATCGATTACGCGCTGGCGCATCCGGATGCAGTCAAGAGCCTCATCCTCGCCGATACCGTCGCCGACATGCCGCATCTCATCGGCGAACTGGAGCGCCTGCGGGCAGCACTTGGCCCCGAGACGGTGGCGATGATGCAGGCGCATGAGGCCGCCGGCACCTATGATCACCCCGAATATATGGCGGCCATCACGCTCTTGAACTACCGCCATGTCTGCCGGCTGCCGGAATGGCCGGCCCCGGTCCGCCGCTCGCTCGGCGATTGGAACATGGCGCCTTACATGACCATGCAGGGGCCGAACGAATTTCTCTACACCGGCAATCTGAAGGACTGGAACCGCATTCCGGACCTGCCGAAGATCACGGCACCGGTCCTGATCGTGGTCGGCGAACATGACGAACTGACACCGGCCTGCGCGCTGCGCATGAAGAACGCCCTGCCCGCCGGCGCGTGGATCAATGTGGTGCGCAATGCCAGCCACATGCCCTTCTACGAAAACCCTGAGGGCTATTACCCGCCGCTCCTCTCCTTCCTGAAGGATGTGTCGCGCTGATGCTGCACCGCTATCGCTTCATTCTCACAAGGCCGCTGCAGTTTCTGCCTGTCATCTTCGGTGTCAGCATCATCACCTTCGTGCTCGTGCGCCTGATCCCCGGCGATCCGGCCCGCGTGCTCCTCGGCACCAAGGCAACGCCGGAGGCGATTGCCAATATCCGCGCCCAGTTCGGTCTCGACCAGCCGATCTGGCAGCAATATTTCTACTTCGTGCAGAACCTGCTGCATGGCGAAATGGGCCGGTCGATCACCTTCAGGATCGACGTGCTGAAACTGATCTCGACCCGTATCGAGCCGACGCTGGCGCTTGTCTTCTCCTCGGTCCTGCTCTCCGTTGTGATTGCCGTTCCGCTGGCCGCGATTGCCGCGCGCAACGAGGGCCGCGTCATCGATCATGCCGTGCGTCTTGTTTCCACCTTCGGCATCGGCTTTCCCTCCTTCTGGCTGGCGCTGATGCTGATCCTGCTGTTTTCCATCAGCCTGCCGCTGCTGCCCGTGTCCGGCTACGGAAATACGCTCTCCGACAAGCTCATCCATCTCGTCCTGCCATCGCTCACCATCGCGCTTTCGCTGTCCACCGTCCTGTTGCGGTCGCTGCGCGCGGCGATGATCGAATGGCTGAAATCGGATGTGGCGACGGCTGCCCGCGCCCGCGGCATGCCGGAAAGCATTGTCTTCTGGCGCCATGTCGTGCCGAACGCCGTTGTGCCGACGATCAATCTCCTTGCCGTCAATATCGGCTGGCTGATCGGCGGAACGGTGGTGGTGGAAAGCGTCTTTGCCCTGCCCGGCATGGGGCAGTTGCTGGTGCGCGCCATCTTCTCGCGCGATTACATGGTGGTGCAGGGCGTGGCGATGGTGTTTGCCTGCGCCACCGTCTTCGTCAATTTCCTGGCCGACATTGCCACTGTCGCCGCAGATCCGCGGGTGAAGCTGTGAGCGGCGCGATGATCTCGAGACGCAAGGCGACACTGACAGCCGGGCTTTCCATTCTCGCGGTCTTCGTGCTGATGGCCGTGTTTGCGCCGCTCGTCGCGCCCTATGATCCGATCTTCCAGGATGCGGCGGCGCGGCTGAAAAGCCCGAGCCTCCTGCATCCCTTCGGCACTGACAATTTCGGCCGCGACATTCTCTCCCGCGTCATCCATTCGACCCGCATCGACTTGCAGATGGCGCTGATCGGGGTTGCCTTTCCCTTTGCCATCGGCACCGTGATCGGCGCCATATCCGGCTTTCTTGGCGGCATCGTCGATGCCGTGCTGATGCGGCTGATCGATGTGATCCTTGCCTTTCCCTTCCTGGTTCTGATGCTGTCGATCATTGCCATCCTCGGCCCGGGGCTCTCCAGCTTCTACATCGCCATGGCGCTGGTCGGCTGGGTGTCCTATGCGCGGCTGATCCGGGCGCAGATCCTGGTCTTGAAGAACAGTGACTATGCGATGGCCGCCGAAAGCCTCGGCTTTTCCCGGGCGCGCATCCTCTTTCGCCATCTGCTGCCCAATGCGGTGGCGGGCTCGATCGTCTTTTCCATGTCGGATGTGGTGCTCGTGCTCCTGTCGGGGGCGGCGATCAGCTATCTCGGCCTTGGCGTGCAGCCGCCGACCGCCGAATGGGGCGTGATGGTGGCGGAAGGCCAGAGTTTTGTCACGCAGGCCTGGTGGATCACGCTGTTTCCGGGCCTGTCGATCGTCGTGCTCGCCTTCGGTTTTTCCCTCATCGGCGATGGCCTTGCCGAACGGCTGGGAGTGAACGGATGACGACCACCATGCTGTCGGAGACCCCGCTTCTTGCCGTGCGCGATCTCTCGGTCACCGTCGACGCCCGGGAGGGGGCGCGCACCCTGCTCGACCGCGTGTCCATCGAAATCGGCCGCGGCGAGGTGCTGGGTCTTGTCGGCGAAAGCGGCTCCGGCAAGAGCCTGCTCTGCCGCACGCTGGTCGGGCTGATGCCGTCCAGCACTCTTCGCCGCACCGGCGGATCGATCCTTCTCGATGGCCAGGAGATCGCCGGCGCCGACGAGAAGGCGCTGCAGGCGATCCGTGGCGCGCGCATCGGCATGATCTTCCAGAATCCCACCAGCCACCTCGACCCGGTGATGCGGATCGGCGACCAGATCGTCGAAGGCATCCGCTTCCACCAGGGGCTTTCCCGCGAAGCGGCGAAATCGCTTGCGGTCGACATCATGGATCAGGTCGGCTTCACCGATCCGCCGCGCCAGTTTGCAAGCCATGCGCATGAATTTTCCGGCGGCATGCGCCAGCGCGCCATGATCGCCATCGCACTTGCCTGCAATCCGGAAATTCTGATTGCAGACGAGCCAACGACGGCGCTCGATGTGACCATCCAGGCGCAGATCCTGCATCTTCTGCTGGATCTGCGGGAGAGACGCGGCCTTTCCATCATTCTCGTCACGCATGATCTCGGCGTCGTTGCTCAGACCTGCGACCGCATTGCCGTGATGCGCCACGGCCGCATCGTCGAGACCGGCGCCAAACGGCAGATCCTGAAGGCGCCGCAGGCCGACTACACACGCACGCTGATTGCGAGCCACCCCTCCATGCCGGCAGAACCGGAGGCCGGTATTGCGATTGCGCATTGCGCTGAAGCACGTCAGGCAGCCGGCACGCCGCTGATCGAGATCGATGACCTGTCCGTGCGCTTTGCGGCCGGCGGCGGCCTGTTGTCCAGGCGTCGCAGCGTCAGTGCCGTGGACGGCGTGTCGCTGCAGATCTGGCCGGGCGAGACGGTCGGCATCGTCGGTGAAAGCGGATCGGGCAAGTCGACGCTTGCCCGCGCCATGCTCGGCCTGACGCCGGCCACATCAGGCCATGTGAGCTTTGACGGCACAAGCCTTCGCCTGCAGCGCACGCAGGCGCTGCGCGCCCTGCGCAGCCAGGCGGCCATGGTGTTTCAGGACCCTTACAATTCGCTGAACCCGCGCATGACGATCGGCGAGACGCTTGCCGAGGTGCTGCGCGTCCAGAAGAAGATCCCGGTGGAACGGATACCGGAGCGGGTAAACGAGCTTCTCGATCTCGTGGAGCTTGACGGCAGCTTTGCCAGCCGCAAGCCGCGCACGATGAGCGGCGGCCAGTGCCAGCGCGCCGGCATTGCGCGGGCGCTCGCCATCGATCCGCGCGTCATCATCGCCGACGAATGTATTGCCGCCCTTGATGTCACCATCCAGGCGCAGATCGTCGCGCTCTTTCGCAAGCTGGTCTCGACCATGGACCTGACACTGGTGTTCATTGCCCATGACCTGCCGGTGGTGCGCTCGCTCTGCCGTCGCGTCATCGTCATGCATCACGGCCGCATCGTCGAGGAAGGCCTGTCCGACGATGTCTTCGCCCATCCGCGCGAGGCTTATACCGCCGCCCTCATCGACGCCATTCCCGATATCGACCCCGACCGGCCGCTTTCAGGACGCTCCACCCCACAATAACCACCAGAGGATCGCTCACATGAAGTTCAAGATGACAAAAGCCATAACCGTCGCCTTTGCCGCCGTCCTGTCTCTTTCGGCCTCCTATGCGGATGCCGCGGGCGTGCTGACCATCGGCCGCAACGAGGATTCCACCACTTTCGATCCGATCAAGTCGGCGCAGAATGTCGACAACTGGGTCTTCTCCAACGTCTTCGATGTGCTGGTGCGCGTCGATGCCAAGGGCACCAAGCTGGTGCCGGGACTTGCCGAAAGCTGGACGGTTTCCGACGACGGCCTGACCTATACGTTCAAGCTGCGCGATGCGAAATTCTCCGACGGCAGCCCGGTGACGGCTGGCGACGCCGCCTTTTCGCTCACCCGCATCCGCGATGACAAGGGCTCGCTCTGGTCCGACAGTTTCAAGATCATCGACACCGCGACCGCCGCCGATGACAGGACGCTCGTCGTCAAGCTGAAGAGCAAGTCGGTTCCCTTCATCTCCATGATGGCGCTGCCGAATGCCTCGGTGCTGCCGAAGAAGGTGGTCGAGGCCGATCCCGATGCCTTTGCCGAAAAGCCGGTCGGCTCGGGTGCCTTCACTGTCGCCGAATGGCGGCGCGGCGATCGCATCATCCTCAAGAAGAACCCGACCTACTGGGATGCCGGCCATGTCAGCCTTGATGGCGTGGAATGGATCGTGATCCCCGACGACAACACGCGCATGCTCAACGTCCAGGCCGGCCAGATC
>JAIXTO010000154.1 GCA_027483885.1 Rhizobiaceae bacterium
CCATGAGCGACGACACGCAAAAATCCCCCGATCGCCTCGATCACGCGCTTCTGGCCAAGCTGACCAATGGCCTTGGCGACCGCCAGACGGTTGAAAAGATCTGCGGCGATTTCGGGCAGCTCTATTCGGTTTTCCTGCCCGACGTCTTCCACAGCGAGACGGGTATTTCGATCGAAGTCTCCTATGTCGGTTTCCAGTCTGGCCTGATGCCGGACCTCATTGCCGAGCTAGGCGATACCGTGTGCCTGACGGACGGATCCTTGCGCAACTGGTGCCCGAATTTCGTGCTCGCCTGCGGCAACAGCTTCATCATCGGCCTGATGGAACGCATGCTGGGCGCCGATCCCTCGATGGTCGAACAGCCGCCGGAGCGCCCGCTGTCGGATATCGAAATGGATCTCGGCACCATGGTGTTCGAGCGAACGGCCAATGTGCTGCGCTCCGGCGTCAATGCGCCGGGAGGCTTCGAGGCCATGCTGGAACGCCCGCACAATGCTGGCGACCGCCCGCCTGCCGATCTGGACATGCCGGTGGAATATGGCGCGACCATCCGCCTTGCGGTCGACATCGGCAAGGTCACCTCGGAAATCGCTCTCGTCGTTCCTCAGCGCGCGCTTTTGAAGACCAAGGTGGAAGTGCCAAAGCCCAAGGGCCAGGTCTCGCGCAACCGCAAGGAATGGCATGACAAGATCACCGAGCAGGTGCGCCGGTCCCCGGTGACGCTCGAAGCCCGCATCCGGCTGCAGAGCCTGACGCTGAAGACCATCTCCAAGCTGATGGTCGGCGATGTCATCGCCTTCGAGGACAAGACCGACGTTCAGGCCCAGGTCAGCGCCAACGGCAAGGACATGTACAATTGCGAATTCGGCCGGTCCGGCGAGCGCTACACGGTGCGCGTGAAGGACAACATCAGCACCGAGCAGGAGCTGCTGCGCCACCTCATGGGTTAAACAAGAGCACTGCTCATACCGCAATGCGAAGAATGGGCAGCTTCACGCAAGTTTCAACAGGAATAGTGTTTTCATGGCTACGAAGAAAACCCCAGCACCCGATGACGATATTTTTCCCGCTGCCGGCAATGAAGCCGAGTTGGACCAGGCGATTGATGACCTGCGCGGCGTGCTGAAAGCCGACGGCGATGCGCCGACCAGCGATTTCGGCGCCGAATTCGGTGCCGAGTTCGGCGCAGACACGGCAGCGCCGGCCGCAGACTTCGGTGGTTCCGATTTCGGCGGCTCGGATCTCGGTTCGGACTTCGGCGGCGGCGATTTCGGCGGTGCTGATCTTTCAGGCGCAAGCTTCGGCGGCAGCGATTTCGGCTCCGGTGCTGCGATGTCTGAGCCCGGCAGCGGGCTCAATTCAAACCTCGACCTGATCATGGATATCCCGATCACGGTCGAAATCGTGCTCGGCACAAGCCGCATGCAAGTTTCAGGGCTTATGGGTCTTGAAGAGGGCGCCATCATAGCGCTCGACAAGCGGATCGGCGAGCCGGTCGAGATTACGGTAAACGGACGGCGGATCGCCAAGGGTGAGATCACTGTCCTCGAAAATGACGATACGCGCTTCGGCGTGAAGCTGACGGAAGTCCTGAGCACAAAGAAAGCCTGATCCTTAACGGGACAGTGAGGGAAGACCATGATGGACTTTGACGATTTCGGAGGCGCAGTCTCCACGAAACCGTTATCCCAAGCTGAAAAAGCCGCTGCCGTCCTTCTTGCGATGGGCAAGGGGGTGGCTGGGAAGCTGTTGAAATATTTTACCCAAAGCGAGCTGCAGACGATCATCGCCTCGGCTCAGAGCCTGCGTGAAATCCCGCCGGACGAGCTGTTGCAACTCGTCAACGAGTTCGAGGACCTGTTCACCGAAGGTGCGGGCCTGATGGACAATGCGCGCGCCATCGAAGGCATACTCGAAGAGGGACTGACGCCGGAAGAAGTCGATGGGCTGCTTGGCCGCCGCACCGCCTTCCAGGCGTTCGAGACCTCCATCTGGGACCGCCTGCAGGACGCCGATCCGGAATTCGTCGGAAAATTCCTCCAGCGCGAACATCCGCAGACGATTGCCTATATCCTGTCCATGCTGCCCTCGTCCTTCGGTGCCAAGCTGCTCATCCAGCTGCCGGACAGCCGCCGCGCCGACATCATGAACCGGACGGTCAACATGAAGGACGTCAGCCCCAAGGCTGCCCAGATCATCGAAAACCGCGTGATGGAACTCATCCAGATGATCGAGGCCGAGCGCAATTCCAACGGCTCCAACAAGGTGGCCGAGCTGATGAACGAGCTGGAAAAGCCCCAGGTCGATACGCTGCTCAGTTCGCTGGAGACAATCAGCAAGGAATCGGTCAACAAGGTTCGTCCGAAGATCTTCCTGTTCGAAGACCTTCTGGCCATGCCGCAGCGCAGCCGCGTGCTGCTGCTCAACGACATCGCTGCCGATATCCTCACCATGGCGCTGCGTGGCGCACCGGGCGAGATCAAGGAAAGCGTGCTGTCGGCGATCAGCCCGCGCCAGCGCCGCATGATCGAATCGGATCTTGGCGCCACCAACGTCGCGCTCAACCCGCGCGAAGTGGCCATTGCGCGCCGCGCCGTGGCCCAGGAAGCCATCCGTCTGGCCAATGCCGGCCAGATCCAGCTGAAGGAGCCGACGCCCGAGGGCGAAAAGGCAACCGAAGCCGCCTGATCGCCAGGCACAGCAGAGACGCACGGCAACAGTGCCGTGCGACCGGAGCCATGATGGCCCCGCCCTTTGGAACCGACGACGGCTCTTGCCGTCTCACGCAAGGATGAAGCCTTGTCGGACGAAGATAAAGACAGCAAAACAGAAGACCCCACAGGCAAAAAACTGCGGGACGCCGCAGACAAAGGCAATGTGGCCCATTCGAAAGAGGCGACGCTTTTTGCGTCGTCTTTGGCGTTTTACTGTTACCTCTTGTTTTACCTGCCCGGCGCCACGGCAGAGCTTGGCGAAACGCTGAAGGACCTCCTCGACAAGCCCGACCAGTGGCGTCTTGAAAACGCGACGGATGTCGTATCGCTGTCGGTCCATCTCGGCTGGGCCTCGGCTGCCTTTCTGGCCCCGGCCATGCTGATGTTCTGCCTCTTCGGCCTGTCCTCCTCGCTCATGCAGAACATGCCGTCTTTTGTTCTGGAGCGGGTGCGCCCGCAGGCGTCGCGCGTCTCGCTTTCCAAGGGCTTTGCCCGCATCTTCAGCGTGCCCGGCCTCGTGGAGTTCGGCAAATCCCTGTTCAAGGTCGCCGTGGTTGGCATCTGCATGTATCTGGCCATGCGCAGCGACTTCCTGCACTCCATCGACGCGATGTTTTCAGACCCGACGGTCATCCCGAGCATGCTCTACGCGTCCACCAAGAAGATGATGGTGATCATCCTTCTGGCGACCGCGACGCTTGCCATCATCGACTTCTTCTGGACCAAACATCACTGGTTCTCCCAGCTGAAGATGACCAAGCAGGAGGTGAAGGACGAGAACAAGCAGGCGCAGGGTGACCCGATCGTCAAGGCCCGCCAGCGCTCCCTGATGCGCAGCCGCGCCCGAAACCGCATGATGAGCAACGTGCCCCGCGCCACGCTCGTCATCGCAAACCCCACCCATTACGCGGTAGCGCTGCGTTATGTGCGCGAGGAAAGCGACGCACCGATCGTCATTGCCAAGGGCACGGATCTCGTTGCCCTGAAGATTCGCGAGATTGCCGAGGAAGCCGGCATTCCTGTTTTTGAGGATCCGCCTCTGGCGCGCTCCATGTTTGCGCAAGTCTCGGTGGATAGTATCATCCCCGCCGCCTTCTACAAGGCAGTGGCAGAACTGATCCACCGGGTCTACGCCACCCGGTCGCCCTAGAAACGGATGCACGAGACACAATGAAAAAATGCGACTACTCGTTGGAAAGAGAAAAAATCCTTGCGCAGGCGATCAACCCGGTGGCGACCGAATTACGGCTGCTGGATGCGGGCGACCTCATTTCGCTGCTGCGGCTGGAGCGTTACGGCAGCATAGCCGACCTGGTCTCATCGGCGGCTGAGCTTTATTTCCACCCGGGCACCGTGAATTTCGGCTCGGGCGGCGAATATCGGCTGGAATGGGATGGGCCGCCGCAGATCATGCTGGATCTTGAAATCAAGCCGCGCGGCGTCTCGGTTTATGCGCGCCTGATGCTGAGCGACCAGACGGCCGGCATCGAGATCGACCACATCACCTTCCAGGAACCCTCGCAGGACCCGCTGGAAAACACTGCCTTCCTGTCGCGCAGCCTGCACGAGGCCCGCTTTGCCAAGCCGCCTCTGGAAATGGCCGGCTGAAGAAGAGCCGATGGCCTGCCCGACATCTTCTGATCAGTGGATATAACCCAGGCGGATCGCTTTTGCGATCGCCTGGATGCGGTTCACCGAATCGAGTTTGATGGTGGCCGATCCGAGATAGGCGTTGACCGTGTGGACCGAGAGACCGAGCTTTTCGGCAATTTCTTCGCTGATCTGGCCATCGCCGGCCAATTGCAGGCAAGAAATCTCGCGTTCACTCAGCGTTTCGGATGGCACGGACTTGCGCTCGTCGAGCGCAAGAAGATCCATCATGATCTGGCAGCTGCGCACATGCTGGTCGATGACAGCATCGCTCGACAGGTCGATCGACGTGCCGCAGAAGATCACATAACCATTGCCGACGGCGCCCAGGCGCACAGGAAAGGCAATGCCGGCATAGAGTATGCCGCAGTCCTCCAGCCGGCGGATCAGCGGTGCCTGGTCCACGGCAGCATCGGCGGCGCCAGGCCCTCCGTCAGGCCCCGGCCAGCTCATCGGCAGCAGCGAAACATCGATGTGGTGAATGAGGATGTCGCCATAGGCGGCAATCAGGGCGGCGATGTTTTCGGTCGCCGCTGCCCCCCAATTGTCCAGTTCGCAGATCAGCTTGCGCTTGTTGGGCAGGCCTGTGCCGCTGACACGGAACACGGCAAAGCTTGAGGCCCGCATGCTTTTCTGCATGGCGACGAGTTTGGGAAAAATATCCGAACGGCTGCTGGCTCGCTGAACACGAAGGTATTGCATTCCCGCTTCCGGCTCTCCCCCCGTTGTCCGCGAGTAACCCATTCAGCCTTTCCTATACAAGATTGTTGCGCACGGCATAGGCGATGGCCTCCGACCGGGTCTTGGTTGCCGTCTTGCGCATGACGCTGGTGATGTAATTGTTGATCGTGTTGCGCGAGATGCCCAGAATGACCGCGATCTCGTCGCTGGTCTTGCCCTCTGCAATCCAGAACAGGCATTCCAGTTCGCGGTCGGTCAGTTCGAAATCGCGCTCCACCCTGACATCCCGGGTCTCGCCAAGGCTCATCGCATACCCGGCCAGGAGCCCGACTTCCCGCAACCGGTCCTGCGACAGGATGATGCCTTCGATGAACAGCAGCATGACCGAAAACCGCGTGCGCCCGGCACAGAAGGTCAACGAGCAATACTGGCGGCTGACCTCTTCCGGCAGGCTGAGATCATCGGGCAGCAACGAAAACTGCGGCGTCAGAAGCGCCAGACATTTTTCGATCTCCGTCGAGCGCGAATAGCCCTTGGCCAGATCCGCGCCGAGCCGGCGCACCAGATCGAAAGGCCAGTTGGAGGCAACGATGAAATCCAGCCCCTGGTCCTGGATCAGGTCGTAGCGGGCCAAAAGATAATGCGAGGAGCCGACGTAATCGGAGAGGATGCGCATGGCCGACTGGATATTGCCCGACGCTCCAGCCAGGGACAGGCGACGAAGAACTTGCTCTCGCAACAACGCCTTGGGGGCAGCGGGCTCCAGAAAATGCCTCCCCTCCAGCGTTGGTTCTGCGTTTCGCAACTCCATTTCGTTTCATCTCCCTTTCAGGGAAAACACTTCAAACGCCTGTCATTGCCCTTGGATCGCGCCACGTCCGGAAAACAGGTTACAATCCCGTGACCCAATTGTCTTCAATGCGCTGCAGCGAATCATGGTCATTTTAGGAAGCTGCCACGGAATTGCCATAACCTCTTATAGTTTTCCTAAAAAGCTTTGTGCCCAAACCCGCACAAAGCTTTAGGTCAACCTAAGGTATAAGTGCATCATAAGCAAAAGGCCGGCAAAGCCGGCCTTCGTTATCACGGTATCGTGATTGCAGGGAGCGCTTACGCTGCGCGGTCGACGGCCCATTTGCGCAGGATCTTGGCGGCGCGTTCTTCGCTGATCTCCACCATACGGGCAAGCCGCTTTTCCGGGCCTTCCTTGACGCGGCGGTTGAAGCCGCCGTTCGGATCATCGCCACCGCCGAACACATCGTCTGCGCTGTCGAAGCCGAAGTCGGAGCCGAAGCCGTCCATGAGAGAGGGGCTGGCGCCACCCGGCGAGAAGTCGGGCAGTTCGAGGCCGGCCGCTTCCGTTGCGGCTTCACCTGCGACCACCGTGCCGGTGACGCTGCGGATCACGGGGCGGACACCGAGCCAGACGACCACGAAGGCAACCGCGACGAAGGCGAGAGAATTGATGATGCCGCCCAGATTGCGCATCAGCATTTCCGACAGACCGGGACCGGTGACGGCCTCGTCGAGCAGCTGTGTCTCGAGGAAGTCCATCGCCGTTACGGTGACCACGTCGCCGCGCTCGACATTGACGCCGGCCGCCGTTGTGACAATCTTCTGCATCTCGGCCAGATAGGCATCGATCTTCTGCTGGTCCGCCGGTTCGCCGACCATCTTGGCAATGCGACCTTTGTTGACGACCACGGCGATCGACAGTTTTTCCACGACATAGCTGTTGCGGGTGGTGGCGGTGGTCTTCGAATTGATCTCGTAGTTGGTCTGCTCTTCCTTCTTGTCGGTCTCGTCGGACGATTCCGGGCCTGCATTGCCACCGCCCTGCGGAGCCGCCTGGGGAACGTTCTGCTCGACGGTTGCGGCGCTGTCGGACTGGCGCTGCTGCGATTTCTGCGCCTCTTTCGTCACCTTCACCGAGCGCTCGACACGCGATTCCGGATCAAACACGGTTTCCTGGATCTGCTGGCTGTCGGTGTTGAGCGACGCCGTCGCGCTGGAGCGGAAATTGTCCATGCCGAGGAAGGGAGCGAGCGCCTTGTCGATATTGCTTTCGATTTCCTGCTGTACGCTCTGCACGACATTCATCGAACGGTTGATCGCGTTGTTTCCATATTCGTCACCGGAGGCGAGCAACTGGCCGGTGGAATCAAGAATGGTGACGTCATCGACTTCGAGCGCCGGGACGGCAGCGGCCACGAGATGACGGATGGAAGCGGCGGCCTTGCGGCCGGTTTCGCTGGACGCGCGGATCATCACCGACGCCGTCGGCTTTTGTCCGACGCGGCGGAAACTGCCGACATCAGGCATGACGATATGGACGCGGGCCGCTGCAATGCCGCTGATCTGCTGGATGGACCGGCCGATTTCGCCTTCCAGTGCCCGCACGCGGGTCACTTCCTGCATGAAGGAGGTGAGACCGAGCGAGCCGACATTGTCGAAAAGCTCGTAGCCGGCATTGGTGCTGTTGGGCAGACCGCGCTCTGCCAGCATCAGCCGTGCCTTGCTGGTCATGCCGGCCGCCACCTGGATGCTCTTTCCGTCGGCGCCTGCCTGGAAATCGATGCCGGCCTCGGCCAGCGCCGTGCTGACCTGGTTGAGGTCAGCCGTTTCCAGTCCGACATACAAGGCCTCATAGGAAGGCTTGTTGACGTAAAGCGCCGCGGCAATGACGATCGCCATCGACACCATGCCGACACCGGCCATGGTCAATAGCTTGGTCTGCCCGAGCGAACCGAGATTTTTAAGGATTTGTGGAAATTGAGCTAACAGATTCATTCTGTTCCCGCACCGTCAAAAAGGAAAAAAGAGCCCTTTGCCCAACTGCAACCTAACGCGCGAAGCTTGTGCGAGCGTTTCGCGGGTGCGGGGTGACGGTGTTATTCCAACAGCTTGCGCCGTCAGAAGAAGTCGAAATCTCCGGCAGCCTTTGTGAGCGGCTGCGAATGGCCGTGGCGCATGCCCTTGGTCAGCGCCTTGTGCATGTCGGCAAGCTTGACGAGGCTGAGCGCCGTCGAAACATCCACTTCCCAGTCATCGGGAATGGTGCTGGTAATGGTATCGATGAACTCGGCAAGCCCGCGCGTCTTCTGGACGGCAAGGTCTATGCCCTGCAGCACCTTCATGCTGTCGGGCGAATGCAGGATGGCCGCGCCACCCACTTCGAGAAGCTGCGGTTCGACGCGCTCAATGAGGTAGGCCACGTCGTAAAGCTCCGAAACGATCCGCATCAGGACCTCCGGCAGTTTCTCGTCAAGCGAAGCAGATGGCTGCGAATGGATATCGGTCATTGCTTCCTCGATTAAAAGAACTCGATCGAACTCTCGACGGGCTTGGCGGGCTTGGCGGGACGCTGCTGTTCCATCGCCACCGTCTTTTGTGTTTCGGCACCGGTCAGGGGATAGGCACGCGCACGACCGCTGGCCGGCCAGTATTCCAGCTTGCGGCCGAACTCTCCCCCGGTGGAAGAGCCGACAACGGTAATGCCTTCGTCGCGCAGGAACTGCAGCGCAAAGGCCGCGTTCTGCTCGCCGACATTGGAGAAGCTGGCAATGGTCTTGGCGCCGCCGAAGATCTTGGCTTCCAGTCGCTCGCGCCGCCCGCCGCGTTTGAGGATGCCGTTGATCAGAAGCTCCATCAGATGCACGCCATAACGGGACATGTCACCGCCCGACATGCCGCCGGGGCCATTGCCGGGCAGGAGGAAGTGGTTCATTCCACCCACGCCTGCGACCGGATCCCGTAGGCACGCAGCCACGCAGGAGCCCAGGATCGTCGTAATGACGGCATTGGGTTCATCCGTTACCTTGTATTCGCCCTGGATGATGTTCATCCGTTTGGCTGCGGCCATGTCACTCATTTAAGCGCTCCGAACACCGCCTCGATGGCAGCTTTCATCTTTTCGATTGTAAACGGCTTGGCCAAGACGTTGTTGGCGCCGAGCTGGGCGGCCTTCTGCACCAGCGCCCGGTCGCCCTGCGCGGTCAGAATGATGAAGGCCGCCTTCTTGGTCGTCGGGTTGGTACGCACCGCCTGCAGCAGGCCAAGCCCGTCCATCTTGGGCATGTTGAAGTCCGAGATCACCAGGTGATGCGGCTGCTCGGCCATGATCTTCATGCCCTGCTCGCCATCGCCTGCGGCGGTGATCTGCTTGAACCCGAGTTGTGTCAGGGCGTCGCTGAGCAGCAACCGGCTCGTCACCTGATCATCCACGATCAGAACTTTGATTTTTTCAGCGAGAGACATTTATTCGGCACCTTCTTTTCGGGCAGCGGTTAATTTCAAGATTTCTTCTCCGATCGAGCCCAGCGGCATCTGCTGCTCGACCGCTCCTATGTCATGCGCAACCCTTGGCATGCCGTAGACGACACATGTTTTCTCGTTCTGCCCAATGGTGCGTGCGCCCGCACCACGCATCTTGAGCAGCCCGGAAGCACCGTCCCGGCCCATGCCGGTCAGGATAACGCCGACGGCATTGCGTCCGGCAAGCTCTGCCACCGAATCGAACAGAACATCCACCGAGGGTCGGTGGCCATTGACGGGATCACGTTCAACAAGCCGGCAGCAGGGCGCGGAAGCGTTGGAGACCTGCAGGTGGCGCTCCCCGCCGGGCGCGAGATAGATCTTGCCGATCTCGAGCCTTGCGCCATCGGTTGCCTCATGCACCACGGGAGCGCAGATACGATTAAGCCGTTCTGCAAAACTTTTGGTAAACGCCGGCGGCATGTGTTGCGTAATGACCGTCGGCGGGCAATTCCTGGGGAATTTCTGCAACACCGCAATCAGCGCCTCGACGCCGCCCGTGGACGAGCCGATGGCAACGATCTTGCGGCCGACGCGGTAATCCAGCGAAGGTGCCAGCATTGGCTGCGTGGACGGCGCGGAGCGACCACGCTTGGATCGTGCCGCAGCCTTGACCTTTTCCGCCAGATCCCCGAACGGGCGCGCATCGCCCGGCACCGGCTTGCTGACGCAATCGAAAGCGCCGATTTCGAGCGCTGCAAGCGTTGCATTGGCCCCCTGGTGCGTCATCGTCGATACCATGATGACAGGCATCGGCCGCAGCCGCATGATCTTTTCCAGGAACTCCAGCCCGTTCATATTGGGCATCTCGATGTCGAGCGTCACCACGTCGGGGTTGAGCTGCTTGATGGCAGCCCGCGCCTCATGTGCATCGCCAGCCTGGCCGATGACATTGACCTCCGGATCGGAGTTGAGGACGGCCGTGATCAGCCCCCGCATGGTCGGCGAATCATCGACAACAAGAACGCGCGCCGGCATGCTCATGTGCTCCTCCCGGCGTTCTTGCCTGTGTAGCGGTAGGTGGTAATCCCGATATTGTCGAAAAGGTTCTTGGCATCGCCCGTCACCCGTTCGGAATGGCCGATATAGAGATGGCCACCGACCGGCAGGAGCGAGGAGAAACGCGACCAGATTTTTGTCTGGGTCGGTTCGTCGAAATAGATGACGACGTTGCGACAGAAGATCACGTCGAAATTTCCCTTGAACGGCCACTGCGCCATGAGGTTCAGCTCATTGTAGGTGATGAGCTTCTTGACCTTGTCATCGATCTGAAACTTGCGACGCCCGTCGATCAGCACTTCCTTGAAATATTGCTTGCGCATGGCCGGCGACACGGTTTCCAGCGCGTTTTCGTCATAGGCACCGGCACGGGCCAGCGCCAGGATCTTCGGGTCGATGTCGGTTGCCAGGATACGGAAGTCATAGTCCACGGCATTCGGCAGAAGCGACATGACGGTGAGCGCGATCGAATAGGGCTCCTGGCCGTCCGAGGAGGCCGCAGACCAGATGCGCACGCGTCCGCCGCTCTTGGCGCGCGCGATCAGCCCCGGCAGAACCTCGTCGCGCAGGTGTTCGAAATGGTGGTTTTCGCGAAAGAAGCGGGTAAAATTCGTCGTGAGGTGCGACAGCATTTCGCGGCGGGGTGCGGCCCCTTCCGGCGAAGAGACCAGCGCGCAATACTCCCGAAAGCCCCGAAGACCCAGATTGCGAATGTGCTTGGACAGACGCGAGTAGACGAGCGACGCCTTCGTGTCGTTCAGGTAGATACCGGCGTCCGCATAGATCATAGCGGCAATTTCGGTCAGGTCTCGCCGGGTCAGCGGATATTCTCCGCTGGCCAGGACCTCGTCCGGCGATTGCTTGCTATCGAGAATGCCAAGGGCCTTCATGCGACTTCGCTTTCGGTTTCAGGGAAAAGAGCGTCCAGTTCGATGAGGCAGATCATCCGCTTGTCGATGGCCAGGATGCCTCTGGCATACTGTTTCTCAAGTTCGGATGAGACTTCCGGCACGGGCTGGATGTTCTCGTCGGTCACGGTCAGGATGTCGGACACGGCTTCAACAAGCAGCCCGACAACCCGGTTCTTGACCTGCGCCACGATGAAGACATGGCGCTGGGTCGGTTCTGCTTTGCGCATGCCAAGGCGTGCGGAAAGGTCGATGATGGGCAGAACGGCGCCGCGCAGGTTGATCACGCCCATCACGTAGGATGGGGAGTGGGGAAGTGCCGTGGCCTTGGTCCAGCCGCGAATTTCCCGCACCGACATGATGTTGACGCAAAACTCCTGATCGCCGATGCGGAAAGCGATCAGCTCCCGGCTTCCTTGCGCAAGATTTTTCACGGCGTACGACATGCGTCAAAAACCCGTCCGTTAACCTGTTGCCGCCAAAGACATGTCGGACTTCATGCCACTGTCCTGGCGCAGCGACTGACCGCGCGAGGCCGCCACCACCGCATCCACATCCAGGATCAGCGCCACGCGACCATCACCAAGGATGGTGGCGGCAGCAATGCCTGGAACGTGGGTATAGTTGGCCTCGAGCGACTTGATGACGACCTGGCGCTGGCCCTGGATGGCATCCACCATCAAGGCGCGCTGGCCACCACCTTCCGATTCCACCAGAAGCGCCACCCCTTCGACCGGATTGGCCTGCGTGCCGCGGAAGTTGAGAATGCGGCCGACATCAACGAGCGGGCAGAAGGAGTTGCGGATCGAGATGAGCCGCTGGTTGGCGCCGAAGGAATGGATGGCGGCGGCTTCCGGCTGCAGGGTCTCAACGATGGCGGTCAAAGGCACAACGAGCGTCTGGCCGGCAACCGTCACCACCATGCCGTCGAGAACGGCAAGCGTCAGAGGCAGGCTCATGGTGAAGGTGGAGCCATGGCCCGGCCGCGAGGAGATCGAGATACGACCGCCGAGTGCCTGGATCGACCGCTTGACCACGTCCATGCCGACGCCGCGGCCGGAAATGTCAGAAATCTTGTCGGCGGTGGAGAAGCCCGGCATGAAGATGAGGTTGTCGATTTCCTCGTCCGTCAGGTTGGAATCGGCCGCGATCAGATCGTTGTCGATGGCCTTCTGACGCACGCGCTCGCGGTTGATGCCAGCGCCGTCGTCGGCAAGCTCGATGACGATACGGCCCGACCGATGCTTTGCGGTGAGCTTGACGGTGCCTTCCGGGTTCTTGCCGGACGCCTCGCGCTTTTCGGGGCTTTCGATGCCGTGGTCGACGGCGTTACGGATCATGTGGGTCAGCGGCTCGGCCAGCTTGTCGATGACCGTCTTGTCCACTTCGGTGTTTTCACCTTCCGTGACGAGGCGGATCGACTTGCCGACCATGTCGGCCACTTCGCGAACGATACGCGACATGCGCTGGAAGACGGGCTTCACCGGCTGCGCGCGGATGGCCATGACCGAGTCCTGGATCTCGCGGGTGAGCTGCTGCAGCTCTTCCAGGCCCATGTTGATGGCGGACGTGCCGGTCGTGTCGTTTTCGATGACGCTCTGCGACAGCATGGCCTGGTTGATGACCAGTTCGCCGACGAGGTTGATCAGGCGGTCGACGCGGTCGAGATCGACGCGGATGGTCTGGCCGGCGCTGTTGGCAGCGTTTGCCGCATTGGCCGCGGCAGCAGCGGCCGCCGCAGACTGGCTTTCCTTCTTTTCGACGCGGGCGGCAGCGGCGGCAAGCTTCGTCACATTACTTGCAGTTTCAGCGGCGTGGACGGCATCGGCTGCGGCATGATCGTCGGCATTGTCCTGATCATCGTCGCCGGCATCATCGTCCAGCGCCGACAGGTCGAACGGCACCGGCACCATCGGCAGTTCTTCCGTCGCAACCTGGGCCACCTTAACGTCGAGGTCGCAATCCCATTCGGCAAATTCGAACACCGAGCGGACATCCTGCTCGTTCTTGTCCGTCTTCACGGAAATGGTCCAGGAGAAATAGGCTTCTTCCGGGTCGAGCTTGTCAAACGCAGGCAGTGTCGAGACATCGCAGTTGATGCTCATTTCGCCGACGCGCGACAGATCGCGCAGCAGCAGGGCTGCTTCATTGCCCTTGGCGTAAAGCTCGCGGCGCGGCTTGAACTGCACCTCGAACGTGGTGGGTTCCATCAGCGTTTCTTCTTCGCCGCCGAACCCGTCGAAGGTGAAGGGGATCGGCTGGAAGCCGCTGTCGTCCGTGGGTGCGGCAGCCGGTGCCGGGGCAGCCTTTGCGGCAGCGGGCTTTGGCGCGGCCGGCTTTGCCGGCTCTGCGGACGCCCCGCCAGAGGGCATCTCGCCACGGGCAAGCGCCTCCAGTTCCTTGACGAGGCCACGGCTTCTGCCCTCGTCGACACCACCTCCGTCACGCGATGCCGTTACGAGGTCGGCGAGCACGTCGGCCGACTTCAGCATCACCTTCAGGACATCCTGGTTGGGCTCCAGCTTGTTGGAGCGCACGCAATCGAGCGTTGTCTCGAAGACGTGGGCGAACGAAACCAGGTCATCAAGTCCGAATGCGCCTGCGCCCCCCTTGATCGAGTGGACCGCACGGAAAACGGCATTTACCGTTTCCGGGTCACGGTCGCCATCATTCAGCTTGAGAAGACCAGACTCCAGCTCAGCGAGTTGCTCTTCGCACTCCTGGAAGAAGATCTCTTTGATTTCGTTCATATCCATCGCAGGAATTCCCGGTTGGTTCAGGCGGTTACACGCTCGATCGCATCAATCAGCTTGACCGGATCGAAGGGCTTGACGATCCAGCCGGTTGCACCGGCCTGGCGGGCGCGGTTCTTCTTTTCGGCGTCACTTTCGGTGGTCAGGACGAGGATCGGAACAGCGCGGTAACGCTCGTTGCGGCGCACACCTTCGATAAAGCCGAAGCCATCGAGACGCGGCATGTTGATATCGGTGACGATGACATCGGGGTTGCAATCCTCGAGAACTTCGAGGCCTTCAACACCGTCCTCTGCCTGGATCGTTTCGAAGCCGGCATTGTTCAAGGTCACCAGAAGCATGTTCCGGATCGTCCTTGAATCGTCCACTGTAAGTACTTTCTTCTTCACTGCCTGATCTCCTTCGCGAGCAGATTTTCTATATTGATGCCGATGAGCTGCATGGTTTTGCGGAACGCATCGGATACTTTTTCGAAGACGAACGTCTTCTTGTCTTCCTCCCACGCGGCTGCGGCAGCCATCAGAACCTGCACGCACTGCACGCCCAGCCGCTCGACGCCCGATGCATCAATCTGAACGTCGCTGCCGCGCATGTTGGTCAGTTGACCGTGCAGAACCGATGCCTCGTTGAGGTCCAGCACTGAAACCAGCTTCAGACTGCCCTTCACTGCCTTCTTTCCTGCCATTCCTTTGTTCCTCATCGTTGTCAGTCACACTCGCGTGGCCTCTGCCATCGCTTGGTATTCAAGGTCCGACCGGAGCCGGTCGGTCGTTACCGGCCAAAGCCGGCCATCTGCGCCGGCAGAAAAAGGGCGGCGGAATGCATCATGTCGTCATCCCTGCCTTCCTCTCTGCCGTCGGTTTCGTTGCCCGCGTCCTGCGGTCTTTCCGACCAGACCCTTTGGCCGGTTCTGCTTTCGCGCTCGATGCGGAATTCCCGCACCGTGCGGCCAAGCTCCAGAATGACTGTCTGCAGGGCGTCGGCGCCCTCGCCGGTCCGGGCTGCAAGCTCAGCACCTGCCGCCACCCGGCCATCGAGCGCCAGGATTTCTCCGGCCACCCGCTGAAGGCCATCGGCCTGTTCGCCGGTTGCCCGCGCAATGCCGGCAATCGCCGCATTGATATCGGTGACCTGATGGACGATGCCGCCGATGGCATCCTGCGTGCGGGAAACCATCTTCACGCCGGCATCGACCTGCGATTTCGTGCCCGTCACCAGCTGCTTGATTTCGCGCGCCGCGTCCGCCGAACGCTGGGCAAGTGCGCGCACTTCCTGCGCAACGACGGCAAATCCGCGCCCCGAATCCCCGGCGCGCGCCGCCTCGATGCCGGCATTCAGCGCCAGAAGATTGGTCTGGAAGGCGATCTCGTCGATGACGCCGATGATCTGGCCAATCTTTTCGGCGGACTGCTCGATATCGGACATGGCGGAAATCGCCCGGCCAACGACTGCGCCGCTTTCTTCTGCCGAACGGCGCGTTTCCGCCACGGCTTTTTCGGCTGCGGCCGTCTCGCCGGCGCTCAACCGCACCTGTTCGGCAAGACCTGCCACGTCGCGTGCAGCCGTGCCCAGATCCTCGCAAGTCTGGCGGGCGGCCGAGGCTGCCTGCTGGCCTTGCTCGGCAACCGATGCGGCAAGCGTTTCAGCCGTCCGAAGCTTTTCCGAAATGTGTGCGAAAGAGGCCGAGATGGCCTCCATGGCCTGGTCGAGCAGCGCTGATAGTTCGCCGTAGACGTCCGGCCGCTCCGCTGCCACCCGCACCGTCAGGTCACGGTCTGCAAGGTGTGTGGCAAAGGGTCCGAACAGATTGTTGGCTTCCGCCTGATCCTTTTCGCGCTGCGCAACAAGCGCCCGCTGATGCTTGAGGCGCAGTTCGTTGATGCGCAGCGACACGGCGATCTCGACATCGACCATGACAAGACGGATCACAGCCTTGATGGCCTCGGAAGCATCGCGTTCTCGCTTGCGGCCTGCCGGCAGCAGCGATTTCGAGGTCAGCTCTCCAATGAGACAGCCGACGAGATTTTCCAGCATCACCGCGTGACCGGCGATGTGCCAGCGCGGATCAAGGCCCATACGGCCCTCCGCATCGGACAGGACCTTCACCCGTTCGGCGTAGAGCGCGTCAAACCGTGCATCCGTCAGCACACTCCAGTGCGAGGATTGCAGATCGTGCAGGCGACCCAGCTGCTGGTCGTTTTCAAAATGGCGCATGGCCTCCGGCGAGGATTGCAGGCGGTGGAAGAAGTCGCGCAATCCGTCCTTCAGGCAGGTTTCCAGCGTCGGACGAAACCGGCGCAGCAGGTCACAGGCATCTGCATCGAGGCCGGCGAATGAAAGCCGCTCGCGCAGGCCGCCGGCCTGTGCTTTTCGTGCTTGATCCGATGGCGTTTCGTGAGCCAAGGCCCGTCCCCAAATGCGACCAGCCCCCTGAGTGGGACCGGCGTTAAACCCCTCGATCACGGCCGCAGGGGTTTCCCCTTGTCGGTCGCGCATGCCATTTCCGGTCGCGTGGACAGCGTATCCGGGTAAACGCCCGTTCGCCGTGCCAGAGGCCGTCTGAACCCGCCCGGTTGACGATGACCGCAACGGCGCAAACCGGCGCAAGGACGCGCAACGGCTGCGGGAGCGGACAGGTCAAAGCCATGCGGCTTCCTGAAATTTTGTGGAGAGATACCGGGTTAAAACCGGTACGGCGTGGCGGCATCATGCCTGGAAGGGATCTACCGAAGTCATCCCATTGCGCCGTGTAGGACCATTTGTATGGTTAATTCCTTGCGCGAAAGTTAATGTCGGCCAACAAGCGTGAGGAATTCCTCATCTACGTGTTTTATTCGTCAACAGATGTCAAGCCGCAAGCCACGGGCAAGTCTAGCGGTAGACAATCGGTGTCACCTTGAACATGAAGTCTTATGAGGCGAGCAATGATTGTTCTACACTTGGGGGCCGCGTTGATTGCAGGCCTGATTTTCTTGAGCATGCTGATGACGGCCACAAGCGACCCTCACCGGTCAGCGACAGCCCTGCGCGTTCTCTGACAGCCGACAGGTCGACGACAGCCCGTTCGTCCAGGCTTGGCTCCAAAACGCCGAATACGCCATCTCCGTGCCAGATCGGAGCATTGCCTGTGGGAGGATCGCAGGTCACCGGAAGGGCACGAACGGCCAACGCGTGGCAAACCGATGCTGCATCGGGCATTTCGACATTTCGGGTGTCCACATCTTCCTGTCGACAGGCTTATCATTCTGTTTTCGCCGCCGCGTTCCGAAAGGAAAAAAGCGAGGAAACTACCGCCAGACAGAGATTTGCCACATCTTACCTGCACAGGAAGCTGGCAAAGGCCCTATTTTTGTCCAAGTCGGAGCGAGAGGACTAGCGCGCCGTCGCATTGACGAATAACCGTCATGCACAACGGCTAGAAGCCTAGCCACCGCATCAGGTGCCCGATGACAAGTCCACATTCCCAGACCATTCAGACGGACAAGCCCCGTCACCCGATCATCATGCTGATCGCCCGTTTCCGGCTCTACCTCACCTCCGCAGCGATGCTGGCGGTCTGTTTCATGATGGCTGTCGCCGTCTACCGGCTGACCAATGAAGTGCGCTACGACGAAGTCGTGGCAGCCCTTCAGGATACCAGCTGGCAGGCGATCGGGCTTGCCATGGTCTTTACGGCGCTGAGCTTTGCTGCGCTGATCTACTACGATCTCAATGCACTCGACTATATCGGGCGCAAGCTGCCGGTGCTGCCGGTCGCGGTCACCGCCTTCAGCGCCTATGCCATCGGCAACACCGCAGGTTTTGGCGCGCTCAGCGGCGGCGCCATCCGCTTTCGCGCCTATACGCGCCTTGGCCTGTCGCCGGAAGACGTGGCCCGCGTCATCGCCTTCGTCACGTTCGCCTTCGGGCTTGGCCTTCTCGCCGTCAGCGCCATTGCAGCACTTGTCACCGCGCCCCGGCTTGCCGACATCACCGGCATCGATCCGCTTTATCTGCGAACCGGCGCCGTGGTGGTGCTCGTTGTGCTGGCAGCTCTCCTGTTTGCCGGGCGCAATGGCCGCAAGATCGAAGTCATGCGCATTCGCCTGCGCCTGCCCGACACGCTGACCTCCTCGCGCCAGTTCCTCATCACCGCCTTTGATCTGGCCGTTTCGGCATCGGCGCTTTACGTGCTTCTGCCGGAAACGCATATCGGCTGGCCATCCTTCTTCGCGGTTTATGCGACAGCCGTCGGCCTTGGTGTCCTCAGCCACGTGCCGGCAGGCCTTGGCGTGTTCGAAGCCGTCATTCTCGGCGCGCTCGGCGGCACGGTCAGCCTCGACCAGCTGCTCGGCAGCATCGTGCTTTATCGCATGGTCTACCACGTGCTGCCGCTCACCATCGCCATCATCAGCATCGTCGTGTCGGAAGCGCGGGCGCTGGCCAAACATCCGCTGGCAGGCGATATCGGCAACGTGGCCGTGCGCATCTCGCCACCGCTTCTGTCGGCCTTTGCCCTGATGCTTGGCGCCATGCTGATCTTTTCCAGTGTGACGCCCACGCCGGAAGGCGATCTTGATATCGTCTCGAGCTTCCTGCCGCTTTCGGTCGTGGAAAGCGCGCACTTCTTCTCGAGCCTTCTCGGCCTGGCGCTGGTTATCTCCTCGCGTGGCCTTGCCCAGCGGCTGGACGGTGCCTGGTGGGTGGCGCTCGTTTCGGCAAGCCTTGCCTTTGCCTTTGCCTTCATGCGGGCGCTCGCCCTTGGCGAAGCGACCTTCCTCGGCATCTTCGTCGTGGCCCTTCTTCTGAACGCCGGCCGCTTTCGCCGCCCGGCCTCGCTGTTCGGCCAGGTGCTGAGCCTTCCCTGGGTGATGGCGATGCTGGTAATCCTTGCCGGTGCCACCACCATTCTTCTCTTCGTCTACCGCGATGTGGAATACAGCCGCCAGCTCTGGTGGCAGTTCGAATTTTCCGGCGAGGCACCGCGCGGCCTGCGCGCGCTTCTCGGCGTCAGCATCCTCTCCTTTGCCATTGCCGCCTTCAGCCTGCTGCGCCCGGCCTTCCACCACCCCGATCCGCTAACACCGGAGGAGCTGGAAAAGGCCGTGGGCATTCTGGAAGGCCAGGACAATGCCGATGCCAATCTGGTGCGCATGGGCGACAAGCGGGTGATGTTTTCCGATAGCGGCCGCAGTTTCCTGATGTACGGCATTCAGGGCCGCTCGTGGATTTCGCTGGCCGACCCCGTGGGCGACCCGGAGGAACGCGCCGAGATGATCTGGCGCTTCGTCGAACGGGCGCGCGGTGCCGGCGGCCGCGCAGTGCTTTATCAGGTTTCGCCCGATCTCCTGTCATTCTGCGCCGATGCCGGGCTTCGCGCCTTCAAGCTTGGCGAGATGGCACTGGTGGATCTGGCAAATTTCGACCTCAAGGGCGGCAAGCTTGCCGGCCTTCGCCAGGCGCTGAACAAGGGCCGGCGCGACGGCATGGAGTTTTCCGTGCTGGAGACGCATGAGGTGCCCGCCGCCATGGCAGAACTGAAGGCGGTGTCCGATGGCTGGCTTGCCCACCACGAAACGCGCGAAAAAGGCTTTTCGCTCGGCGCCTTCGAGGAAAACTATGTCGCCTCTCTGCCGGTGGCCGTGCTGCGCAAGGACGGACATATCGTGGCCTTTGCAACGGTGTTCGTGACCGCAAACCGCAGTGAAGGCAGCGTCGATATCATGCGCTTTTCACCGGATGCCCCAAGAGGCGCGATGGACTTTCTCTTCGTCAGCCTGATGGAGCACCTGAAAAATGCCGGATATACCAGCTTCAATCTTGGCATGGCGCCGCTTTCGGGCATGTCGAAGCGGGAAATGGCGCCGGTCTGGGATCGCATCGGAGGCACCTTGTACGAACACGGCGAACGATTTTACAATTTCAAAGGCCTGCGCGCCTTCAAATCCAAGTTCCACCCGCAATGGCAATCCCGCTACATGGCGGTGGCCGGCGGAACGGGTGTCGTGCTGGCCTTGATGGATGTGACGCTTCTGATCAGCGGCGGCATGCGCGGGGTGGTTGGCAAATGAGACATCTTCTTTTTCCCCTGTCGCTTGCGGCCATGCTTGCGGCAAGCCTGCCGGTCGGCGCCCAGGCACAGGGTGCCGCCACCGACACGCCAAGCTTCGATACTGGCATGATCCCATCGCCGCACATCATCAAGCCTGAGGGCGATGTGAAGGCCAATATCTTCCTGCTTTCCGATGCCGATGGCTGGAACGCCTCGGAGGAAACGCAGGCGAAGGCGCTCGCCGCCAAGGGCGCACTGGTGGTCGGCATTGACCTGCCATCCTATCTTGCGTCGCTTGGCAAGGATGAAGACGACTGCATCTACATGATTTCCGACGTGGAATCGCTTGCCCAGCAGGTGCAGCGCTCGTTTGGAAAGGGCGGCTACCGTTCGCCGATCATTGCCGGCATCGGTGCCGGCGGTGCTGTCGTTCTGGGCATGGTGGCCCAAAGTCCGCCCGCCACCATCGGCCAGGCGATTGCCGTGGACCCCGAGGCCGGCATTGCGCTACCGAAAGTGCTCTGCACGCCCGCCGACAAGCGCACCGAAGGCGATCGCACCATCTATGGCCTGACCGATGGCGCACTGCCCTCCCCCGTCAGCATCTATCTCTCCAAGGCGGCAGACGCTGCCGGTCGCGCCCATGCCAAGGAATTGCAGGACGCCCATGACGACATCGACCTTGAAGGCACTGACGATGCGGCTGCCGACGCGCTGATGCAGGCGCTGTCTGACAGCATCGATGCGGCAAGCACCGACGACGAGCCGCTCGGCCTGCCGCTGACCATTCTCGACGCCAAGCCGAAACTCGACACGATGGCGATCATCTATTCCGGCGATGGCGGCTGGCGCGATATCGACAGCGATGTCGGGGCCGTGCTGCAGGAGGATGGCGTTCCCGTGGTCGGCGTCGATGCGCTGCGTTATTTCTGGGCGGAAAAGACGCCGGAACAGACGGGCGCTGATCTCAGCCGCATCATCCGCGCCTATCGCAAGCAATGGAATGTCAGCCATGTGCTGCTGATCGGTTATTCCTTCGGCGCCGATATCTTGCCCGCCACCTTCAACAAACTGCCGGAAAACGACCGCGCCAAGGTGACCCAGATGAGCCTGCTGGCGCTGTCGCATGCGGCCAATTTCGAAATTTCCGTCTCCGGCTGGCTGGGCGGACAAGGCACCGGTGCCGGTGGCGATCCGACAAAACAGCTCGAGACCATCGACCCGAAGATTGTCCAGTGCATCTACGGCACCGACGATGAAGACGATGCCTGCAAGAGCCTTGTCCCGCGCGGCGTCGAAACACTCGGCATCGACGGCGGGCATCATTTTGACGAGGACTACGAAAAGCTGGCCAAGTACATTCTGGATGCCCTGAAGAAGCGGCTCGGCAAATAAGCCGCGTCTCGCTTCCTTGAAACCCATGCCCATGGCGATCTTGCCGGGGTAGGCAATCATTGGCCCAACAGCGCTCTGCCGGGCTGAAAAGCGCGGGAGATGGCGTGGCGCGGCAATTTCCGCTTGCCATCCCGTTCAAAATATCCTGTAGCCAATCACGTGGACGTGACCGTTCGGGAGCCGGCAGAAGACGGCCCTGGCGCGAGCGCTGGACAGCGCCATCAGGCAAAGGGGATAGGTTCATCATGGAAATACTGACTGCTGCGGGCCTTGCCGCACTTTTTCAGGTCATTGCAATCGATCTGGTGCTGGCCGGTGACAATGCCATCGTCATCGGGCTTGCAGCGGCTGGCCTTCCCGTACACCAGCGCCAGAAGGCCATTCTCGTCGGCATCATCGCCGCCACCGTGCTGCGCATCGGCTTTGCCACGATCACCGCCTATCTGCTCGGCATTGTCGGCCTGCAATTGCTGGGCGGCCTGCTGCTCGGCTGGGTCTGCTGGAAGATGTGGACCGAACTGCGCGCCGCCGATCACGATGCGCAGAACGCCATGAGCGATGCCGACGCGGAAATGACGAAGGTGGACAAGACCTTCCTGCAGGCCGCCATACAGATCGTCATCGCCGACGTCTCGATGTCGCTGGACAACGTGCTGGCGGTTGCCGGCGCGGCACAGGACCACACGACGGTGCTGATCATCGGCCTCGTTATCTCGATTGCGCTGATGGGCTTGGCCGCAAACCTCGTCGCCCGCCTGCTGCACCGTTTCCGCTGGATCGCCTATCTCGGCCTCGCCGTCATCGTCTACGTCACCTTCAACATGGTCTATCACGGCCTGGTTGAAGTGCTTCCCTACGTGCAGCAGTGGCTCGCCTGAGCCGCTTTATCCAGAGACCCACGCTCTTTTCCTTAAAGGGCGTGGCATCCGTTCTTGCGCCACAGGGTAGCAAGCCGTCACGGCATCATGATGCCGACAGGCAGGCCGGGATGGATACGGCATGACCCAGAAAAGCGTCGCGATCATCGGCGGCGGCCCGGCGGGGCTGATGGCGGCAGAAGTTCTCGCCGCCCGAGGCCATTCCGTCACCGTCTATGATGCGATGCCGAGTTTTGGGCGCAAGTTTCTGCTGGCCGGCAAATCCGGCCTCAACATCACCCATTCAGAAGAGTTTTCAAGCTTTGCCACCCGCTTCGGGGCCGCCAATGCCCGGCTGGCGCGATCTCTTGAAGCCTTCACGCCCGATGACGTCAGAGCCTGGGCGGCGGAACTGGGCACCGAAACCTTCGTCGGCTCCTCCGGCCGCGTTTTTCCAACCGTCATGAAGGCCTCGCCGCTCTTGCGCGCCTGGCTGAAGCGCCTTGCCGAGGCGGGCGTGGCGCTTCGCCCTCGCCACCGCCTCTTGCGTTTCGAAGGCAGGCAGCCGGTTTTCTCGACGCCTGAGGGAGAATTTTTGGGCGCCGCCGACGCCGTGCTTCTGGCGCTTGGTGGCGCAAGCTGGCCGCGTCTCGGTTCGGATGCCGGCTGGGTCGGGCTGCTGCGCGAAAAAGGCGTCGAGATCGCCGACTTCCGCCCCGCCAACTGCGGTTTCGACGTGGCCTGGAGCGAGATCTTTTCCAGCCGCTTTGCCGGAGAGCCGGTCAAATCCGTCACCATGTCCTCGGATGCCGGCACGCTGCAGGGCGAATTTGTGGTGAGCCGGACGGGCGTCGAGGGCAGCCTCGTCTACGCCCATGCCAGTGCGCTGCGCGACCGTCTGGACCAGACGGGCGCTGCCTGCCTGACGCTGGACCTGACGCCCGGTCGCAGCCTTGAAAAACTGACCGCAGCCCTTGCCCGCCAGCCCGCCGGCACGAGCCTCTCCAACCGCCTGCGCAAGGCAGCCGGGCTTGAAGGCGTGAAAGCCGCCCTGCTGCGCGAATGCGCCAACACAAAAGATCTCGGCGATCCGCAGGCCTGCGCCCGAATCATAAAAGCCCTGCCCGTCCCCCTCCTGCGCCCCCGCCCGATTGAGGAAGCCATTTCCTCCGCCGGCGGTATCACCTTCGAGGCGCTCGACGACACCTTCATGCTGTCAGCGCTCCCCGGCATCTTTGCCGCCGGAGAAATGCTCGACTGGGAAGCCCCCACCGGCGGTTACCTGCTGACAGCCTGCATGGCGACAGGCCGAACGGCAGCCGATGGCATCGATGCCTGGCTGAGGGGGTAACGGGACGAGATCGATTTGCAGGAAACATCGGCAGCTGGCTTCAGGCCGGAGACATGACCGCACCCGACCGCAAAGCTAAAACACCGACCAAAATTACATCGCCAAACGGGCTCCATCCAGACAGGACAATACCAACCTGTCCCATTGTGCGGAACAAGGTGGTAACCAGATTTTTGAATAATGTTTTTCTACAACTTTTATAATGGATTAGATTTGCCTCTCCGTATTACAGTTGAACGTAATATATTCCTGTTGTGATCGGTACTTTCAAATTGCGTGAAAATTCTGGACTGAATGTCGATATGAATAGTCACGCGAATTACCTCGGTGTTCTCAGGCGTGTTTCGATCTCCCAAGGCGAATATCTGGTGCTAGACGACCCCAATGCGGTGATCACCACCGTGCTCGGCTCTTGTGTTGCGGCCTGCATTCGCGATCCTAAACTGGGCATTGGCGGGATGAACCATTTTGTTCTGCCGGAACCCAATACGCAAAGTGGCGCGCCGGTAGGCGGTGATCGGGCGCGCTATGGGCTTCATCTCATGAAGGCGTTGATTGATGCTTTGCTTGAGAGAGGTGCGCATCCTCGTCGATTGGAAGCCAAAGTTTTTGGCGGTGCCAGTCCGTGTAATTCCTATTACAACGTCGGTGAGCGAAACTCTAACTTTGCGATGGCTTTCCTTGCTGAGAGGGGAATTCCAGTCTCTGAAGCACGCTTTGGCGGGCGTTCTGGCTGTAAGCTTGACTTTCACCCCGTGTCAGGACAGGCGAAATATACGCCCTTGAATTCTGCAAAAGCAGAAAGCCCAAAGATCATCGAACTTAAAAGAGTTGTGCCATTTTAAGGGTGCGTTCTTAAGACCCTCGCCCAATCAGGATCGTGTCCCGCTGGCATCGTAACGTTAAAGGGCTGCGGCCAAAGCTGGCGCGCGCCGCTTCCTCTCACGCAGGCCCTTTAACGTTACGATGCCAGCTTCCAAGCGAAGCGGGGAAGCCCTCACGCCATCTCTGGGGCTGAGAATTCCATTCCTTGCGCAATAGGCTGCGCGGGAGATTTCGCGTGCGGGTGGGAAGCGTTCAGTCGCCGAGCCACGATATCGTGGTTGAGCCACAGGACGGGACCGGACGGTTCTGAAGATTCGCCAAAAATAAGTTGCCCCGTTGCCTTCACAACGAGACCGCTCAGGAGGTCGCTGATCATCACCTTGCTATTGCGATGCATCTGCGTGATCTCGTTGGACGTGCCGATGGTCAAATCGGCCTGTGCCTGGCTGTTTGCCATGGGCCATGCCGAAAAGTCATAGAACGGACGCATGACCTCGCTGGCCTGCATGTCTGTGATCTTCTGGAACACATCCTCCATGGTTAAGCCGTCTGACAGAAGCTGCTGGCAGGCCTGCCACTGTTCGTCTGCCCATGGGCCACCATTTTCTTTCTTCAACGCAAGCAGCAGCGGTATCAGGGGCAGCTCGATACCCGTGAACACATCAGAGGAATTGGTCCGGATTTCGGGACAGTTATAGACAGTTGCCTTGATCCCTGTCGCCCAGGCTTCCTCAGCAATGCCTTCGAGCCGCATCTTCGCATAACCCTGGGTGTAGTTGGTGTAGGTCTGCCAACGATAGCGACCGTCAATGAGGACCGCCGATCCATGGTAGCCATAGGCCGTGTATCGCACTTGTCCGCCCGAAGCTTCCACGCGCTCGCGGATCGCCGCGCTGAAATCAATGAGATGGCGAAAGGTATTTGCGGAGACGTCGTCAAAATTCTGCAGGATGAGTTTGCCCAAGTCACTGTCGATCAAGGTCTGCGACGACATGTGGCGGGGTCCGGTCCCCTTGTAGATTCGATTGGCGACGACCAGGAATACCTTCGCCTTCGGGATACCCCCGGCCATTGTATGGGCGAAGAAGACATTTCGGCCAGCGGCGATCATTCCGTCAAGAACGGTCATGACTTTTGAAAGCGTGTCCGTAAAACGCGCCGTGGCGATGTCGCGGCATTGCTCGACATAGTCCCAGTCGAGCTTGTCGTGTTCCCAGCTCTCGAGCGTCATCTTTGCCAGGAGGTCGGTGGGAGTTGGGCCGCCTTCGGGCGCATCGAGATCGAAACCCGCCATAAGAGGTATGTTGATGATCCTGCCGCCCAGCTGGGCCTCCGCCGAAGACAGTTCCTCGGCGTCGAGCGGACGTAGCACGTTGTTCTCGCCGCGCCGCCCGACGGTGATCCCCACAATCTCCATTCCTGCCCGCCTGGCTTCCTCGAGCAAGCCGGTGGCGTATCCGCGGCCGAACAATTCGCCGAAGAGTACGAACATATCGCCTTTACGGAACACTGCGTTTTCGGAGAGATGATTCAGTGCAACCGGATTTTCCATGCTGACAGCTCTTTGATTCGTGTGTCGTCGAGCAGTGGCCCATACGAGCTTTCAAAGAGACATGACCGCACTGGCACAGAATGGGAACTCATTTTCCGTGACCATTCATTTTAAAGTGTGATGAAGGTCTCTGCTGTTCCTCCAATGCAGCGAAATCCCGAGGCAGTGGAGATAGTCGCGCCGATACCGAAACCAGGTCGCCGGAAACGCTCGTCCCGCGGATGCTTGCAAGGTTATTGGCGCTGTCTGAGGCTCAATGGTGGCGCGTTCTATCATTGTAGAAGCCACTTATTCGGCCGCCTTCCGGGCGTGACTGCTCGGACAGCAGACCGACAGTTTCCAGGAACGAACGCGGGTGGCAAGAACGACCCGCTTGAAAGCGCAAAGCGGAAACGATTTCTGCAACAGGGCGGGCATAAGCTTTTGCCCCGTCCGTTCGAGCACGGCCTTTTCCGTTTGGACACCCATATGACACCAGCATGACGCAACCCCGCATCACCGTCTCGGATGTGCGCCTCACACGTGTGGCTCACAAGGCCACAGCACCCCACCCTCACCCTCGTGAGCCGCATGACGCCTGGTTGCCATGATCACGATCGCGAAGAGACCCGGACACGTCATCATGACACGGTCACGGGCTTAGACCTCAGCATGCTGGCCGTTGCAGGATCAGCGCGCCGGCAGAGGCGTGGCGGCAGGCCCTTCATGATGAGTTCGGCATCGGCGACGGCCATCGAGCCCAAGGCATAGAAGGCATCCCGCGTGCCACCCGTCCTGTGCGCCGAGAGCAGAATGCCGGAGGCGTTGCGGATGGGATCATCGGCAGCGACAGGTTCGTCCGGAAACACATCCGTTGCCACCTTGATGTGGCCGGATCCAGCAGCTTCGATCATCGCCGGGAAGTCGACGACGGCGGCGCGGCTCATCAGCAGGAAGGCCGCCCCCGGCTTCATCATGGCGAATTCGTTTTTACCGATGAACCCCTGGTTCTCGCTGGTGACACTTGCAAAGACGAAGACCACCTGGCTTTCACGCAAGAGGCCCTCCAGCGTCGAGGGCTGGCAATCCAGGCGCTCGACGATCTCATCGGGAAGCCAGGGATCGAACACGCGGACCTTGTTCTTGAACGGGCGAATGAGTTCGCGAAACTCACGGCCAAGGTCACCGAAGCCGATGATCCCGACCGGGGCCCCGGCAAAACGGAAGGTGTTTGCATTGCCTTCGAGGCCATACCGCTCGACGCCCTGGCGAAAGTCGCGATCCGCCGCAGTGATCCCCCGGGCAAGGTCCAGCGCCATGGCCAGAGACGCCTCCGCCACCGGGGAAGCGAAGGCCGATGCTGGCGTGATCACCCATATCCCGCGCTCGACGCAGGCCTGATAGTCGATGTTGGGCAGGAAATTCGATTCGACGTTAATGATGGCTTTTAGTCTCGGCGCCCTGTCCAGACGCACCCTCGGCATGTTAGTCTGGCCGAAAATGAGCACAGTCTCGGGAAGATACCGCTCGACCTCGTCTGCGGGCATGGGACGATCTTCCGACACGATCACCTCCCCCAGCGCCTCGAGCCGCGCCCTCACCGCCGGTTCCATGATCAGATCGAGTGTCCTGGGCAGTGGATCGACCAGAATGATGTTGCGGCTCATTGTTTCCTCCCTGGAGAATCGCAGATTGGCAGAAGCTTAGCGCGAAAAGCGTATCGCCGGGGAGGCTTCCGCTTCCTTCGCCGGCCACGTTCATACAAAGCACTCGACCGATCGCCGGGACTGAAGGCGGCTTGCCGTCCGAAACTTCTAGGCCGCCGCCACTTTCGGGGTCTCGACCAGGCTAACGCCATACGAACTCGCCTCATCCTTAGGGAACGCCACCGCAGTGACCAGAAGACCGCCCATTTTAAGGGTCAGAAAGGCCCGATGATAGGTCTCGCCGCCGGCCGTGTCGAAGACCACATCCATGTCATGCGCTACGCCCTCGAAACGCTACTGTTTGTAATCGATGAAGTCGTCTGCGCCGAGGCTGCGGACATAGGCTTCGTTAGGGGCGGAGCCCATGGCGGTAACATGCGCGCCCATAGCCTTTGCGAGTTGCTTGGCAAGGGAGCCTGGGCACCCGCCAACATAACTGAACCGACCGTTCACGCTGCGGGTCACACCGTTGATGCAATGCCTCCTTGACGCGGCATTCTCGGCAAATATCGGACCGGGCAATGCTGAACTTGTAGCCACGCTGATGCTCCACGAACTGACCGAAACGGCTCATGCGCCGACCTTCTTGCCACTGCCTGTAAGTCCCATCGGGCGGCGTATTGCCGATCTTGCGTTCGAGGACCGCCAGAACCGACTGAGCATCTACGACCTGGCGACGCGCGCCGCGACCTCAGTCCGTACAGTAAGCCAAATTTTCCCCACAGAAACTGGACTGACGGTGAAGGCCTGGCGACAACGCGCACGTATCGTGCAGGCGATGGACGGGCGGGCAAGAGGGAACCCAATTGCCAGCGTTGCTGTAGAGTTCGATTTTGCCAGTACGGCTTCGTTCTCATGCGCGTTCCGCCAGGTCATGGCCATGAAACCGACAATGTTTCGAGAGGTGCCAAGCATTTTCCTGGCACGACCACGGGAAGATCTAAAGCACGACTATGATGATGATCGCCCGATCGTTAGGGATGATAGCGCAGCCGAACCGGCTGCCCTTGCCCAGCCTCGTGGGGCGGAGCAAGGACAGCGAGCCGAATGCTGCGAGAGCAGATCAGGCGACCTTCGTCAGGTCTCCATGAGGGTCCAGCACGTATTTGACCGCTGCCCCCTGGTCGAAGCTTTCATAGCCCTCAGCGGCGTCATCAAGCGAAATGATCTTTGCGTTGACGATGTCGGCGATCGGCAGCCGGTCGTGAAGGATGGCTTGCATGAGCTGACGATTGTATTTCAGCACGGGCGTCTGGCCGGTGTGGAAGGACTGGGCCTTCGCCCAACCGAGACCCAGTCGAAGAGACAGACTGCCAATTTTGGCGGCGTCATCCACCGCACCGGGATCTTCCGTGACATAGAGGCCCGGAATGCCGATCGAGCCCGCCGCACGGGTGATCTCCATCATCTGGTTCAGAACAATGGCCGGCTGCTCGCCACCCGAATGTCCGCGAGCTTCGAAACCGACGGCATCGATGGCGCTATCGACCTCATCGGTCCCGATGACCTCAGCGATCATGTCGCCCAGCCGGTCGCTCTTCGACAGATCGATCGGCTCGAAGCCGACCTTGGCGGCATGGGCAAGGCGATCCTTGTTGAAATCACCGATCATCACGACTGCCGCACCAAGAATGCGGGCTGACGCGGCGGCTGCGAGACCGACCGGACCGGCGCCTGCGACATAGACCGTCGATCCGACACCGACCCCCGCCCTCACCGCCCCGTGAAAACCCGTCGGCAGGATATCGGACAACATCGTCAGATCGCGGATCTTCGAGAGGGCCCTGTCGCGATCCGGAAATTTCAACAGATTGAAATCCGCATAGGGAACAGTGACGTAACGGGCTTGCCCGCCGATCCAGCCGCCCATGTCGACATAGCCATAGGCCCCGCCCGCGCGTGATGGATTGACGGTTAGGCAGACGCCGGTATCCTGCGACTTGCAGCAGCGGCAGCGGCCACACGCGACGTTGAAGGGCACGGAGACGATGTCGCCAATGTCCAGCATTTCGACGTCGATGCCTTTTTCGATGACCTCACCGGTAATTTCATGGCCCAGCACGAGACCTGGCAAGGCAGTTGTGCGACCACGCACCATATGCTGGTCGGACCCGCAGATATTGGTGGAAATAACCTTCAGGATCACGCCATGCTCGATCCGACGACCGTTGGGTGCCTCAAGCTTGGGGTCGTCGATGTCTCTCACCTCGACCTTGCCGGGCCGCAAATACACTACACCTCTGTTCCTGCTCATTCCCATTCCTCCTCTGGGTTTAGTTGAGAAGCTGCAGCTGCTCGCCTGGCGGTTCTCTGAACGCGGCAGTTCTGCCGTGTTCAAAATCTTTTCCTCCTCGAAAAGATCATGCCGGGCAGACAATGCATCTTAGCCCCATCAGCAGAACATCAACATCGCTGTTCGACTGCCGCGACAACGACATGCAGAGACGAAATGGCGACGAGTGGTGATTTGCGAAGGGACCGAACCGATGCATCGGCTGTCGCGACCACCTCTTCCCATCAACTTTGTGGTCGAAACTCGCGGTTCGGGTTCATCCATGCCAGCGCACCTCAGCGTGACAGCGTCCCGGGACCTTCCGGCTGCCGCCATCGCACGCTCCGAACGATGTCGAGGCCACGCGTAGGATGACCCCGCAGGGCTACCAGGGATTGTCCTGGCACTGGACGCTCGACGGCATCGCTGATCCAACGCATGGCAAGAACCGACAGTGTCGGTTTAAACCTCTACAGTCTCACGGACATCGTCCAAGAGAAAATGCACAATCACATAACGCGTCGTATAAGGTCGACCGCTATCGGAGATGCTCTCGACGCTGCCACCGTCTGAGGGATGCCAATTCTGATAGTGGGGGTTGTTGGTAACAAGCGTGATGGCTTTGCCCGAAAACCGTCCATCAAGCCGATAGCGAGCCTCGGCAAGAGGCCAGATTTTCTCGAAATCCTGCTGGCTGATGCGAGCTTTCAAAGCCTTCCTGGATATCGCCTTGCCGGTTGACACATTCTCGTCAACCATCGGTGGAATCTGAAGGTGAACCTCTTCTGCCTCATCCAACAGAAATGCATATTCGTCTGGCCACATGCGTCTCACGTATCGCTCCTCCCAAAGCTATCCGTCCTTCAACGCAGCAATTGTAGCGCTTCTGCTGTAAGAGGCAATGCAGATACGAAACGAGCCATCAAACGCTCCGCAGTTCTCCAAACCATCAACGAACCGGGCTGACATTTCGAGAAAACTGGATCAATAGCCTCGTGACACGGGCTGTCTCATAGCGAGAGTTTGGCGGGCTGGCAACTTTCACTCCACCACCAGCAGTGTGGCCGAGGCGTGCCCCGAATGCGCGCTGTCACTTCATCCGACCACGTCTGTGAACAAACCATAGACATATCGATCCCTTGGATTGCAAGGGCTTCAACGATATCAAGGGGATGGAATGGTGCTGCTAGAGAGATTTGAAATCTGTTATGGATAAATAAAATCAATATGTTATCGCAACAATTGTAACATTGTGGCGTCTCAAAGAATGTACTAGTTTTTAGCGGTTCTAACGCCTCTTATGGGCGTTCTGCGCTATTTTCCAGTCACGATTTTGATAACGCTCAATCGCCCTTAAGCGTTGGAGTTATCCGTCACTCCGCAGGCCAGATAGACCCGTACATTCCCGGAAGGCCCGATCATGCCGCCTCCACGCAAGCAACGAGCGATGACAAAACCTCAAGATCAATGTCCGCTGCCACTCGCAACAATCGGCCATTTCGCAGAGTGATTTCGATGTCTTTGGATCGGGAACGAGCAACACTCTTCTTCGAGCCGTCACCCATGCTGCCCGAACCTCCGACAACAGACACCGGGACGAATGATATGCCCTCAATCGGCACCAGCCCGGGCAGGGAGAGCTTCTTTCGCCAGGCGTATGCTGCTGCGGAATAATGTCATGCCGCCGCGCCACGTCCGAAACGCTGCCATCCCCGCTGAACGCTTCTTGCAATATCGAAAGCTTCTGTTCTGTCGACCACCGACGCTGTCGATCGGCACCCGTCAGGATCTCAACCTTGGCGATCATATCCTGTTACGTCAAAAATCAATCATCTGTGACGTAACATGCTCCAAATCTGCACCCGAACAAAAACGGCTCACCGGACGCTCACAGTTAAGCTAATCCCACCTTGGTTTCAAAGTCATTGGGGCTGAGATAGCCCAGTGTCGAGTGGCGACGCTTCGGATGGTAGAAGTGCTCGATGTAATCGAACACATCCCCTCTTGCGTCGTTCCTCGTGCGATAGACCCTCCGTGCTGTTCTCTCCGTTTTCAGTGATGAGAAGAAGCTCTCCATTGCGGCGTTGTCCCAGACATTTCCAGAGCGGCGCACGGTGGCGCGGGCTGTCCCATAGCGATGAAAGGGCAGATGGCTATTTTTTCTTCTTTGTGAACGTTTGACCGCCTGTGCCGCCGATGTTGCTAATCGCGGACAATCTGCAAAAGGGGCTCGAAGCTATATAGAGCAGGGCGGCGTCCAGCCGCAGGCTCAAGCGTCCGGATAAGACCGCGATCAGATAGAATGCGCGTGAAGCGATGCGCCGAGGTTTCCGGTATGCCGGATTTTTTGGTGAAGACGTTGTTCCTGAACACCGGACGCGAGAAGAGGAAGTCCAGCGCCGCTGTGCTCCATTGCGAGGTCAGCATCTGAGGAAACTCTCTTTTTAGTTCTTCGTAAAGGTCACGGATTCGTTCGGCAGTTGCCAGGTTCTTCTGTGCCTGCGCTTCCAGTGCTTCCAAAAAGAAGACGATCCACTCTGTCCAGGCGCCTGATTTTGATACCTCGCGCATTCGGTCAATATATTCGTCCCGGCGATCCTCAAAGTAGCTACTGATGTAAAAATGGGGCGCGGAGATCGCTCCATATTTCCACAGCATCAGCGTGATCAGCATACGGCCTATTCGGCCATTACCATCCTTGAAGGGATGCAAAGCTTCGAATTCAAGATGAGCGACAGCAGTCTTCATCAAGATCTGCCAATCGTCGGATGCGATGAAATTGAACAGTCGATCCATTCCGTCCTGAAGCTGTTCGGGCCGCATCGGAATGAAGTGAACCTTTCGGCGCATACGGTCTGCCAGATAATTCTGTTCGGTCTTGAATTCGCCTGGGGACAGGTGTGCACCACGGCCGAAGCCTAGGAGGACCTTGTGTGCGCTCTTGATCAAGAAACTCGACAGAGGCGCTCCCTGCTCAATGCTGCGTTGCGCCGCTGTTAATGCGCGGCTGTATAGAAAGACCTCAATGGCTTCGTTGCGATAGTGGCCATCTGCCTCATTGCCGCTTCCTTCCTGATCGGCCTCGTATCTGAGCACCTCATCCAGCGTGCTGACCGTGCCCTCCATTCGGGACGACACGACAGCTTCCTGATTTCTCAGAGGCGCCAACAAAATTTCGCTATTGTGCATCCCCTTAAGCATCTGATCGTAGCGTGCAATAGCAGCCGATGCAGACGCTATCGGCATGATTAAACGGCTTGCGTCGAGATGCTGAGGCGGGAACTGGCCATAGTGATAGTCCACTGCTTCGGACAGATCCAAACCGGGACGTGGGATCATGTTGACTTCCATATTGCGAGTTTATGGGACACAAGTGCTTTTGTGCTCCTCATGCGGCAGTCAATGCCGTTTGTCCACCAGAAAATAAGATTTATGGCGCTCAACGTATTTTGATTGGCGTCGTTGATGGTCAAACCAATTTGGCTTCCGCAAAGGATGGATTTTGAAAGTCAATGGATTTTGACTTCCAGCCAAGACATACAAACAGATTTCCCTTCCAAAAGAAGCCAATTTTGAAACTCAAATGACGCAACGAAGCAGACGCTGGAGCCAAATAGGTCAAAGCCCGAACCAAAGTGCCGCATTAGGCTGCTTTGATTCGACATATAAATCATCACGCCGTTACGGAAGCCTTTGGCGAATTCCTGGCCGACAGTGCCCCGACCTTACAGCAGATCGGATTGGTCGACATGGTGATCGAGCACCCGACTGAAAAAGACACCATAGATCCAAGCCCGCTCTACGAGAGCCCCTTCATCAACAAAGCCCCCCGCGGGACCGCAACAGGTCTTCGACTTCGAAAAAACGAAGTGGCTGAGCGAGAGCGCGGTGGGTTGATGGGGAGCAGCTCATCATTGGCTCAGGGGCGCTCACCGGCTTGCTGCGAGCTGCTCTTAGATCTCGAGGAGCGGAAATCAGACGGCGCGCGCCTGTGACTCTCTCTGGCGCTTTTGTGTCGTCGCGCGTACATACGACGGCATTTGATCTGGATGTGTTTTGAGATGCCGAAGAAGCAGAAGCGCGACAATGCATATTACGAAGAGCGTCTGAAAAGCGATTTCCCAAAGATCTATGCGGACCTGAAAGCCGGAAAGCACAAGACAATTGCCGAGGCTGCGATCGCTGCGGGCTTAAAGAAGTCGAGAACACGTCTACAGGAGCTGAAGAACGCGTTCAACAAGGCGAACAAGTCCGAGCAGGCCGATTTTCTTGACTGGCTCACTGCTCAGGGGCATTTGACAGGACGGGGTTCAGCGGCAGGCACTTCTTCTTCCACGATCGCCATGGATCGAAGACTGCTCCCGGTAGCAAGGGCGCGGATCGAGGAAGTCATGACGAAGCGTGGGTTGAGTAAGGGCGACGTCTTGGCCGAAATGGGCTTTTTAAAACTGAATCCGTCGCTAGGCCGAGCCCTTCACAGGGGAGACAGGCTACAACCCGATGTGATCACCGCCCTGGAGAAGTGGCTGGCTGCGAACGCTTCAGTCTGAGCGCCCGCAGCCCCTAGGTCAGTTACCTGTCTTCGCCCGGACGAGGTCCCGGAGCGTGTTCAAGCTGTTGTCATAGATGCTTCTGAGCGTCGGCAGACGATCAGCATCACCGGGGGCGCACTCCGTCCCAGCAAGGTTGACTTCGTTTTTGTAGCTGCGGATCAGAAGCGCCGACACTTCGGTCATCCGAATGCCCGGCACCGGTGCGACTGCTTCAAAAATTCGTGCTCCAACATCGGGTCCAGATCGACCTGGCAGCTTTCCGACACGACGCGAATGCTGGCGACCGTGAGTGCCAGGACACCGACGCTAGTCTCGATGTCGCTATCCGCTAGTGCTGGCTTTGACTGAGCGGTCATCAAAACCGGCAACAGTGCCGCGACAGCGATAAATCCGGGTCGCTTTCTGGACGGGTGTGATGGCTGGGAAGGACGGTTGTTTTTCAAGGGAATGGCTCCAACTGAACGGTGCCCGCGCGGATGTTGCGCGGGCTCCTGTTGATGTTGGATGGGGCACAATCCGGCGCAATGGCGGGATTGTCACACTTGATGGTTGACCGGCGCAGTTAGCTTCCGAGTGATTACCCAGAGGACACCGGAAGCTTGTCAGGCGTGCCATGAGAGCCTACCAGCATCATCCGGAGGAACGCTCCGACCGGAGCGTTCCATGTATGTCGATCATTTTGTGAGGTTCTTTCGTTTCGAACCGGGATAGAAAGAGAGCCGGAGGACCTCCAAGGTGTCACGGGTTCCCTATATCTATATAACTTTCTAAGAATATATATAATCTAGGGAACGCGTGACAGATGAGCTGTTCCGGTTAAACGGACAGCTCCTGAGCTGCCTCGGCACGCAAGCGCGCCCGCCTCCTGGCCTGCCTCTCGTTTTGTGAGGCCTTGCGCGTTTCATCCTGCGCGTGCTTCACCGGTGACACGCTTCCATCCTTGTTGATCAGTTCAGCCGCTACGGCCCTCCCAACATTGCTGCACCGGTCAGAGACGGGGCACTTGGCGCAGAGCTCAGATGAGGCATTCCGAGCTCCCGGAATCCCAAAGCATGTCGGCGTGAAACTGAGTGGCTTCAGCTCGACCTTCGGCACAGAGGGGAGTATGCCCAGCTCCTCATCCCGCTCGATATCGGAACGCACACTCGCTCTCTGCCCTTCGGGAACCAAGTCAATGCCGGCTTCTAATGGCAAGAAACGTTCGCGAACACAGACCGCTCCTACCTTCGTGGCCCAGTTCCCCGGCCCGTTGAGGACGTGATCGGCAATGTGTGCCCTGAACTCATCCTGCATCGGCAATGCCTGGTAATGCTCGATCCGGTATTGAGGAGCTTCGTCCAGCTTTGCCAGGGTTGCGGGCAGACGCGTTTCCAAAAACTTTTCAAGCTCGGCAGCCCATACGGGTCCTGCATTGTCGCTGGGAAACAGCTGGAGCGGTGCCGGGGACACGCGCCGCTTCCGCCGGCCAGCGAAATCGAAGCCGAACTCGATCAGAAGCTCATAAGGAAGGCCGAGCTCATCGGCACTCTGGCGGGCCATCCAAAGCTGAGTAAGTGTCCCACTGGCTTGACTGAAGATCCTGAGAGGCAGACCCTTGCAGGTCTCGGCCGCTTCCCTGTCACGATGATACCGGTTGTAGTTCCTAAAGCCCTCGCGGTAGAGATTGGCGAAATGTTGCGTCGCCTGCCATGGGGTAGCGAAGCGGTATGCAAACCACTTCTTCGATACCAGATAGCGCTCCGCAGCGAGCAGATGAGGGGGAATGAAGCGGCAAGCGCTGATCGTATCTTCGCGCCATTGCTTTGGATCAGTTGGAAACAAACTCATTACATCTCCTTCGGACAAATCGTCCGTCAACGGTTTGGGAAATGTGGGGCTGTGGCTCCACGTTGTATTTTATAGCGAGAAGTTAGAGAGATGCGCACAAATGATGAGCGCGTTTATTTTCAATGGGTTGGAGAGAAACGGTCCGCTGTTTGACTCCAGGATTCGCGCTGGCGAGCGCGGCGGCAAAATACGACGTGGACTGCGGCCAAACATGAGATCGCGCCTGTGAGCTTCCCTGGCCGTTTTGCGGCATGGGTGGATAGGAGCCGGGACGTTGGTGGATACTGGCTGCATCCCCATGATTAGGCTTGGCTTTTCCTAGGACTTCGCTTCCGAGATCCGGATGTCCGAGGAGCAAGTTGTGACCCAGCGCCGAGGATGATGAGGTGGACGGAGGCGGCGAGCTGAACATCCCCAACGCAAATAGACGCGTTTGCCGATCGTCCTTGACCGATGGAGCAAGATGGTAATGCCAAGGTAGATCCATCTACCAATGCATGGGATGCGCTGTCTGTCCCATTCTAGCGCTTCTGTACTCATGTGACGCCTGAGGTGCCGGACAGCTCAACGGAATATGTTTTCGGAGCTGGTAGGCAAGGCCTTCCGTTACCCCGGCGCAGTCAGACCGGGTTACTTCACTCGGCCAATACGTCTATGTCTCGGAAGGAATGGAGGCGCCAGGATGCCCTAACTAGGAATTAGCACCGACGTCCGGCTTTCAAATGTTGACATCTCGCCGGAAAACGCAAAAAGGGCGAAAAACGTCAACATAGCGTCACGGGAGTGCAACATTTGCCCCGAAATCCGGGCTTTTGGACCGTTTCAGGCGCACTCGATGTTGACGGATTTGACCGGATAAATGGGTCTGAAGAGGCGTATGTTGACAAGAATGTTGACACTTCAGGCCATGATGTAAACATCCTGCACCCGATTTCAGACGATAGATTGATCTACCCAAGGCGCGCCACGAGATCGTCCGCGCTGAGATGCGTGTAACGCTTCAGCATCCGGAGCTCTTTGTGTCCGGAGATACTGCTCACCTCGATGATGTTTAGACCACGCTCGAAAAGACGGCTGACGCCTTCGTGGCGCAGGTCGTGAAAGCGCAGCGACTTGATGCCTGTTCGGATCAGCAACCGACGCCATGCCTGCTCCAACGCACCCGGCGTCATTGGGAAAACTGTAGATTGATCTACCGACGCTCGCGCCTTCCAATCCATCAGCGCGTCAAACGCACGCTGAGACAAAGGCACCTCGCGACCAGACCCGTTCTTGGTAAGGGCAAGCGTGATCACCAGGCGATTGTGCGAAATGTCGGACCATTTCATCCCGACGATCTCCCCTCGCCGCATCCCTGTCTCAATGGCCAGGATCAGCAAATTCTTGAAGTATGGCGTCTGGCCACCGTCGCAGCCATCGAGAAGCCGTTGCTCTTCGTCGCCGGTCAGTCTCCGGCTGCGCTCATTGCGGATCACCGGACGGCGAACGAGCTTCACGACGTTCTTTGCGAGCGGTGACCTTGCCCCCAAGTTTTATCCAGTTTTGAGTTCGCTCCAGCGGTTTTGGGTTGTTGTATTGTGGGCGGTAGCGGCGGGTTGCGGTGCGGAGCCATTCCTGCTGCGCAGCACCGCATCCCGTCGCGGGTTGATGGTCTGAGCGAACTCGGCCGGTGTCAGCCAGCCGAGGCCAGAGTGTGGTCGATGATCGTTGTAGTCATTGCGCCAGCTTGAGAGCGCTGATCGGGCATGGGTCAGTGACGAGAAGAGCGTCTCGTTCAGGAGCTCATCCCGCAGTCGGCCATTGAAGCTTTCGATGAAGGCGTTCTGGATCGGCTTACCCGGCGCGATGTAGTGCCATTCCACATTGACCTGGTCCGTCCATTGCAGGATCGCGTTGCTGGTGAACTCGCTCCCGTTGTCACTGACGATCATTCTGGGCTTGCCACGCTTCTGGATGATCCGATCCAGCTCACGGGCAACCCGAAGGCCCGAGAGTGATGTATCGGCGACGAGGCCCAGGCATTCTCTGGTGCAATCATCGACGATCGTCAGCACCCGGAACCTGCGGCCATCGGTGAGTTGATCCGACACGAAGTCCAGCGACCAGCGATCATTGGCCGTCATCGGAACCAGCATCGGTGCTCGCGTGCCGATCGCTCGCTTGCGGCCGCCGCGCTTGCGCACCGTCAGCTTTTCTTCCCGATAGAGCCAGAAGAGCTTCTTGTGGTTCACACGGTGTCCCTCGCGTTTGAGCAGCACGTGGATGCGTCGGCAACCGAAGCGGCGGCGTTCATGCGCCAGCGCCTTCATCCGCTCGCGAAGACGATCATCGTCGTTGCGCCTGGTTTCGCAACGGATTGTCATGCGGCAAAAGCCCATGGCTTTACACGCCCGCCGTTCGCTCATCTCGTGGTGACCCATCAAATGCGCGACAGCTTTCCGCCTGGCTGCATACCCTTGACCTCGTCCGGCAAATGTCGGTGAGCCTCACGTCCAGGCTTCCTGGTTGTGAGAAACACCAGTGTAGTCTCCATGGAAAAACTCCTGTTCTTCATCAATGGAAAACCGATCACAGATTAGACGGCAGCGAGCAATGTGGAAGTGGAATAGCTGTTACCCCCTACCCGTTCCGACCGAAGCGTCATCTCATGCCCTCCTGATGTGGCACTCTGCTGCCCGTCAAATGCAAACGCCGTTCGGTTCTATTCCTCGTCTTCCCCCATTACTCCCGATAACTGCGTTTGCAGAGCAATCGAAAACACTCAGCGTCTGAGGTCTTCGAGGAACTCGGAACCGGGAGAAACACCCGAGACGAATAGATGGTCGCGGGCACGTGTGGCGGCGACATAGAGCAGTTGTCGCTCAGTCGCGACCACTTCATCGAGTTCGAATTCGTCTGCAACGTCAGCAATGCGAGCATCCAATGGCAGAACACCCTCATCACAGGCGATGAGAATGACAGCACGAAACTCCAGGCCTTTGGCGAGATGCATGGTACCAATCAGGACCGATTCGCTTGAGGAGGCAGCATGGAGAGCCGAGACCGTGGCAACACCCGCGGCCTCTGCTACCTTGGCTGCGCGCGCCATCTCTTCGTTGGAACGACAGAAGATGCCAATTTCCGAGGGAGCGACACCTGCGTCGATGAGACCTTTCAGGAAGACCGCGGCAGAAATGATTTCCTCTTCCTGCGTCGGTGCAATGACAACAACGGGCTCCACTCCGTCGAAGACCGAAACAGTGCCCTTGCGCTGATCTTCCTCGCCATCAACGTCGCGAACATTCTCCGGCAGCAGACTGTCGGCCATTCGGCGTATCTGATGTGACGTTCGATAGTTGACCTTCAACGTGAAGGAACGCCCCCGCACGTCGATCCCGAGCCCTTTCCAGGAAAAGGGTTGCTGGAAGATGCGTTGGCCAATGTCACCTGCGAAGAACATCGCATCGGCACGATCCGGCACGATTGCCTTCAGAAATCGCAGTTCTGCAACGCCCAGGTCCTGTGCTTCATCCACCACCACGTGGCTGTACGGCTTGTCGTCGCGATTATCGAAGTGCAGCATCACTGCGGTGAAGAGATCGGCGCTCGTCATCAAAGCTTTGGCACGAACCTGACGGCGAACTTCGGCAAAGATGGACCAGAGCTCCTCGCGCTGCTTGGCACCCAGCCGGTTCTTGCGTCCCATCCGCGGAACCAGAGCGTAGGCCTCCGCACTGTCGATCTGCCAGGCGTCGATCACGTGTTCCCATTCCGACAGCAGGAAACGGATCGGGTAACGCCCGGTGCCGGCAGTCGCGGCTGTGTCACTCAGGATGCCCCGCAGTATATCACGATTGACCAGATAGGCCTTCCGTCCTGTCATCAATGCATACAGTTCTCCCGCAGCCTGTTCGAACGAGGAGACAACGACGCGTTCCGACAGCCGCGGGTCGTCCGCCACAAGGACGTGGAGCTTTCGCTTGAGGGCCATAGCCAACGGTTCAGAGAACGTGGTGAGCAAAACGCGAGCGGCGGGGTCGGCGCGCAGTATCCGGACAACCCGATGCAGTGCCACGATGGTCTTGCCGGTGCCCGCCGATCCGACCACACGGACAGGGCCGGCAAAATCACGCTCGACCAAGGCCCGCTGCGAGGGATGCAGGAATACCGCCCATTTCTCGAAGGGTTGGTCGAGTGCCGCCGCAAGTTCCTCGTGCCCTTCCAAAATACGGAACCGGCGCTGTGCGTCCGGGTGGGTAACCGGCGTCGCATCAACCGCCTTGGGTCTGTTGAGAACCCCAGTCGCCGCGTACTCAAGAAGCGCTTCGGCAGCTTCCTGCGGCAGATGGTTCGCCAGCGTGAAAAAGCGATCTTCACTTGCCTGGAGTACGTCGTTCACCCAGTCGGAGGGTACGCCGATGGACAGGGCCTCGTCCGAGGACAACTTTGCGAACAACGGTGCGCCTGCGGTCGGCAGCGGCGGCATGACCACGAAAGGAGGAGCGGGCTGTACCGGTGGCAGTGCGCGGAGGGTGATTTCCTCTACCCGCTCCCGAACCTCCACGATCTGCAAAGCCCCCGTGCGCGGGTGCACCTCGATGCGCCGCCGCTCCGCCCAGGCATAGGCATCGTCGTGATGATCCACATAGGCAAGCATCACGCTGTCGCCGGTCTTGTGGATGATGATCCGGAGATCGCGGTTGACCCGCACTGACCAGAAGTTGGGGTCCTTGGATGCTTCGATCCGATGCATCTTCAGACCGGGCCTGTCCGGATCGGTCTGAAGATCGAACGCCGTCAGCTTCGCCTGCTTCTGTTCGTCATTGGTGAGCTTGGCGAGGGAGGCAGTGAAGCTGTCGGCGAGGATGGTGGTCATAGCATCAACTCAAATAATATCGCCCGAATTCGTCGCGACGCAGCCGGCCAAGGGACGCTGCACGGCTCAGCGTGGCCGGCACCGACGAGACTTTCATGCCTGGAACGAGCTTCTCGATTGCGTCCTTCACCTCCCCGGAGGTCAAGCCACCGCCAGCCTCGGTGATGGCACGAACGCAGAGTTCCTGAATCTGTCCCCGGCCGGCGCGCTGGGGTTCGTCGTCCAGTCCCAAAAAGACTTCGAGCTGCTCCTTGCGTTTTTCCAGAGCTTCAATTTCCGCTGTAATTCTTTCCAGCTCTTCCAGGGCCTCTTCCCGCATGGCCTCTTCTTCCCCAGCGAGCCGCTGCTTTTCTTCAGCAATTCTACGAAGCCGCTCTTCGAGTGAACTCATCACACTTTCCCCAGTCGCTTGTTAGTAATTCGGTTGCTGCCTGTCGCCATGAACTGACGCCAGCTTATCGACGATCATTTTCTCACGTTCCGCCACGAATTTGGGCAACATCATGATTGACCAGAGATGCTCGTCCTGCGGTATCAGGTGTTTCTCCAAGAAGGACTTATCTCGGCTCCTGATCCAGTCTTCGAACGAAGCGTTGCTCTTGTCTAGATTTTCCGCACTGGCGAGAAGTTGCAGATTGCCGATGCGATTGGTGCACGCCATCAATTCCTCGATCTTGGACATCGGAACGTTGTTCTTCATCAGATATTTGCGGTCGAGGCGACCTTGCGGAAAGATATGGTCCACGTGGAAGGTCATGCTTCCCCAGCCCTTGTTCTCGTAAAGAAGCGAGAGCAGCAGGAAGATTTGCCGATTGCCGTATTGAAGCTCCATCACCCCGGCAAGGGCCTCGCCGGTCAGGTTTGAGGGGCGCTTGATCTGTCGGGTCAGTGCAGCATTCAAAGCTTCCAACGGGAAATCTTTGGTGAGTTGCAGCGAAGAGGCGATCGCGTTCTTCGCCGCGCCGATAGTGCTGTCTGAGGTCCCACCAAAGACCCTGTTCAGCAAAGCCGCGATCAGCCACCGACGAATGCGCTCGGCGTTCGAGACGAAGGATGGTGTCGTCGCGCTCAGAAGGTCAAACTCGGTCTTGTGTAGATAGTAGGCGATCGGCAGAAGTGCGTTCAAACTGGTCAGTGTGTCGCGATCGATACCGAAGCTGTTGGCAAGCTGGAAGGTGCGTTTCAGCGACTGCTGTATCTTGCTCCAGTTGCCTCGCATAATCTCCAAATTGCGATTGGTGAAATTCTTCACCTGATAAACGTGGTCGAGGTCCGACAAAACCAGGCATGCCTTCATCACGAAGTCCTTGGTCACGTCGTTCTTTCGGTCCAGTCGACCGTTTAGTGTATCGACGAAATTGTAGATTTCTTCGCGTGCGGAAATGTCGGTCCACTTCGATGAGATCATGGAGAGCATCAGATCGGACTTACTGAGCTTTGTTCCTCCATCGTTGGCCCTGACGAAGATGCCAAGCACGCGGTCATAGTCCTGGTTGGTTTCAGTGTAGTAGCTGATGATCTTGTCGACCCAGATTACCTGATAGAGCCGCTGGAGATTGCGCCGGGCGGTTTCCACCACAGACCAATTTCGCGTTGCAGGCAGACGTTCGAGGGTTTTATCGACAAAAGCCGCGAACTGCTCCGGTTCCGGATAGCTGAGAATGTCCCCTACCTTGATCCAGAGGTTGGCTGCTCCTGATTGCGGAGGGGTTTCGAAGAGCTCGAAGCCATAGGAGTGCTCGATGTCGTCTTCGGTATCCTCGGATTTCGGGATCAGCGCAGGGTCGACCAGAAGATCGATATAGAGCTTCTTACGCTGCCAGGCGTCGGGATTGTCCCAGCGTTTGCCTTTGGCTTTCACTGTGAACGAGCCGCGTAGACCGATGAGCATGGAAGTCAGACGCTGCTGTCCATCAAGCACCAGCGTCAGTTTGCGTCCCGACGTATCGGCGATCTCGTTATGCACTTCGCCAAAGCGAAAATTCTCTGCAAATTTGTAGATTTGCCAATTCAGCTCGTTTTCCGGCGCGACGTCCCAAAGCAGAAAGGAACTAATCGGGTACCCTTTCATCAACGAGTCGAACAATGCGACCATTTGCTCCGGCCCCCAGACAAATGGCCTCTGGATCGCAGGTAGGAAATACTCACGATTGATTTTGTCTATCGTAATAGCAATCGTCGTAGCACTATATCCCATCGTAGATGCAACCTATCTCATTTTTAAATTAGCCGGTCGTTACGCACACAAATCCCGCTGCCGCCACCTCCACCGTCGCCGACACACCAGCCGCATGTGCAGTCAGGATAGTGATTATGCCCCGGCATACCCCTTACACCCCAAACACCTTCAACACCTCGTCCCCGAAGTGATTGATCACCTTCACCGCGATCCGCCCCGTGCTCGGTCGCGCAAACGGCCGTGAGGTGTCTGAATAGAGCGTCTCCCAGGCATCCGGGTCGATCTCGGCCTTCAGCGCCGTCTTCAGCGATTTGTAGGGGTCGTTCGCGCCGAGGAAATAGGCGTGGCGGACGAAGAAGCTTTCTTCGTCGTAATCGGTGTCGATGAACCAGGCGGCGATGCCCTTGACGTCGTCAGAACGGATTTCGCCGGTGGAGGGGTCGAAGACGTCGACGCCGTGGACCTTGACCTTGATCTCGCCGCCGGGCGCGTCGAGGATTTCCACGTCCGGTTCGCCGAAGACGACGAAGAGGTTGCCCTTGCCGGTGTTCTTCAGGTCCTCGGCCATGTGCAGGTCGGGGTTCATGCGGGCTTTGAGGATGGCAAGCGGGCCGAGGCGGTTGAGGTCGGTCGCCTGGGCGTCGAAATTGAAGGCGCAGGCGATCAGCACGTCGAAACGGGCGTCCGATGCCTCGCGGGCGGCAGCGGTGATCTGGCTTCGGGTCAGCGTGCCGAATTCCGGGCCGATCAGGATCGCCGCACGTTTTTCCACCGCGCCGCCATCGGCATACCGACCCTCGGCGGCAATGTAATTGCCGGGCCAGGGGGTGATGGCGCTGAAATGGATGGTGTCGCGCTTTTCGAGTTGATGAACGCCGGCGGTGCGCAGGTGCGAAAGCACCATTTCGCCGAAATCCGCTTCCGGCATGTTGGATGGCGTCGAGGCGCGTGTGGTGATTGCGCCGGATGCCGCAAGCTCTGCGCCCAGCGTATCCTCGCGGGCGGCGATAACACGGTGCGGCGACAGGCTTTCGACGGTGAAGGGGCCGGCGACGCGCACCTTCGTCTTGTCCTCATAGGGTCGGTCATAAAGCAGCTCGACATCGGCCGCGCGGGCAATCGAGGCGTCGATTTCCTTCTGGCGCGCAATGCGGCCCTCCCACCAAGCGGTGTGTAACTTCACGGCCTCGGCATCCTCCCACGCGTCGAGCGGTTCCTGTGGCAGGGTGTCGAGGGTCAGGAAGCGGCCGAGCGACAGGTTGATGCCATCGAGCGCCTTCTGGCGGGCGGCGTGCGATTGGCCCGCATCGCGCGCCGTGGGCAGCGCCTCGGCGGCGGCTTTTGGCCAGGGCGCACCAGCCGGGCGGGGTATTTCCCACTCTTCCCATGTTGTCTTGCGTCGCTCGTTCAGGGCCTGCCGCAGCGGTTCCAGCATCGCCTGCCACTTCTCCCAGATCACGTCGATTTCGGCATTGTTGGCAATACTTTTCAGCGTGATATGCGGTGCGCGGTCATATACAAAGCCTTGGCGGATATCACCTGTGACGGCGGCGTCAGCGAGGATTTTGCCCGAGACATCCTGCTCCTTAGCGCGGCCCTCTCGACTGTCGGCCAGCATATAATAGGGATAGCGTGCGCTCATCAGTCGAGTGCGAGCCAGCGCCAGCGCCACGCGTGACGTGTCGATGGTAATCCAGCGGCGGCCCCATTGCTCTGCGACAAAGGCTGTGGTGCCGGAGCCACAGGTCGGATCGAGGACGAGGTCGCCTGGATCAGTCGCCATTAGCATGCAACGTTGGACAATACTTGTGCTGGTCTGGACAACGTAGACAATTCCGGCTGCGCCAGCGACGTCCGTCCAAATGTTCGATACGGGAAATGCGGCGAAGTCGTCGATGAAACGAACGTAAGCTATTGTATCCTTTCGCTTTTCAATGCGCGCTGCACGCGAGAGTGTAGCAAGCCCTTTAAGCGAAGTTTTCCAGTTCGAACTCTCGCCTGAATGATAACGTTTGCCCTGAAACATCCATGCAGCGGTTGTATTCGTTCGCACTCCACTCGAGATAAGACTTGTTAGCTGATAAGGACGAGCATCGGTCGCAATCTGCTTAACTCCTCCTTTTTCCTCCTTGGTCATCGTTCGAGATGAAGTGTCTTCGAACCTCAAACGGTCGTATCGAGCGCCACTGCCTTCACCGACTCCAACCTCTTTCCTAAAGTAAAGCTGACGATACTTCGTCATCGGCCGTCTTTTTCCAAACCAAATCACATAGTCTGCGACATTGGGGATGAACGAGGTCTCCTGCCCCCCAGTCTTGCGAAGGCTTATTAGTGAAATGAAATTCTCCTCTCCAAACACCTCATCCATGACCGCCCGGACGCGATGAACATTCTCGTCGCCGATCTGAACGAAGATCGAGCCGCTTTCGGTCAACAATTCCCGTGCCACCGTCAAGCGGTCGCGCAGATAGGTGAGATAGGAGTGGATGCCGTCCTTCCAGGTGTCGCGAAAGGCCTTCACCTGTTCCGGCTCTCGCGAAACGTCTTCCTTCTTGCCGTCCTTCACATCCCGGCTCATGGTCGAGACCTGCCAGTTCGAATTGAACTTGATGCCATAGGGCGGGTCGAAATAGATGCACTGCACCTTGCCGCGCATCTCCTCGCGCTCGGCAAGGCTTGCCATTACCTGCAGGCTGTCGCCGAGAATCATACGATTCTGCCAGTGTTTGGTATGCTGGTAGAATTCGGCACGCGCCTCCGGATCGGCAATGCCGTTGAAATCGGCAAACAGATCAGGCGCATCGGTGTTTTGCTGGCGGGTGCTGGTGGTGCGGCGCTTCAGGTCGTCGATGATTGCCTTGGGGTGCACCTTTTCCTGAATGTAGAGCGGCGGCGCGTTGACCACGAGATCGGACCAATCCTGCCGGTCCTTGCCGCGCCAGACAAGCTGGGCATCGCCGATCTCGATCTCGCCGGTTTCGGCAAGCTTGCGCATCTGCGCCGGCGTGATCTTGATCTTTGCACCGTTCCAGATGATCTGCGGATCGCGGTCCATGTCCCTGTCGCGCACCGCGCCGTCTGCCAGCGGACGATCCCGCGGCACCCGCATCTCGCGCGCGGCCTCGCCCAGCATTTCCTCCTGCTGCTCGTAAAGCGACGCCATCTCGGCCGTCGGATTGTTCAGCCGCACCGCCTTGTCATGGGTGAGGGTGGACACGTCTTTTTCGCGCGGGGTCTTGGCCATGTCAGGATGCCTGCTGGTTTCTCATTGTGGTAAGGAGCGCCTCAAAGCGATCAATGATGCTGTGGATGTAATCGAGTGCTTCGCGAAGGGGGCGTAATGCCTCATCGAAGTTCTCCTCTTCGGCTCCTTTTGCCAGGACATCCTTATCAACCCGGACCGGCAGAAACAGGCTCGGCTCATCATCAAAAACGAAACGGGTATCGTTGAAGCCAATGGCACGGCTCTGGATGAACTTCTTCCACGGTGTCTTTGGGAATTCATTTTGGAGAAACCGAAACCCCATCCCGCCTCGACCTTCCGCGCATAGCTTGGTCAGCCGGAAATAATCGTTGCCATCGCGCCATTGGCCGGTATCGCCGGAACGATATTCTAGACCGAACCAGGCATTCCATTTATCCCCTGTCACCCAGTGTTGTGGCGCGACTGCAGCATCGTCGTTATCTTGCCAATTCGCAGTGCTGTGCCAGCCCTTTGGCGTCGCCCAGTCTTCGATGAGCGCATCAATTTTTCCCGCGATGCGATTCTGAAGCAGTTCAAACCGCCGTGCGCCTTCATCTAGGTCTGCGATATTAAGGATAAGAAGCTTATGTAGTTCATTGGAAAACATGGGGACCTCAGTGCAATCTTTTAACGTGTGCTGCGAACTGCCGGACGACCGCTCCTGACACCGTCGCTTCCTGCGACACCGGAACTGCCTTCCATATGGCATCGGCAACGTCAGTCCAGAGCAGATGGATGACCTCAGCAGGTGCATCATCGGGAAGATTTCTGCTGAGGTATAGCAGGCAAACGACTGGCTTCTTCTGGATGCTGGCTCGTGTATGCGCGAGCTTCAGATAGTTTTGCAGCTGATTGTCACCTTGCCGGGCGTTGATCTTTACCTCGATAAAAATGACGGCGTTCTGCGCATCAATCACAAGGTCCACTCGGTTGTTCGTGTCGCCGAAAGATGAATGCTCGACGGCAAGTTGATAGTGGCGACCTAACTGCACGTGGTGCAAACCCTTTGCCGGGTGTTTCCGGGCCAGAATGTCCAATAAGGCTTCGAGAATCTTGGAGCCAAAGCCGTGGCTTCCGCGACCATCGAGCAGCCAGCCCAGCACGGCTGCGGTCGGGACTTCCTTTTGTTTGAGGCCCGCAATGGTCCAAACGTTCAAGAGCGTGCCATCGTGTCGCGATGCCGTCAGACCGCTTCGGAGATCGGCAAGAAACGATGAAAAGCGGACCGTGTCGAGTGTACGCTCAGGCACACGGTGCGCCGGAATACTTTCCCGCCTGAAGTCGGCAATAGCATCAAACAATGCGCTGAGACGCATCGCTCGCGCTTGCGCCATCTTCTCCTGTGGATGCAACGCGATTTGCAGCTGATCCAGAAAGCGGGCGATCCGATCAAGGCTTTGCTGCTGCACCGTCATTGTGCTGCCACCGTGAACTCGGCCTCTTCCTCGTCCTCATCCAACTCGTCGGAATAGTCGCCGGTGCTCGCAATGGCTACAGGCGACTGCTTGCCCATCGCATGCTCAATCAGGCTCAAGAGAGCTTTCTGGCGCGCATCCATGAAGGCGACAAAATCGTCAGCACGAAGAAGGGCCGGCTCGATCAGATGCGACGTCAGACACCCGTCGAGCTTGGCAGGATCGATGGCAGAGGCGTCGGCGCTGCCCGTTTCCAATTTTGAAAGGTAGGCCGAGGGTGCCACACCACCGATGATGCGGTTCGTTCGGTAGGACAGAGGCGTCTTGTTGATGATGGAATCATAGATGTCCGATTTGATCCCTCGGTCCTCGCACCATTTCTTCGGGAAGATGTGGTGGATATCGACACTCTCGCCGAAGAAGACTGTGTGGTCGAATTCCTGGCCGGAGCGAAAGTCTTTGGCTTTCTCCTTCATCAGCAGGGCATTCACACCCTTGTAGGCAGCTGAAAGACGCATGCGCATCGTTTTCAGGCGTTCAGGCCGGAATGAGGCTTCGGACACTGTCGCGGGCACTTTGCCGCCGGCCAGCCAGACAGGCACTTCCAGAAAATCACGCGAGATGCGGCTCTCGACCGCCGAACCATAAAGCTCGCCCAAGACGCCGCACCAGTACCACTTTGTCAGCTTGTCACGGTTCGCCTCGAGTTCCCATGCGTCGCCGATGTCAGCAAGGATGGCAGCGAGGGGGATGATCTGCGTCTGGTAGGGCAGATCGAACAACCGGTAGACCCGTTGGGTGAAGAGAAACTTTGCAGCCTTCAGGAATCCCTGCTCTGCCAAATCCTGGTACTGATTGTAGGCCGTCAGAGGCAGATTGAGGAGCGCCTCTCGCTTTCCAGTGACTTGAGGAAGGTCTTTGCCTTCCTTGCCCAAGGCTTCAGCTGCCCGCCTGAGGTCACGGGTGTAGAACAGCGAGACGACATGGAGGAAATCGGTATTGGCGACGTGGGCCAGTATGCCCTTTTCGGCGTCGGCCAGCTTCTGTGCATTAACAAAGCGGCCATGCCGTCCCTTGTTGTCGCGCCCGTCGCCATACCAGTCTTTGCGCAGCTCGTGGCCATCAGCGGCATATATGGCGGTGACAAGTTCGAAGGCGTCTAGCGGCTTGCCTCCGGTGTTGACCTTCTCGAAGACCGTGCAGACGGCTTCCTTCGTGGTGGTCTTGTCGAGCGCGATGACGGGCACCTGGTAACCGGTGAAGTTGGCGAGGACCTCGTTGTAGAACTGCTGAACGACAGGCCAGAGTTCCTGCATACGCCCGTTGGCATTCGCCCAGGTGACGAATTCCATCTGCCAGGCCATCCCATCGAAGACGCGGGATAGAGGGAATACCAGATTTTCGAACTCTTTTTCAGTCGTGGAAAAGTCGCTATCGATCTGACGATTGAAGTCTGACCGTATAATCTTGTCCGCCGGCACCGAGAGGATTGCATCCTCTCGATCCGAAGAGGCATCCAGCGATTTCCTGATGTCGATGAAAAACCAGCGCTCGACCGGCTGCTTCTTTGGTGTGATGGTTTTCACCACCTGACCGCGAAGAGTGACCTGGTAAAGCGATGTCATGCGTTGCTGGCCATCCAGCAGCAGCTCTGCGGGCGAGACTTTGTTTGCGGTTTCCGGAGCACCCTCGATCGTCCGCGGCTTGAAGTTGACGCCGCCCCCAGTCTCCAACGTCATGAGCGCACCGACCGGGAAGGCGCGGGAAATGGACGCGATCAAGCTCTTGATACGATCTTCGTCCCAGACCCAGCTTCTCTGAAAATCAGGCAACTGCAATTTGCCGTCGTTGCAGCTCTTGAGGAGGTCGTGGAGCGAAACAGGATTGGTTCGGAATGTTGAGCCCGCCATTACGCCACTTCCATTGCCAGCGTCAGAAATGACGCAATCAGTTTCTCGTATTCTTCTTCCATCGCGAAAGCGTCACGAAGTTCCTTGAACGCCCAGCGGCCGTAGGTCTTCAGGTTGTTGACCCCTGGCACCCACATGGTTTCCATGGTCTGCGCCTTGATCTGCGCGTCCAGCCCGCGAAAGCCCTTGACCTCGACGATCAGGTTCAGCGGATCATCCGGCCCGTGGCCGTCATCCAACTGAATGATGAAGTCCGGCAAGTAGCGGCGCGGCACGCTACCGATGCGGTACGGCACTTCGAAGCCCAGCGCCTGGTTCTTGACGTAGGAGATGGTTGAGGAATGTGCTTCCACCACGCGGGCAAACTCGGCCTCCCAATCGCTGTCGCAGACCACGTAGTTCACCTGGGACAGCGACGTGCGCCAGAGGTTCTGCTTGGTGGTGATGAAGGAGACAAAATCTGTGTAGCCATGCGGGTTATACGGATCGAGCATGGCCTTCACGACGCCGGTGCCGTCTTCGCCGGCGCTGCGCACGATCGCCTGGTAAATTTGCTCGCAGGCTTTTTCCGCCAGCTCTGCATAGGTCAGCATGCCGGCCTTGGTGCCGCCGGTCAGCTTCAGGCACTGGTTGACCCAGCGTCGGGTAATCGGTTGAAGCTGGTTATAGAGGTAGTAAGGAACGTCCTGATCGGTCTCACGGAAGTAAAGCTCGATCAGCTTTTTGGTCAGATGAATGGCGACGGTGTTCGGCCGCATGTCGTTTAGGGCGTCCGGCGAAATCTCGTGGCCCTCTCCGACCAGACCTTCCAGCCTGACCCGGCACGGACCGACCAGTTCGGGCGTCAACGTCAGAGTGGAATCCTCGCTGAATATGGCGGAGAAGTTGTCGGACGGCAGTTCTGTGCGGTAACCGGCGACGCGCGGGAAGCGGATGGAAAGATTGGCGCGCTCCTTTAGCGCATGGACGCGCGTGGTCGGCTTCGGTGGCGTGCGGACAACCTCCTGCGGCTCCGTCGCAAAATCGAAGGGGATGCCGAGGATGTCGGCATATTCGGTATTGAACAGACCCCTGTCGTTCAGCTCGTAGGATTGCCGCCGCAGGCCGCGGCCAATCACCTGCTCACAGAGAAGCTGCGTGCCGAAGGCCCGGACGCCGAGAATGTGGGTGACCGTGTTGGCATCCCAACCTTCCGTCAGCATCGACACAGAGACAACGCAGCGGATTTGCTCGCCGAGCCGTCCCTTTTGGCCGACGGTGTTCATCACTTCGCGCAGCAGTTCGGACTCCGAAATATTGGCAGCCTCTGCCGCACCATCGCGCTCGGCTTTCTCACGCTTGAACTGCTCGATCTCGATCTTGGCCATCTCGCGGAAAGCCGGGTCGAGTGCTTCGCCAGATTCCAGCTGTTGGCTGTCGATCAGCAGCGTGTTCATTCGCGGCAGCCGATTACCGTACTGGTCGAAATTGCTGAACAGCTTCAGATGGCCATGATGCTTGGTGACAAGCTCGTCCTGCTCGGTGCGTTCCCAGCCCGATACCCATTCATAGACGAGCTTCGAGCTGGCAGTGTTGTTGCACACGACGATGAAGACCGGCGGCACGCCAATGCCTACCTGCTGCCAAGCCTCATATTCCTTCTGGTAATGGGAATAGAGCGAGTAAAGTGCTGTCTGCAATGGTGCCGGCATCTTGAAGGGGTCAAGCTCGCCGGACTTTCCTGCCCCCTTCTTCGGCATATCCTTGCCGATGTGATCCCACAGGTTGCGGTAGACCGGCATGGCAGAGTTGACCGAGTTATCGGAGACCGGAACGCGTGGCAGCTTCACGATGCCGCATTCAATGGCATCGACCAGGGAGAAGTCGGATACGACCCATGGAAACAGCGTGCCTTCCTCGTAGCCGGAGCCGCGCAGGAAGAATGGCGTTGCCGAGAGATCGTAGACCGAGCGCAGGCCGACCTTGCGCTTCAAGGCTTCGATGCCGGAAATCCAGAGGCGCGCTGCCTCATTGTTTTCCTTCGCCTCCTCCTTCTCCTGGCCTTTTAACTCGTCTTCTTCGTTTGTGTTTGGCCTTTCACGATAGCAATGGTGAGCCTCGTCGTTAATGACGACGATATTCTTGAGCTGAAGCAGATCGCCACAGGCGCGCTGGAGCATCGCCCCTTCGGTTTCCAGCTCTTCGATCTCTTCATTCTTCCAACCCTTCATTAGGCGAAGGCCGACAGCATTCAGCTCGTGCGCCTTGCGGCGCTGGAAGACATGATAGTTGACGATTTCAATCTTCGACTTGTTCAGGTCCTGCATCATGTCCTGCGGCACAAGCTCGCGGGTACGGTAATAGCTGTTGGCGTCTGATGGCTTCAGGACGCGCAGGCGGTCCTTGATCGTGATACCGGGTGCGACGATGAGAAAGCCACGGGAGAACAGGCTTGAATTTGGCTGGCGCGCCGAATTGATGGATTGCCAGGCGATTAGCATGGCCATGACTGTAGTCTTGCCAGCACCCGTGGCAAGTTTCAGCGCGGTGCGAAACAGGTCGGGGTTGGCATCCTGATTTGCCTCTTCCAGATGGCGGAAAATATGCGCGTACTGCTTTCGGTTGCGCGCGACCTCCGCAAGCCAGATCGCTGTCTCTACTGCCTCGACCTGACAATAGAACGGCCGTGCCCCCGAAAATGCGTCGCTGCGCCAGTACTGAAGCAACCGCTGAGTTGTCGGCGTAACACCCCAGTCGTTAGGGTTGGGCAGGCTGCGCCATGCTGCGATATGCGTGCGGATTTCATTAATGATGGGCGTCGGATTGTAGCGGCTACCACCTTCGCCAGCCTGGTCGAGGTCGAGAGATGCCTGCTTCTTACCGTCAGCCTTGGTCCTGCGGCTTTTCGGTACCGGCGCGATGTATTTTGAGCGTCGCCGTCCCTCAATGGGAGGGTGATCGAGAGGTTCACCATTTTCCGACAAGGCGTGGTGGCGCGTCGGAACCTCATAGGGCGAATTGAGGATCGGCTCAGCGTAGAAAGGTTTCGTCATCTGCAGTCGCCCCCAGGAATCAGCGTCCGCATTGAATAGTGCTGGGAAGCAGATTGCAACTCAGGATCAATGGTTTGAGTCAGAGAGAACGAAGTTCAAGTGGCTGACCACGACATGGTTGTAGAGGAGTAGTGCCGCACGGCCTAAATCGATGGGGAAATAATTTCCGCATCGTGTCAGCTTGCTGTGTCATCTCCGTCTGCGTCCAGGCTTTCGATGTTGATGAGAATATGGCTGTCTCCACCGGAGCCGGACAGCATTTCCATCAGATTGTCGATGATGCCTAGTTTGGCACGTATCTGTCTGCTTCCAGTGGCACGACGCTCTAGGAACGGTTTTAAGCTCGCTAACTGCTTATGAATCGCGTCTGCCTCTCGAGAGGTCCCGAGAAGAAGCGCATACGGATGTTGCTGACGGCACCGCAGGATACCGCCGACGATCTGAAGCGCGTAGTTCAGAACAGTCCCGAATTTTTGGCTCTCTCGCAGTTCGATGAGAAGCGCGACAACAAATTTCGTTGTTTTTACAACGCGCTCTTCCGTCAGCACGGCAGGTGTTGCAATCGGACGGCTGAGGAGCGCCGCGACAGCTGCAGGTACATTGCCTTTCGAAGGATGATGACGGAGGAGAAGGTCAATCGCTCGCTCGAGCCGCCTTTCCTCCTTAATAATCCGACCCAGACCATGAAGGATTACGGTCGAAGCTGACCTGTTTTCAAGGAACACATGCTCTCTTGCATCTAGGTGCGCATGCGCTGCTTTCAGTATCTCGTCCTGCAGACCAAGCGGGCAGCGCCCAAAAGCCCAAGTGGCGGCCAGAAGGAGACTGTTATCTGGCAACGGGCGGCGGCTGGAGACTGCTGATAGGCAGGTAGACGTGACGAGAGCCAACGCACGATCCAGCGCTTCGATCAACTCGGCATCAATCTCCTCGGGCGGCTCGCCATCGAAGTCGAGTAGACGAGCCGGTGTAAATCCGGCTCCATTACCGCCGACATCGATGGGGACCTGTCTCGATAGAAACTCACGTAGTTTTGCCGAGTCCCTTAACTCAAATTTTGAAATGAATGGCCCGAAGGCAGGAATACGATCAGTGCCGAGCCAGCGGTCAACATGGGCAAAACCGGTTACCCGCTCCGGAACAATAGGCTTCGGCTTGAGCTCCGCTGCAATCTCTTCGAAGGATCGTGGATCATGCTCCAGCGTCGACCAATCGAGAAAGACAGGACGGGATCGCAGTACGTCCCAATCGTTCGAGGTGACGAAAACCGCCGCTCGCCCCTGCGCCGGCATTTGCCGTAAGCGGACCTCGACGGCCTGGGTGCGAGTGGGTGGAAACACATCTGCCGTGGTCCATTTCCGGAATTCCGTACCCTTTCGAAGGTAGAAGGTGACATTGCGGGCACCCGAAGGCCAGCCAAGACCCGTGATCGGTGCGGAAACATATTCCCGGTTTGCGGCAACCACGGCATTGGCCGGCACGAGGTCGATCAGCACGACCTCTCCACCTTCGAGGGCGACGAGCGAAACCTGCTCCAGACGGTCGAGATAATGAGGTATGCCGCGCTCGATGCGGCGACCGGCAAGCAAGGCACCTGTTGCAGCAGCCTCCCGCGGCATCAGGAGGACCGGGGTACCTCCCGCTGCCGTTGCCACCGCCTTGCGTATGGGCTCTCGCAGTCCGGCTCCGACAGGAGTGGTCAGCAGAACGATAGCAGCATCTGCAAGTTCGATGGGCGGAAGCCCTAATTGGACATCGTCAATATCAGATTGTGGCGGCGCTAATGACACCCACAATCCGTTGTCAAGACGGATGATTTCCTCTTCCGCCGGTGGCGCATCCGCCAGCAGACGTTCCCATGCCATGCGGCTCGGTCCCTGCCTATCGAATTCAGCCAAAGGGTTGGCCGCATGTACGGCGGCTTCTGCCTGTGTGAAAAGGGCTTGTAGGCCGAAGTCATCGGGATCGGTTCGAACAACATTGCCCGTCTCTGCCCGTTCCGGCGCGAAAAGACCGGGATGATCTTCCAAGGCACGTAACGTCAAAACTTGGAGCGCATAACCATTGTCTGAATGGTCAATGCAGGCGATCCGCATGCCATCATGGGGGGGCGGAATGAGGTTCTGTTCAAGAGCGGCTAGCAATGTGGCGACGGGATGCCAGAGGAGGCGAATTGATACGCCGCGTCTGCGCAGGGCATTCAACAGGAACTCCTGCCGTGTCTCGTCCAGTTCTGCCCGATCAGGAACAATCGTTACGATCTCGTCGGCTTGCATCGTAAGCGCCAAAGCGGTCGCCTGCCATTGCGCGGCGCACTCCTTGCTGTCGTGTGAAGCGAGCAGGGCCTCCAGCAGGGAACGGACGGAGATGCGGCGCTTCGGCGCTCCGATCTTACCCCAGCCATTTCCACGGCCGATGGGGGAATGCGCGGCCTGCGGGCCGCCAATGAAGTTTAGGGCAACATCTTGTGCATCGGGATCGTGGAGGGCAACGACAACGGTGCCGGTGCCGCCATCGATGACAATGTGCGCCGGACGGCAGATTGCGGCCTCGTCATCCGAATCCTGTTTCGCATCATGCACGGTAAAATCGTGCCAGCCATTGATATCCAGTCCGACAATCCGCCGCATCAGTCGACTCTCCCGTCCGAGAGGAGATGCAGCAGAGCAACACTCAGGTTTTTCAAACCATCCCGCAAGCCGCCGCCCGTTGGACCAAGCGAGAGTGCGGCGCTTTGATGCGAGGTCAACAGAGTGCTTTGGTCGCTCTCCGTGGGCGCAATCACCAGCATTCCGCCAATGGAGGATATGCTCCTTTGCTGGGTGCGCGGTGTTTCCTTCAGGAGAGCCGCCAGTTCAAACATTTGCGGTTCCGTCCTGCTGCCTTGGCAGTTCCAGAGCGGCCAAATGAGGATCGACCTCAGAAAGCTTCGTGCATCACCCAGCTTGCCCACGCGAATGCAGAGTGGCGTACACCAAGGTTCGAACCCGTGCTGTTTGTGGTCGTAAACGACCTCCACGATCAGCTGTTGCTTTGCAAGATGGATGACGCCGAGTGGATTGATGCTTTCAACCCAGCACCCTCTAACCTGCTCTGGACGAAAAATCACAGGTGAGGTTGCCACCACGCGCGCACCCTCGATGTTTTGCAGCGCAACAATGACCCCGAGTGCGCAGAACTCGTCCCATGAGCGGGTTTGCCAGCGCCACAGCTCATCAACAATGCGTTTGCGGTTCAGCAGTTCGTGCCATGCGTGCCAGATCGCGGAATAATCAGGATTGTTCAGAAGCACGAAATTGGGTGTTACATCCGCCCGTGCTTCAACGACACCTCTCGCAGCAAGGTCTATTGCCAACTGCCGGCAGCGCTTTCCGTAGGCTCGCACCAGAAGTTCGCGACTGCGTGGCGGGCGCTTGCTTGATTGTGCGGGCAGATAATCTGACGCGACGCGCCGTGCCAACCGCGCATAGGCCAGAAGCACCCTGTTCTCGAGCGTATTGAAGTTTTCCTCGCGGGCGACGGCCATGATCCGCTGTCGGTCTCCCGCCTGCTGGGCAATCGTGTCACCCGGCTGGCGAATGAGCCAGGTCATGGACCGGCGGTCCAGTTCCTGCACGCGCGACAAGGGCATCTGCTTGTGTACACGGCGTAGAATTCGGCGAGGCGTCTTATCCAAACGCTCTAGGACATTCGGGAGCGCGCGGGCCTGCTTGACGATCTCGTCCATCTTGGGACGTTCATCCGTTTCTGCGCTGAGCCAGATGTCTGATAGTTGCGTCCACATCGTCGCAGGGTCGGCGATGACGTCTTCGACATCGCGCAGCCGGGTCCAGACACGCTTGATCCGCGCCATCAGAACATCGCCATCGCCTGGCTGAGTGCTGACGTCGGGGTCTGCTTCGGATGCCGGTGCATCCGGAATCGCTTTCAGCATGACCTGGATAGGACCGGAGGGGCCGTTAATCACAAGACCTTTGACCTGCTTCAACGGAATTGGCGGCAACCAGGCCTGTCGCTTCCCATCGACATTGGCCAAAAACTCGCACGTCCCGATTTTGCCATCGATACGCGGGCCGCCAGGAGCATCGGTGACGATGATCGGAGCGCAGTCCTCCAAAACCTCGACCACAGAAGGCGCGTCGACAATGTCGCGATAGGACGACCTTGATCGATCAGATAAGGCCCAGGGACGAAACCAAAGATCGAGAAAGGTCATACGCTCAATGGCCCGTGCTTCTGGTCAGGCCGCGCCAGTTGAACATACCGCCACCCTGACTCTGACGTTCGATGATTTCTTGCAATCGCTGGGCAAGCGCGCTGTCGTTCAGCTCTTCCCGAAGAAGCAGTTTCAGATCATCGAATATCTTGCTGTGTTCATCGATACTCAAACCGCGAAGCTTGGGCATGATGCGTAGCTCGATCTGATCCGCCAGGGGCCTTCTAACATCGGCCGGATGCCCGTTTTCCTGCGGATAGTTTGCGGCATAGGCGCTCATCGCAGCGTTGAGCCGATGTCCGAAAGGACGCCCGCAATTGTTCATGATCTCCGCCAGCCTCCGGATGGTCTGGCGAACCTTGTCTGCGTCGGCTGAGCCGAGTTGCGCAGGTTGCTTGATCCAAGTGCGCCATGTTTCGAAGGAAAGGCGACGATCTGCCGGCCGCCCGTTTTCGGCCGCCTTGACCGGCGGGAAGTCTTCCGGGGCGGCAAACTGCATGATGTTGCCACGGTCGAGCACCTTGTCGGAAAGCGACTGCGTGCTCTCATCGTCGTTCATCGTGCCGACAAACAGCATGTTGTGGGAAGGATAAAGGCGAACGGGACCTTCTTTCTCACGACCTCGGATATCGATCGGAATCATGGCGTCGCGGCGTGCCTCTTCCGTCAGGGTTTTCTGATGCATCGGCCGTGCCTCAAGGCGGCTCAGGAACTCCGAGAAATAATACTCGACGCGAGCGAGGTTCATTTCATCAAGCAGGACGATCATCATGTCGTCGTGGTGCGATTTGCCTTCCTCGGCATCCGACACGAGCTTAGACGTGTTGTATGGATCGAGATGGACCAGCGCTCGGGCCAGATCGGTGGCTCGGAAGCGCTTTTCGATGTAGTTGTAAAAGCCCAGAAGGTCCTGCGGGCTGTCCCAGCGGGGTTCGACAGCAAAGGGCAGGAAGCGGATGCCCATTGCTTCGGCGTAACGCCGCGGCAGCAGGCTTTTGCCCGTTCCGGAGACGCCGGCGAGGACGGTCAACTGGGCGAAGTCGTTGATCTTGAGCGAGGTGTGGAAGGCTTTGACCACCCGGTCTGGATAGCTCAGGTTCAGTTTCTCGAGATGCGTACGAACATCCTGAAGGGCCGCCTCCTCTCCAGTCGGGCGGTAGGCCGCCCGTGATACCGTCAGCACACTGGGCGGAGCGCGCAGGTCTTCAAGTACACGCTCGTCAAAGACGGCATCCTTTGCTGGTCCATCGACTGTCTCTGAACGCAACCGCTCAATATCTTCCTCGATAGCGGTTTTGCGGCCTTCCAGCGAACGGACATTGTCATCGAGGTGCTTGAATTCCTGCAATCTGGCTTCAAGAGGTGCTGTCTCCTTGAGGATGCGGCTATGGTTTGCCTCTGCATCGCGCAAGTCACTATCCAGTTTGGCCAGCCGGTCTTTCAGCTTCTCTACATCGCTCTGGAGCGTAGCCTTCAACGCCGTCAGTTCCGTTACCTCCGCACGCGCACCAAGCAGAAGGCCTCGTTCAGCGCGCAACTGATCGACGTCGCGCAGTATGGTATCCTGTTCGGCCTTGAGTTCCGCGATCTTAGCTTCGAGGCCGGCGGGAATGACCTCTATCTTCGCTTTGCGGTCGTTGATTTCTCTCTCAAGCTCGGCCAGTTCCGCCTGCTTTTTCGACAGACTGCCGGAAAGGCCTTCCCACTCGGTCCGGACTTGCTCCAGGGCTTCTTGACAAAGGGCAAGCTCGGCCGCGGCATCTGCGGCAAGCCGCTTCACCTCGTCGATCTGAACCCGTGCGTCGGCCAGGCCGTCCATTTCCAGCAGGAGCGATTCCCGGCGTTGCTCCAGCGCGCCGATTTCGGCGGCAATAGTTTCACGCGCGCCAATCTTGCGATTGATCTCCTCAAGAGCGATTTCCTTCTCGGCCAGTTCGCTCCTTCGCCGGTTGATGCGGTCTTCGAGGTCCATCCACGTCGAAACGAAGGGCATGTTCCGGCGCTGTCTCTCGAAAAGCGATATGGAGACAACGCCCATGACGGTAGCGAGAATGGCCGCGAGAAAGATCAGGAGCAGCACGTAGGGGCTGGAAGCAAGTACCTCTAACATCAATTATCGTCCTTGCTTGTTGCTGGCAGCAGGCGTGGTCTCGATTGGCGCTGTGTTAGGTGGCGGTGCGGCGGCGAGGCTCTGCCGCAAGGCAGCTAGGGCGGCTTCTAGTTCCGATCGCGCCTTCGTTTGTTGCGCAATGGTCTGGTCGAGGGCGGTCACCTGCAATTCCTTCTCCGAAAGCGTCGCCTTGCGGGCGGTGAGTGTGGTGACTTCGCTCTGGAGACTGTCGCGCTGAGCGGTGAGGTTGCCGATGCTGGTCATTAGTTCCTTCTGCCGGCCCGTTGCCGCGTCCACCTCACCCGAAGTCCTGGCCATGTCGTTCTTCAGAGCAGTGAGACGATCGATCTCGCCTCGTGCAGTCTGCAACTGCTGCCGTGCGGTCAACAGTTGGCTTTGCACATCAGCCAACTGCTGCCTGCCGGCCTCAAGTGATGCACTCAGCGGCGCGACTTGTGGTCCCAGCCTTTGCAGATCGGCATTGAGCGTTTGTTGCTGGGCTATCGTCTTTGCCAGATCGTTGGCCGCCGCGACATGTCGTTCGCGCGCTGCCGTCGTATCGTCCTCATCACGTTTGCGCTTGGCAGATGTTTCATCCGCCGCCTCGCGCGCGGCATCCCTCGCACTTTCGGCGATCTGGCGATCACCCTGCGCCTTGGCGACGTCGTTCAATGCCTGCCGCAGATCGTTGCCAGTTTTCGTCAAGTCGGACTGGGCCTTCGCAAGCTGGGCATCTACGTCCTTCTTGGCGGCCAGTGCCCGATCCTGTTGGCTCTTTATCTCAGCCAATGCAGGCCCGCTCCTCGTCTTTGCGGTTGCGAGTTCCTGCTCGGCCGTCGCCTTGTCCTGTCGTGTTTTTGCCGTGTCGGAAAGAAGTCGGTCGCGATCCATCGTGACGTCAGATATCTGCGCCCTGAGGTCTTTGAGCTCCCCGTCAGCCTTTTCGCGGGCGGCGCTCGCCGTTTGCAATTCGCTCTTTGCGTTCGCCGCCTCCTGCATCACCTTTCGAAGCTCTTCGCGCGCTTTTTCAAGCGTCTGCAATTCGGCTTCCTTGCCGGCGAGCTGACGGCTCAGGTCGACGAGCATGGCGTTGCTTCTTCCCAGGTCCTCCTGCGTCTTTGCAAAATCGCTCTGAAGGTTGCGGTGAGCCGCGATGCGCGCGTCAAGATCGGCGCGTTCCGCACGGGTCTGGTTCTCAGCCGCTGAGACGTTCATTTCGCGTTCGCTGAACACCTTGTGGCGTTCCATAAACACGACGATTGCCGCAAGGTTGAACAGGATTGTGACCATCGCGAAAAGAACCGCGATCGCCCACAACGAGGAACGACCCGACTTGCGTTCAGAAGGATCAACGGCGTCCGAGGTCGGAGTCGATGAGGTCAAGGCACATCTCCATATTGCGGTCTATTTCGGACACCCAGAAGCGGCGGACTTTCCAGCCGCGGGTTTTCATTTCTCGGTCGCGCAGAACATCCGATACCTTGCGGTTGCCATCTGCATCGACATGCCAGGCGCGACCATCCACTTCGACATCAAGTTTTACGCCGCTGTGAAAAAGTGCCATGTCGAGGAAACGGTGCCCGACAGGATATTGGATTTCGGGCTTCAAGCCCCTGCGTACCAAGGCGTTGTAAAGGCGTTCTTCCCAGACGCTGTCGAAGCCTTCGCGACGGCGCTGGCCTGGACGCGTTGTATGATGCGCCAACCGCCGTAAATGGCTGATCGTTGATTTCCGGGCTGCAGATAGATCGCCGATGATCACACAAACGGCTTTGGCGCGGCTGACCGCCACGTTGAACCGGCGTGCTTCCCGTGCCAGAAAGTTGGTGACCCCAAAGGGAGCGCCTTCTGTGTAGACTGTTGAGAAGAAGATGACGTCGGCCTCGCCACCTTGAAATTTGTCGATAGTGGCGATCTTCAGCCGCACCCGCTTCTGAAGCTCTTCAGGGAGCAGACCGTCAACCGCCCTCCGTATTCTGGCGACCTGACCTACAAAAGGCGATAGTGCGCCAATGGTGCCTTCGAACGTGCGGTCAGACGCCAGAAGCGCAATGCGCCTGGCGACTTCTTCTGCTTCAGCTTCATTAAGGTTCTGGTCTTCTACGCGGGTGGTTTGGCCCTTGATATCCACCCATTCGATGCCGGCCTTGTACCCCGGCGTCTTCGGCAATCCGTCTTCATCGCGTCTACCGGCCAGACGACCACCATAAAACTCTTCATTCAAATAGTCGATGATACCCGGTGCCGAGCGGAACTGGTCCGCCAGAAAATGATGCGCTTTGGCAGGCCGCCAGTCCGCAAAGTCGAACAGAGAGTTCTTGCTTTGTGCAATGCGCGCACGCCCTGCTCGCGGTAGGCCGGCGGCATCCATCAACGCATTCTCCTGGTGGAGAGAAAGCTGCGGCACGAAGGAAAGCTGCATAGGATCGCCAACCACGGCTGCGCGTTTGGCTCGGAAGAAGAGTGGTAGTGCCGAGGCGATGTCGCATTGGCTTGCTTCGTCGATGATCAGAAGGTCAAACAGGCCGGCGACCAGCGGGATGCGGGAGGGCACTGATAGAGTGCTTACTGCCCAGACCGGACGATGCCGCAACAGGAGGCGAGCCTCCTCTGCTGCGAGTCTACGCGCTTTTGTTATGCCGGAGAATTCGAGTTCCTTAATGCCTTCGACCAGCGCGTTTCGCTCGCTTACATCAAGGCTAGTTATACGTGCGAATAGCGGGCGCACTTCTTCCGCGAGTTTGCCAAGATAATCGCCATCTACCGCGGGAATGGACTCCGCATCCGGCATAGACGGCAGGCGTTCCAGAAGGCCCCGCAATTGCGCCAGCCGACGTTCCAGTTCCTCCGGCTTGGCTTTGCCTGGATCGAAAGCCTCAGCATTGCCCGATTTGCTCCTTCGAAACAGCCAGGCAAGTATGGCGGCTAACCACCGAAAGGAGCGCCTGGCATCATTTCCCTCGCCAATCGTGTTGGAGGAGATACCCAGGCGCACAAACCGATCCAGCAGGTCGGCTATTTCCAGCTCGCTCCTTGTCCTCTTTTGGCGGATGGCTTTGGCTTCGGTCAGGGCGCGTGCCATCTTGAAGACAGGCATGTCCGTAGCGCGCCGAAGCTCGGTGACGGGCTCAGACGCGGCCAGCGACTTTAGCTCTGCAAGAAAATTGGTGTCACGTTCCCCCTCGGCATCCCGACCACGGATGACAACAGGATTATCCCCGCAGATATCCGCCAAGCGACGCTCCACCTCGTCCAACGCCTGATGGTTCTTGGACGCGAAAAGCACCGTCTGCCCCGCGGCCACCGCAGATGCGATCACAGAAACGATGACGTCGCTTTTGCCGGTTCCAGGCGGTCCTTGCACGACAGTGAATGGCTTTGTCAGAATATCGCAGGCGACTGCGAACTGTCTGTCTGTAAGATCGCGGAGCTGCAGGAGAGGGGCACCGGCCCCAACGGTATCGGTCAGGCGATCATCTGCGAACAGCGCCTCTATAGCGGTTCCGTGTGCGTCATCAACTGGCATGTCGGCCATCGCGGCAAGGTCATTGGCTGTTCCCTGCGTGTAGGTTCTATCTGAAGGCAGGAAGAGGGCCGCACAGTTGCGAATCCCTTCCTTGTCGGCCGTGATGATATCGTCGAGCTTCCCGGCCGCCAGACTGCCTGCACCGAGTGTTGCAGCGACGTTCCGGAGACGCCGTGTCACCGCGCTAAGGTCGCGGTCTTCGCCTTCTGGGAAGAGCCGGTCTATCAGATCGTCGGCCTTCCATCGCTTGCGCGCCGTCACCTTCTTTAGCCACTCCGGATTGATAACTGGGTCGACTGTGCGAACAATGATCTTGAGGTGATCATGCGTCACCTCCCATTCCGCCGGAAGCAGAAGTGCCGGCAGAATCTCCATGCCACCCGTCGAGTCCAGCAGCGTCAGGGGATAGCCGATGGCGCAGGTTCGCTCCGGCCTTTTGACCAGTGCCTCGCGAAACGCTTCCGGCAAATCCTCCAGTGGCACGCGGACAAGGGCATTGCTCCACCAGTCTCCCGTAGTCGACAGCATTTGCCACGATGTGCCATGGTTTGATGCCAGCTGCAGAATCTTGCCGCGCGGATCGGAACGCTGCGTTGCCGCGTAATAGGCCATGAGTTCACGCCAGATGCCAGACAGTGCTAACGCGCCGGGAGCGGACGCTTCGGCCAACGAACTGACAACATCGACCTCCATACGCGAGTATTGGCCGCGAACAGCACGCAAGAGTGGAGCCTCGCTGATTGACTGTTCCGATGTACCGAAGCCGCCGTTGATGCCTTTCGAATTAGACACATCATTGAATCGGGATAGAAGCCAACGATTTCCGGGGGTAATGCGAATTTCCCCATTGCCGGATAATTCGTTGAGTGCCTGGAGAATGTCGGCAGCCGACGCCCTCAGTCCGGTAGATTTTAGCCGCCATAGCAGTTGCTCTTGCGACGCACCCGCCGGATACATCTCAAGTAGACGGCGAACGCTAGAAGCATACATCTCAATGAACCGATTTCTCTTATCCGAAAATCCCGCCTCGACCGCGCGGCGAGCGCTGAGCACGATGGAAACAAGGATGAATCAAAGCTTTAAATTGCTTTTCTAAAATCTATTGAACCAATGCGTGAAGAGCAAGTTGAGACGCACTTTATTCAAAGTTGAAATTCACATTCCGCTGTGAGTGAATTGGAATGCACGAGGTATACCAATCACTCTTTGGCATATGCTCAACCATCATAAACATCACCATCCTGCCTCTGCCGCCGAAATCGCCTGAATTGAAGCTGGTAGAAAACATCTGGCGCTTTTATGAGGGACAACGGCGTCTCAACCCGCGTCTCCTTGACTATAGCATCCTGCAGTTTTGGACGGCTTCACATAGCTTGAGGGCAAGAATCGAGCACTCAAGTTAGGCGCGCAGCATACCGTCGGCCCTGCAGATCCTTCAGCCATCTCGCAGGCTATAGGTGGATAGGCAGCCCCGAGCCATTGCCCCCCTGATGCATCCCCTAACCAGTCCCCCTCGATATCTAGGACTTCTCTCCGCCGTGACTATGGCGTGAGATACGAAAACCTAAAGTATAAGTAAGTGTTTACTGGTGTTTTTATTTAAATATACTTATTGATTCCAAATTAAAATATAAATATATTTTAACCATCATATCCATGCGGAGTCTGGAATTGCGTTTCTTATCTGCCGAAATAGAAGAGCACCTCAGGAGAAATCATCCCAACTGTCCAGATTTTGCAGTTGCATTCTTCACCGCTGAAATAGCGCGACGCACATGGCGTGACGCCACTCTCGGCATGGCTGTAGGCATTGTCATGCAGACCTACCTGCGTCATCACATGACTGACTATGACACGCTGTTCCTGACCGGAATGAGCAGGGAGGAGGCTCGCCGGCGCGTGCAGCCAAAGGTGAATGCAATTATTGCGCTATGGCGACGCAAGAGGCCCAAAGCCGATACCGATGACTGATTGGACGAGGGCTTAGAGCACAGATGGCCGGATATGAGATCAATGCTTTCATTACTGCACTCATCAACCGGAGGTGGGATGAAGTCGGCATGGACTACTGCGCATTTCGTCAATTGACAGGGTTCAAGCCGGCCCGGATCTCAAAACTTCTCGACGGCGGTGCGTTCCTTAGGCCGGAGTGGGTTGACGCAATCGCAAACGCCTTGCAAATTGACAGACTTGAGCTGACCCTTCTCTCGATTGAGCAGCATCTGGATGCTGAAACCGCTAGGTTTCTTCAAGATCGGCTTGCCTCCGTAATTTCCGGGCCAGAATGGCAATGGCTTGGCTTAATCCGGGTGGTCAGTGTCGACCAAGTCAGAGAGCCGAGCACCCTGCAGCGGCGCGTTATCGAAGCTCTGTTGGCAGAAGATGGTGAATCTTCAGCCGGGGACTAACAACAGTAACCCCGTAGTGCCGGCAGCAATAATCAGCTCATTCGACAACAGGAGCTGATGCAATGAACTCAACTGAAATTTCCGAAATCATCATGAGCAGGCTGGCCGACCAGCGTCTTTCTTTGGCCATGCTAGCCGAGCGCATCGCAGTGCCCGCAAGTGTAATTGAAGGTATTGCGGCAGGCGAAACAAAGCTGCCATTGGAGTACGCGGAACGCCTGGCTGTGGCGCTCGATACAGATCCAGCAGTGATTGCTGGTCCTTTGCTACGGCAGCATTTCAGCAGTGCTGCAATCGACGTACTGAATTATCTTTGCAATGCTGGACACCTTACGGAAGCTGAAAAAGCATGGCTGTCTTTGCTGCGCGTGGCAGCGCCGGATGGGCTGGAGCCGCCGAGCAGGATTGCACGGCGCGTAATATGTTCCCTCTTAGCCAATGAGGAAGCGCACAGCTGATGATCAAAGGTCGAAGGACGGCAACCTATCTATTGCCTTCTTCTTGGCAATCACGGTTACGTCGCCGTAATCTTCCCCAGCTGTGCGTGATGCATGGCCGGCGATCGCATCCAAGATCCTGCTATCGATCTCCATTTCGCGACCAGTGGTCTTGAAGGCGTGGCGCCATCCGTGATTGGGTGACACTTCATCTGGAACAACGCCTTCCTTTTTCAGCCAATTGGAAATCCGCCCGGAGACTGTCTGGGCGGGATCTGCCGTGCGTTTGCCGACCATGGCCGGATAGAACAACGGGCCGGGCGCAGAGGACTTGACGAAATCCAGAAACCCCATCTCGACGATCTGCTTGTGCAGCGGAACATCTCGATACTGCCGCGTCTTGACCTTGCCGGCATCAGGGGTGATGCGCATAACCGCTATATCGCCCTCCATACGGATGTCTTCCTTACGCAACTGAGTGATCTCCGAAATCCGGGCGCCGGTGAAGGCGCAAAGCAGTGGAGCCCACTTCTTTGCAGCGCTTGTCTGCGGCTTCTCCTGTGTCTGTGGATTGTCTGACGGCTTTGGGCGATAGGCGAAGGCGAACTTCAAGATCTTCGTCGCCTCATCCCGCGTGAAACCTTTTGGACGGTTCAGCACTTTGGCTGCGACCTTGAGTTTGATGGTCGACGCCGGGTTCTCTTCTAATAGGTCATTGGAGATTGCCCAATTGAACACCGCGTTCACGGCGGTGAGATAGACATCCTTCACGGTACGCGGCGACAGCGTCTTGATCTTCGCATCCTTCCACGCAACGAGGATCTTTTTCGTGATTTTCCGCGCATCGGAGGTTTTGGCAAAAGTGATCAAATCCTCAATCACCGGCCGCCAACGTTTCTCGGCCTCAATCCCTTTCCCATTCGCCTTGAGTTCGGCAATGTATCGATCAAACAGGTCCTTGAGCGAAGCAGGCGGCAATTCCTCGGCTTCGGGAACAGCGTTGGTCAGTATGGGTGCAGTAGGCGCGCCGGTGAAATCCCCATCGTCTCGTTCAGCGGCTCGTGCAAGTGCCTCGAGCTCGGATTCGCAGAGTGCCATGGCAAGTTTGCGGCGTTCAGAGGAGCCGAACTCTGCAGTTGTATTGCCCAGTTGCCGGTAGCGCTCGATGCGGTCCCCGACCAGCGTCTCAAGGATCTCGTCCGCAAGCTTCCCCGCTGCACCCTGGCGCAGCATGGCGACCAAACGGTCGTCAATACCGACACTTGCATAAACGGGGCCTGCCTGGCGGAGCTCCGTATCGAATGACATACGCTCGTTATAATTTTTCAATGCTATTTGATCGATCGGCAGGAGATAGCGGCCTGGCTCGATCGCTTTGCCCTGCGCCTTTGCAGCCTTCTCGGCAGCTTTGGCGATCTCAAATTGAAGACGCGAAACGGCGGAATAAAGACGGCTCATCGCAACTTTGCGATCCGGCCCGAGCGCCTCGCGCAACTCTAGTTTCTCATCAAGATACGGGCGGAGGTGCTTTGGGATCACGAGCCGCGCAAAGTAGCGACCGTTGCGATTCAACAAATAGCGCGGCTGGCGAGCCATCGAATTCTTCCGTTTTGTAACACTGTTTGTAACGGAAGAATGAACATATTGCCCTGTTTTGCAAGGACTTCAACGATATCAAGGGGATGGAATGGTGCTGCTAGAGAGATTTGAACTCTCGGCCTCTCCCTTACCAAGGGAGTGCTCTACCCCTGAGCTATAGCAGCATCTGCACCGTCAGTCGTGTCATCTGTGCGGTGAGCGGGCTATTGCCATAGCTTTGCGGGGAGTGCAAGCCGCAAATTCCACTTCGGCGACAAAAGCATTGAATTGCCTGTGGCTCTTTGGGTTTTTCAAGGTTTCGGCTATTGAGAGACCATGACCGCATCAGACGAATCGGAAAGACAGGATCTGCCGGCACGCCAGCCGAGCGAGGCGGAGCGGCGCAAGGCGCGCGCGGCGTTGAAGCTGCGTGAGAACCTTGCGCGGCGCAAGCAGCAGGCGCGGGCGCGCCGGGCCGGCGAAGAGGACGTGACGGAAGGCCTTCCGGCGGCAGGCGCGCATAAGACCGAGGATTGACCGGCGGCCAATCGCACGCCTGGCGTGTGCAATCGTTTCATTGAAGACCGCGCGGATTTCGTCTAAGGACGCCATCTTTCGCGCCACTATCAGGAAGGGCGGGCTGAAACGCCCGTTGTCAGTCATATGGATCGCATCAGAATCACCGGCGGCAATGTGCTCCGTGGCATCATCCCCATTTCCGGGGCTAAAAATGCCGCGCTCCCCCTGATGATCGCGTCGCTTCTGACAAGCGATACGCTGACGCTGGAAAACGTGCCGCATCTGGCCGATGTCGAAAACCTGATGCGGATCCTCGGCAATCATGGCGTCGATATTGCCGTCAACGGCCGCCGCGAACGCCAGGAAAACGATTACTCGCGCACGATCCATTTCACCTGCCGCACCATTGCCGATACGACAGCACCTTATGAGCTGGTGTCGAAGATGCGCGCCAGCTTCTGGGTTATCGGTCCGCTTCTGGCGCGCGAAGGCCGCGCCCGTGTGTCTCTGCCGGGCGGCTGCGCCATCGGCACGCGCCCGGTCGACCTGTTTCTCGAAGCGCTCGCAGCCCTTGGTGCCGAAATCGAGATCGATGGTGGTTATGTCAACGCCACCGCCCCGAAGGGTGGCCTCATCGGCGCGCGCTACCGCTTTCCAAAGGTGTCCGTCGGCGCAACCCATGTGATGCTGATGGCGGCAACGCTTGCCAATGGCACGACGGTGATCGAAAACGCCGCGCGCGAACCGGAAGTGGTGGATCTCGCCAATTGCCTCAACGCCATGGGCGCCAGGATCTCCGGTGCCGGCACCAAAACCATCACCATCGAGGGTGTCACCTCGCTCTCGGGCGCCCGCCACCGGGTTCTGCCGGACCGGATCGAGACGGGCACCTATGCCATGGCCGTTGCCATGACCGGCGGCGACGTGACGCTGGAAGGCACCGATGCCTCGCTTCTGGAAACCGCACTCGACACGCTGCGCCAGACCGGCGCCGAAATCACGGTGACGGACACCGGCCTGCGCATCGTGCGCAACGGCGATCGCATCCTGCCCGTCGATGTGGTTACCGAGCCTTTCCCGGGCTTCCCCACTGACCTGCAGGCGCAGTTCATGGCGCTGATGACGCGCTCCTCCGGCGTTTCCCACATCACGGAAACCATTTTCGAAAACCGCTTCATGCATGTGCAGGAACTCGCCCGCCTTGGCGCGCGCATCTCGCTGTCAGGCCAGATGGCCCGCGTCGAGGGCGTTTCGCGCCTCACCGGTGCGCCTGTGATGGCAACGGATCTGCGTGCTTCGGTATCGCTGGTGATTGCCGGTCTTGCCGCCGAAGGTGAAACCGTGGTCAACCGCGTCTACCATCTGGATCGCGGTTTCGAGCGGCTGGAAGAAAAGCTCACCCGCTGCGGCGCCATCGTGGAACGTGTCAGCGAGTAACTGTCACCTCTGCCTGTTGCTTATCGGCCCCCGCCATCCTATCTCCAGAGCCTGACAGACAAGGCCGCAGCGCGTGCTGCGCGGCCGGGGAGATGGGATGGCAACGATGACCGAGCTGAAGCTGCTGGCGCTGGATGACGAGGACCTGAAGATCGTGTCCGCCCATATGCAGGACAGCGTTTTCAAGGCAAGCGACATCGAGTGGAGCCAGAAGCGTGGACATTTTTCGCTGGTGGTCAATCGTTTCGTCTGGGAAGTGGCCGCCCGCGGCACAAAAGGTTTTGAGCGGCGCCGGGCTGCCGTCACGTTCAAGCGGGTTTTGGCCGTGCGCGCTCTCGGCGTTGACCGGCATCATGAAGATCAGGTCTATTCGCTTCTGGCCCTGCGTTTCGACCAGAAGGGCGACGGGCCGGACGGCACGGTTGAGCTGACGCTGGCCGGCGGCGCTGCCATCAGCCTCGACGTGGAATGCATCGAAGCGCAGCTGGCCGATACCGGCGGCGCCTGGGGAACCGAAAACCTGCCGAAGCACGATTGACGCGGACGCAGTCTTTCGCGACAGATGCCGAAGCAGACGCAGGCTGCAGGGTAAGAGTGAAGGACGGGCTGCGGGCTTTTCCGCTGCCTGTCTGCAGTGTGAGGGGTTAAGTGGACGTGGCAATCTGGCTTGAGCAGGCATCTGCCGATTTCGAAGCGCGGTTTTCCGCCTTCCTGACGACGAAGCGCGAAGTCTCGGAAGATGTGAATGCCGTTGTGCGTGCGATCATCGAGGATGTGCGGGCTCATGGCGACGCAGCTCTGATCGATTATTCCAGGCGTTTTGACCGGGTGGACCTTGCAGAGGTTGGCCTGCGGGTGACGGACGCCGAAATCGAGGCGGCGCACGCCAAGGTCGATGCCGACGTGATCGCCGCCCTTCAGCTGGCCGCCGAACGCATCGAACGCCACCATGCCCGCCAGATGCCGAAGGACGACATCTATGAAGATGCCCAGGGCGTCGGTCTCGGTTCGCGCTGGACGGCCATCGAGGCGGTTGGCCTTTACGTGCCGGGTGGCACGGCGAGCTATCCCAGTTCGGTGCTGATGAATGCCGTGCCGGCGCGTGTTGCCGGCGTGGAGCGCGTGGTCATGGTCTGCCCGGCCTCGGGCGGCGCGATCAACCCGGCGGTACTGGTGGCGGCAAAAATCGCCGGCGTTTCGGAAATCTACCGCATCGGCGGGGCGCAGGCCGTGGCAGCGCTGGCCTATGGCACGGAAAGCATCGCGCCGGTCTACAAGATCGTCGGCCCCGGCAATGCTTATGTGGCCGCGGCCAAGCGCCATGTATTCGGCACCGTCGGCATCGACATGATTGCCGGGCCTTCCGAAGTGCTTGTGATTGCCGATGGCGAAAACGATCCGGATTGGCTGGCCGCCGACCTTCTAGCCCAGGCCGAACATGATGCCGGCGCCCAGTCCATCCTCATCACCACCGACGCCTCGTTGGCCAAGGCCGTGGAGATGGCCGTCGAGCGCCAGCTAAAAACCCTGTCGCGCGCCGAAACGGCCGCTGCCAGCTGGCGCGATTTTGGCGCCATCATTCTGGTCAAGGACTTAGGCGATGCGCTGCCGCTGGCCAACCGCATTGCCGCCGAACATCTGGAACTGGCCGTCGCCGATCCGGATGGGCTTTTGCCCGGCATCCGCAATGCCGGCGCCATCTTCATCGGCCGCCATACGCCCGAAGTGATCGGCGATTATGTCGGCGGCTCCAACCATGTACTGCCGACGGCGCGGTCTGCCCGTTTTTCCTCCGGCCTGTCGGTGCTGGATTTTGTCAAACGCACCTCGATCTTGAGGCTCGGGCCCGATCAGTTGCGGGCACTCGGGCCGGCTGCCATCACCCTTGCCCATTCCGAAGGGCTCGATGCCCATGCCCGATCGGTCGCCATCCGGCTTAATCGAGAGGGATGAGCCATGGCCGAGCCCGACTTCCGGCTGTTCGACGTGGTGCTGGACGACAGCATCGGCCGGTCGACGCCGGATGTCGAGCATGAGCGGGCGGTTGCGATCTTCGACCTGATCGAGGAAAACCGGTTTGAGCCGGTCGGCCATGCGGGCGGCCCCTATCGCCTCAACATTTCGCTGGTGGAACAGAAGCTCGTCTTCACCATCACCACGAAAAGCGATGAGGCGGTGGCGACCCACATCCTGTCGCTCACGCCCTTTCGCCGGATCATCAAGGATTACTTCATGATCTGCGAAAGCTATTACGAGGCGATCCGCACCTCCACCCCCTCGCAGATCGAAGCCATCGACATGGGTCGGCGCGGCCTGCACAATGATGGTTCCGATACGCTGCGGGATCGCCTGAAGGGCAAGATTGACCTCGATTTCGACACTGCCCGCCGGCTGTTCACGCTGGTCTGCGTGCTCTACTGGCGTGGATGACGATGGTTGAGCCCCCGGCCTTTGACACGAGAATTGCAAAGCCGGGCGCCGTTCTTTTCATGTGCGGCATGAACGCCATCCGCTCGCCGATGGCCGAGGTTATTGCAAAACGGCTTTTGCCACCCGATATCTATGTGCAATCGGCCGGTGTCAGGGCCGGCGAGCCGGATCCCTTTGTCGATGTAGTCCTGCGCGAAGTGGGCCTTGGCCTGCCCCGCCACCAGCCACGCCGGCTGGAGGAACTGGAAGACGATTTTTTCGATGTGATCGTGACGCTGTCTCCGGAAGCCCATCACCGGGCGCTGGAACAGACGCGCGCGCAATCGGTGGAAGTGATCTACTGGCCGACGGTCGACCCGACGGTGGAGACCGGAACGCGCGACCAGGTGCTGGACGCCTATCGCGGTGTGCGCGACGACCTGTGGCGGCGCATCGAGGAGCGTTTCGTGCGCCCCAACGTGCAGGGGCTACAAACCTTGTAACGCGGGTGGTGTAAAACCGGCGGCATGACACGTCCGAACAGGCAGAAGACCTGCTGTTTCCATCCCGCAGCCGAAGTGCTAAAGCGGCGCCCAAGCAATGGCGAAACCTCACGCGGACGCGCAACAACGGCTCACGACACCGCGCCGGAGATAAGCGCAGATGCTAGGTTCACAAACGGGCGGGGAACGTGTAGTTTCCGCGCAATTTTCAAGCTGCGGCCATTTTCCGGCCACATGCATCCCAAAAACAGGAAGACAAGCTCTAGATGGCTAAAGAAGAAGTCCTCGAATTCCCGGGCATCGTAACGGAACTGCTGCCCAATGCAACATTCCGCGTGAAGCTCGAAAACGAACACGAAATCATTGCCCACACCGCAGGGCGCATGCGCAAGAACCGTATCCGCGTTCTCGCTGGCGACAAGGTGCTTGTGGAAATGACCCCTTACGACCTGACCAAGGGCCGTATCACCTACCGCTTCAAATAAGCGTTTCGCCCGCACGGCGCGCCTTCGCAGGAAACCCCATGGTTCTGGACCAAAAGCTCATCCTGGCCTCCGGCTCGCCGCGACGCCTTGATCTTCTCAACCAGGTGGGGATCAAGCCGGCGCGCCTGATGCCGATGGATATCGACGAGACGCCGAAGAAATCCGAACATCCCCGCTCGCTGGCACGCCGCCTGTCCACGGAAAAGGCGGAGGCCTCGCTTTCGGCGATCCGCGGCGACGTGGCCTGGAACCACAGCTATATCCTGTCTGCCGATACGGTTGTTGCCGTCGGGCGGCGCATTCTGCCGAAGACGGAATATATGGACGAGGCATCGTCTGCGCTCAACCTGCTCTCGGGCCGAGGGCACCATGTCTATACGGGCATCTGCCTCGTCACCCCCGGCGGCCAGTTCCGCCAGAAGGTGGTGGAAACGAAAGTGCGCTTCAAGCGGCTTTCAATGCGCGAGATCGAGGCCTATCTCGCCTCGGACCAGTGGCGTGGCAAGGCTGGCGCCTACGCCATCCAGGGCATCGCGGCAAGTTTTGTCCAAAAGCTTGTCGGCTCCTACACCAATGTCGTCGGGCTGCCGCTCTACGAGACGACCCTGCTGCTGAACGGCGAAGGTTTCGACGTCGCAACGCATTGGGCAGAAGGCTAGAAAACAGACATGACATCCGAACCCATCCCCCCGGGCGCCAAGGTTGCGCCCTTGCGCAAGGCAAGGCCGTGCCCGGAATGCGGCAAGCAAAGCCACCGCGAGCACTACCCGTTTTGCTCGGATCGCTGCCGCACGCTTGACCTTTCACGCTGGCTGAACGGCTCTTACGCCATCCCTGTCAGCGAGGACGAAACCAAGGCCGAGCCTTTCGACGACTGACCGAAAAACCGCTGGCCAGCCTCTTTTCAGCCCCTGGGCCGCCCCTTGGCCTCCGGCTTTTTGCGAACCTTTACAAACACTTCGCAAAGTTTTTCACACAGCCGTCAAAAAAGTTCGAAACCGCGCTTGCCATGCCCGAACAAGATGTTATAACCCCGCTCGCTCCCGGGGAAATGCCCCGGCGGTTTCGAGAGAAACCGGCAGGCTTTCACAAAAAGCCGAGATGCCCGGATAGCTCAGTTGGTAGAGCAGCGGATTGAAAATCCGCGTGTCG
>JAIXTO010000126.1 GCA_027483885.1 Rhizobiaceae bacterium
CGAGATCCTGAAGGGCCTCAATCTCTTGACCTCGCATCCGGTTCTCTACGTCTGCAACGTGGCAGAAGCCGATGCGGTCGATGGCAATGCCCACACCAAGGCTGTTGCCGAAATGGCCAAGTCGCAGGGCGCCGAATGCGTCATCATTTCGGCGGCCATCGAATCGGAAGTGGCGCAGCTGCCGGAGGAAGAGTCCAAGGAATTCCTTTCGGCTCTCGGCCTTGAGGAAGCCGGTCTCGACCGCCTGATCCGCGCCGGCTACAACCTGCTTCACCTCATCACCTACTTCACCGTCGGGCCGAAGGAAACGCGGGCCTGGACCATCGTGCGCGGCACCAAGGCACCGGCTGCCGCCGGCGTCATCCATACGGATTTCGAACGCGGCTTCATCCGCGCCTTCACCATCGCTTATGACGATTACATCGCCTTCAAGGGCGAAGTGGGCGCCAAGGAAGCCGGCAAGGGCCGCGACGAAGGCAAGGAATATGTGGTGCAGGACGGCGACGTCATCCACTTCCGCTTCAACACCTGAAGGCGTTCTCGCTTTTCTCAACACCACTGCCGCCCCTCGCCCGGGCGGCAGTTTTCGTTTGTCCCTGCCGTTGACGTAAACTGCTTGGAATTGCAGGCGCATCGGCTATGTTGCGGCCATCAGCGTGAATGGGAAGAGCGATGCTGCATTTTGAGGATTTTCACGAGGGCCGGGTCTTTCCGCTCGGGCCAAGAACGGTTTCGGCAGAAGAAATCATCGAGTTCGCCCGCGAATTCGATCCGCAGCCGATGCATCTTTCCGAAAAAGCCGGAAAGGCGAGCATCCTCGGCGGGCTTGCCGCCTCCGGCTGGCACACGTCAGCCCTTCAGATGCGGATGATCGTCGATAGCTATATTGGCAATTCCACCTGCCAGGGCGCACCCGGCGTCGATGTGATGGACTGGAAAAAGCCGGTGCTGGCGGGCGATACGCTAAGCGGCAAAGGCCTTGTTCTGGAGGCGCGTCCGCTGAAATCACGTCCCGGCATCGGGCTGGTGCGCATGCGCACGGAACTGGAAAACCAGCGCGGCGAGACGGTCTGCGTGGCCGAGCAGGTCATCATGTTTGCCATGCGCGCCAAGGGGGAGGATGCCGCATGAGGCTTGCAGAACTTTATCCCGTCGGCACCCGCGTCGAGACCGGCACGCTGGAATTTTTGGCCGAAGACATCATCCGTTATGCCGAAAAATTCGATCCGCAGCCGTTTCATATGGATGCGGAGGCAGCCAAATCTTACGTGTTCGGCGCGCTCTGCGCCTCTGGCTGGCATACCTGCGCCGGCTGGATGAAAATGCTTCTGGCGCATTTTGCAGACGAATTTCCGCGCCTCGCGCAACAGGGCCTGCAGCCGCCGAAACTTGGCCCCTCGCCCGGCTTTCGCAAACTGCAATGGCTGCGCCCGGTTTATGCCGGAGACCGCATCACCTATTCGGTGACGCTGACCGACACACGCGAGCTTGCCTCACGCCCCGGCACCTGGCTGAACTCGACCCTCAACGAGGGCGTGAACCAGAACGGCGAAACAGTGCTGCGGTTTGAAAGCAGCGTGCTCGACTTTGCCTGACAGGCTTCGCTCCGGGACTTCGGAAAAGATCGAGCACTTCGGGGCAGATCAAGTTCTGCCCGTCAGCGTGTCGCAATGACGGCAACGCCGGCACCGACCATGGCGGCTCCTGCCCCCCGGTTGATCCGCTGCACCACACGCGGGCTGCGCATCAGCGTGCGCGCCCGCCGGGCGAGCATCACATGGCCACCGATCACCACCGCCTCCACGAGCAGGATGACCAGCGCCAGACTTGCGGCCTGGGAAATCGTCAGGTTCGGGCCAACGACATTCGGCAGAAGTGCTATATAAAACAGCGGCATTTTGGGATTGCCGAGGTTGAGCACAATCCCGGCGAAAAAGCCGCGCCGGAGATCGCCGGCATGGGCAATCGCCTTTTCCGCCGGAGCGCGCGCCGGCGAGGTCCACATCCGGATGCCCATCCAGATGAGGTAGGCAGCGCCGGCATAACGCAACACGGTCATGCCGAAGCCCATCTCGCCGGCGACCGCCGACAGGCCGAAGGCGGCAAGAAACAGAAAAATCAAAATGCCGGTGACCGTGCCCAGCCCATAGGCGATGCCGGAGGCCGCACCACTATGCACGGTGCGCGCCAGGATCGTCATATTGTCCGGGCCGGGACTTGCGGCAAACACAAAAAACGTCGCCCCAAAGGCGATCAGCGTATGAAGATCCATCGTCGTTCCCCGGCTTGTTATACGCCGAGGCTACGCCTGACACGACACCCGCACAAGACCCGACGATCGCAGCCTAATGGCCGCCGAAGGAAACCAGTGTGCGCACCTCGACGCCGAGCGCCTCGAGCTTCTTGCGGCCGCCCAATTCCGGCAAATCGATGACGAAGCAGGCAGACACCACATCGGCACCCAGCTGGCGCAGCAGCTTGACGGCACCTTCGGCGGTACCGCCGGTGGCAATCAGGTCGTCGCAGAGGATCACCTTGTCGCCGGGGCGGACCGCATCCACATGCATTTCCATCTCGTCCGTGCCGTATTCCAGGCTATAGGCCATGCGCACGGTCTGGTGCGGCAGCTTGCCCTTCTTGCGGATCGGCACAAAGCCGGAGGACAGCTGGTGCGCCATGGCGCCGCCCAGAATGAAACCACGCGCCTCGATGCCGGCGACCTGATCGATGGCAAGCCCCGCATAGGGCCGCACCAGTTCATCCACCGCCTGCCGAAAGGCTGTGGCATTGCCGAGAAGCGTGGTGATGTCGCGAAAGATGATTCCCGGCTTCGGATAATCATGAATGGCGCGGATGGCGGTGGCGAGCGTCGTTGCAATATCGGACATCGGATCTTCCGCTGAGTGTCTATGGGTAAAACATATGCCGCGACTTCATGAAAAAGGCGGCCGAAGCCGCCTTTCTAGTCATCCGGAGCGATAAGCTCAATGTTCCTTGCGGGCGTAAACCGACTTCTTCGTGAGATAGATGAGGATGGAGAAGATCGCCAGGAACACCATAACCATGAAGCCGGTGCGCTTGCGTTCTTCCAGATGCGGCTCTGCGGCAAACATCAGGAAGGCGGCCACATCCCGCGAATACTGATCCAGCGTCTGCGGTGCGCCATCGTCATAGGTCACCTGGCCATCCGACAGCGGCGGCGCCATGGCAAGCGCTGCGGACGCGATGAAATAGGGGTTGTAATGCGTGCCCGGAGCCACTTCGACGCCGGCCGGCGGTTCCTGGTAACCGGTCAGCAGGGCGTGGATATAGTCCGGCCCGCCTTCCTGATACTGGGTGAAGATATCGAAGATGAACTGCGGGAAACCGCGGGTGACGCCGCGCGCCTTGGCCAGCAGCGACATGTCAGGCGGTGCCGCCCCGCCATTGGCGGCGGCCGCTGCCTGTTCGTTCGGGAACGGCGACGGGAAATGGTCCGAAGGCACAGCCTTGCGGGTGAACATTTCGCCGGCATCGTTCGGCCCGTCCTGCACTTCGTGCGTGGCGGCAAACGCCTTCACCTGCGCGTCCGAATAACCGAGGTTCTCCAGCGTGCGGAAGGAGACAAGGCTCATCGAATGGCAGGCGGAACAGACTTCGGTATAGACCTTCAGGCCACGCTGCAACTGGCCCTTGTCATAGTGCCCGAAGGGACCGGCAAAACTCCAGTCCATCTCCTGCGGCTTGTGGATCGGGTAATGCGGCGTGCCGCCTTCGGCATGCGCGCCTTCCTCCGCGGCGGCCGCACCGGATGCAAGACCGGCGACCAGAGCCAGGGACAGGAGGCTTTTGACAAGCATTTTCATCGTATTCGTCCTCTCGGTCACAGGCGTCAGGCGCGCATGTCGGCGGTCACGGTGCCGTTCTTTTGAAGAACCGCCTCCGTGATCGAGTTGGGGATGCGCCGCGGCGTCTCGAAAAGGCCGAGAAGCGGCATGATGACGAGGAAGAAACCGAAGTAATACGCCGTGCCTGCCTGTGAGAGGGCGACATAGATGCCTTCCGCCGGCATCGCGCCCAGCCAGCCGAGCAGGATGGCGTTTGCCACGAAGATCCAGAAGAACAGCTTGTACCAGGGACGATAAACGGCCGAGCGAACCTTGGACGTATCGAGCCAGGGCAGGAAGAACAGGATGATGATCGCACCGAACATCACGAGCACGCCGCCAAGCTTGGAATCGATCGGGCCGACATTGAAGGTGATGGCGCGCAGCATGGCGTAGAACGGCAGGTAATACCATTCCGGCACGATATGGGCCGGCGTCTTCAACGGGTTTGCCATGATGTAGTTATCCGGGTGACCCAGATAATTCGGCATGTAGAAGACGAACCAGGCATAGGCCATCAGGAAGAGCGAAACGCCAAACGCATCCTTCAGCGTCGCATAGGGCGTAAACGGAACCGTATCGGTCTTGGTCTTCACCTCGATGCCGGTCGGGTTCGTCTGGCCGGTCACGTGCAATGCCCAGACGTGCAGGATCACCACGCCGGTGATCATGAAGGGCAGGAGGTAATGCAGCGAGAAGAAGCGGTTCAGCGTCGGCTGGTCAACGGCAAAGCCGCCAAGCAGGAACTGCTGGATCCATTCGCCGACCAGCGGAAACGCCGAGAAGAAGCCGGTGATGACGGTTGCCCCCCAGAAGGACATCTGGCCCCAGGGCAGCACATAACCCATGAAACCAGTTGCCATCATCAGGAGATAGATGACGACGCCGAGGATCCAGAGGATTTCGCGCGGTGCCTTGTAGGAGCCGTAATAGAGGCCGCGGGCAATGTGAAGGTAGACGGCGATGAAGAAGAACGAGGCGCCGTTGGCATGCATGTAGCGCAACAGCCAGCCGTGGTTCACGTCACGCATGATCTTTTCGACGGAATTGAAGGCGACCGTCGTTTCGGCCGCATAGTGCATGGCCAGAACCACGCCGGTCAGGATCTGCACGACCAGCATCACGGCGAGCATGGCGCCGAACGTATAGGCGTAGTTGAGGTTGCGCGGCACCGGATAGGCGATGAAGCTGTCATACATCATGCGCGGCAGGGGTAGCCGCGAATCGATCCACTTTTCGATGCCCGTGGAAGGCTGGTAACTGGAATGCCCACTCATGCTGTGTCCCCTCACCCGATCCGGATCACGGTATCGGTCGCAAATGTAAACGTCGGAATGGCCAGGTTCTGAGGTGCCGGGCCTTTACGAATGCGGCCCGCAGTATCGTAATGCGAGCCATGGCAGGGACAGAACCACCCGCCGAAATCCCCGGACTGGCCAAGCGGAACACAGCCGAGATGGGTGCAGGAACCAATCATCACGATCCAGTTTTCCTTGCCTTCACCGGCGGAGCGGTCGACATCGGTCGCCTGCGCATCAGGTGCGATATTGGCGTTGCGCGCAACCGGGTCCTTGAGGTCCCCCAGAGCCACAGCCTTGCCTTCGGCAATTTCCTGTTCGGTGCGGTTGCGGATGAAGACCGGCTTGCCGCGCCACTTGACGGTCAGCGACATGCCAGGCTCGACGCTCGACACGTCCACCTCGATGGAGGCAAGCGCCAGTGTCGATGCGTCCGGGCGCATCTGGTCGATGAATGGCCAGGCCACAGCCGCGGCACCCACGGCACCCGCCATGCCGGTCGTCAGATAAAGGAAATCGCGGCGAGTGGGCTCGCCCACGCTTCCGCTATTCGTGTCGTGCTCGCTCACGGTCAAACCATCCTCTGCGCAGAAATTTCGTAAAATTGCATGGCCCCTCGCCCCGTCGGAATCCAATTCGGACACAATTGGACTCTATTCTCCCCGTGCGATTTCTATGCGTGATCTCACAATAAGTCCAGTGTCGGCAACAGGATATGGGCACATTGTCGCGGGCATGACATCCGCCAAGAAAGCCATGCGTGCATCCGTGCCACACCCGCGCGTTGCGTCTTGCCCCCACCACCCCTGAAGCCTGCCGAAAACAGATGAGCGTAGCCTTTCGCCGTTTGTTGCGGCGCACAACGGCGCGTGATATGGCAGCTTATCCTGCCGGCACGCAATGGAACCCCATGCGCCATCATCTGTCTTTCAGTATTTCATTGATTACAGCGCTCGTTCTGCTGCTGATCACGACGCGATTTGTCACTGATATATTTCTCGTTACGATTTTCCATAACCTACATCTGCATCTGGCGATCATTGCAGTCATTTCGGTCTCGGTTGCACTGCTCATCCGCTTCAACATCTTTGGCGTGATCGTGCTTGTGGCCGCCATCGCGCTCAGCGTGCATGGCTACATGCTGTCGCAGCGTTATGCGGTGGAGTTCTCGCAGGCGCCCGGCCAGACATTCCGGCTTTTGTCGTTCAACGTGCTCGGCACGAATTTCGAGCATGCAAAAGACATCGTTGACGAAATCATTGCGTCGAAAGCCGATGTGGTGAACATCATGGAAGCACGCGGGCTGACCTCGGATCTGCCGCGGCTGTTTGCGGTCTATCCCTACCGGATCGGCTGCGGCGAGCAGACCAAAAGCTGCGACCTGATGATGCTGTCGCGCTTTCCGATGAAGAACGGCACGGTCCAGAGCCTCAGTTCCTTCGCCTACCACCGGTTCATCACGGCCCGGGTGCAATTGCCGGTGGGCGACGTCAATGTCGCCGCCATCCACCTCACCAAGCCCTATTTCGACAGCTATCACGACGAAGAGCTTCAGGGTGCGGTGCGAATGTTTTCAAGATTGACCGGCCCGCTGATCCTGTCGGGCGATTTCAATGCCTCGAGCATTTCGCCCGACATGCTGGAGTTTCTCAAGCAGACCGGCCTGAAGGCTGCAACGCGCCAGCCGGCGACCTGGCCGATCATCGCCGGTTCCCTGGGTGTACCCATCGACCACATCTATATCCGCGCGCCGCTGGTCTTTCGCCATATCCAGCGTATCGCCGACAATCACGGCTCCAACCATTATGGGCTCGTGGCCGATCTCGGGATTCCGGCACCCTGAACGAACGCTGCCGGTCAGGCCGGCTCGTCCAGATCAAGGAAGCCGCCGGACTGGCGGGCCCAAAGCTCCGAATAAAGCCCGCCGGAGGCGACAAGCTCGGCGTGCGTCCCTTCTTCCACGATGCGGCCCTTGTCCATCACGATCAACCGGTCGAGTGCGGCGATCGTGGACAGGCGATGGGCGATGGCAAGCACCGTCTTGCCCTTCATCAGCTCGTCAAGGTTGGACTGGATGGCGGCCTCCACTTCCGAATCAAGCGCCGACGTCGCCTCATCCAGCACCAGGATCGGCGCATCCTTGAGCATGACGCGGGCAATGGCGATGCGCTGGCGCTGACCGCCGGAGAGCTTGACACCACGCTCGCCGACATGGGCGTCAAATCCCGTGCGGCCGCGCTGATCCTCGAGTGAGAGGATGAAGTCGTCCGCTTCGGCCCGGCGTGCGGCGGCCAGCAGCAATTCATCCGTCGCGCCGGGACGGCCGAAAAGGATGTTGTCGCGGATGGAACGGTGCAACAGCGACGTATCCTGCGTCACCATACCGATCTCCTGGCGCAGCGTCTCCTGGCGCACCTTGGCGATATCCTGCCCATCGATCAGGATGCGCCCTGCCTCCACGTCGTAAAAGCGCAGGAGTAGGTTGACGAGCGTTGACTTGCCCGCCCCCGAGCGGCCGACGATCCCGACCTTTTCGCCCGGACGAATGGTGAGGTTGAGGTGATCGATGACACCGGAGGCGCGGCCATAATGAAAGCTGACATTCTCGAAGCGGATTTCCGGCTGGCGCACGAGGAGCGCCGGCGCATCAGGGACATCGATCAAGGACACCGGCTGCGAGATCAGCTCGGCAGCGTTCTGCACCGTGCCGAAATTGCGCATGATGCCGTTGAACTGCGTCATCAGGCGGCCGAGCAGGAAATTGAGCCTCAGCACCAGCGCCAGCGTGAACGCCACCGCGCCTGAGCTGATGCGCCCATCCAGCCAGAGATGGATGCAGAGCGCCGCCATGCTGGTGATCATCACACCGGAGAGCAGCGCCATCGAAGCGCGCACACCGGTGATGAAGCGGGTGAACATCATGGTGGAGGCCTGGAACGTGTCAAAACCTTCACGCATGTAACGGTCGTTCACCTCGTCGCGACCGAACAGCCGCAGCGTCTGGATATTGCTATAGGCATCCACCATGCGCCCCGACAGCATGGAGGCCGCTTCCGCCGTTTCACGCGAATGAAAGCGGATGCGCGGCACGAAATAACGCGCCAGAAACGAGAAGATTCCGACCCAGACCAGCACAATGACGGCAAGGCGCCAATCGAGACCGCCGATCAGCGCCAGCATGGACACCGAATAGATACCGACGAACCAGACGCTTTCCATGAGCGAGGTGACGAGATCTCCCGTCGCCTGCCCGCCGGACCAGACTTTTGTGACGATGCGGCCGGCAAAATCGTTCTGGAAAAAGGACAGCGACTGGCGCGCCACGTGCTGATAGGCTTGCCAGCGCACCATGTTGTAGAAGCCCGGCGTGATCACCTGCTGGTCGACCAGTGCCGTCAGCATGGTCACCAGAAAGCGCACGCCGGCAATCAGCACCAGCATGCCGGCCAGTTCACTGCCATGGGCCGACAAAAGCCCGGCCCAGCCGGCGGCGCGGTCGATGCTCGAGAGAATATCGACCAGCCGTCCGACGAACCAGAAGAGTGCTGCCTCGATGGCTGCCGTCAGGCCGCCCAGCACCAGCATCAACAGAAACGGCGTCCTTGCCTGGCGCACATAGAACCAGATGAAGGCGAAGGTCGCGCGCGGCGGCTGCAGATCCGCCCTTGGGGCGAAGGGCCGGATGCGGGTCTCGAAAAAATGGAACAGGGCGTCGATCATGCCCTTGGGTATAGGCCGTTTCGCGCCCGCAGCAAGACGCACACCGCCTTAAATATTGGCAATGTGGCCGGTCCGCTACCGCGTCTGGCGGCCGTAAAGAGCCTCGTAATGGCGGTCTGTCGGCAGGCGCCCGGATACCGTGGTGGTCACCAGCGTATCGTCGCCGCGAAATTCCGCGCGCTGGAGCGCCAGACGGGCGTTGTCGTACAGTTGCGCCGGCGTCACCGCTCCAAAGGCGCTGGCTGCGCCAAGCCGGCACTGGACATTCGGCAGGTCGGGGATGCGTTTGCGGGCAAGGCGCACGGTGGTTTCCAGAATGCGCCCGATCCGCCGGCCAAGATCCGTCAGGGACAGGTCGTCGGTGAAGGTGACGAGCATGCCCAGTTCGTCCATCTGGATCCAGGAGGCCAATTCCTCTTTGCTCATCAGCCGGCCGGCCTGCTGGCCAAGCGTATCGAGGAGAAAATCACGCGCACCGGTCATGGCCGGCCGCTGATAGGCTTCAAGGCCCTTCAGGCGACAGAGCAGCAGGCTTGACCCATCAAGCTGGTTGCCATCCGTCGTCATCGCCTTCATACGGCCCATCAGAGCGGCGCGGCCGACCAGACCGTGGACCAGAGGGGCCGCCGCAACCGGGCGGGACACGTCTGAGGCGCCGGCAGCAGATCCCGCAGCACCTCCTGCCCCTGTTCCTGTCCCTACCCCGGCAAAATCCAGAGTGCCAGCCACAGACTGGGTGGCGGTGGACGAAAGCGACAAGGCCGGAGCCGGCCTTGTGGAGAGAGGTCCGGCCCAGTCGTCCAGCGCCTGCATCACCTGCCTTGTGGCCTCGAGTTCTGCGGCGCACGCATCTGTCACCGCCTTCAGCACATGTGCAAGCTGCGCTGGCGACAACGTGGGGGAGGCCTGCAGCACTGTCGCCGCCTTTTCGATTTTCTGCAGGCTGCCGCTCACCGTCTCGTCCACGGCCGAAAGGATCCCACGCAACTCCGTTGCGGCATCGAGCAGCGACAGGGCAGCGGTCAGGCGCTGGCCTGTCTGAAAATGCTGCGGCAGGAGATCACGCGCCATGGCGGCCCATTCCTGCGGATCGATCGGGCGGGGAAGCAGTGCGAAACGGCGCTTGATCTCCGGTCGCTCGCCCTCGATGAGGAGCGTCATCAGCTCGAAATTGACAGGGCTGAGGTCCAGCCCGAGGCGCAAGAGAAGAGCAACGGCCTGACGACCGTTGGCGTTCGGATCAGGCTGCATGCTGGTGATGATGGACATCGCGCATTCTCCCGGATCAACAGGAGATCATCCTAAACCAAAAGCCAATCCAAGCCTTTAAGCGGCGTGGTAAATGCATTGCCAATGCCTATCGGGCCGATTGCCGGGCCGGCGTGACCGGCCCGGTGTCTGTCGCGGGTTGGATGGCCGCAATTACTCGGCCGCCGCTTCCGCCTTGTCATCGGCATCGTCGCCCAGAAAGCCGCCCGACTGGCGGTTCCACAGGTCGGCGTAGATGCCGCCCTTCTCCACCAGTTCCGTATGCGTCCCCATTTCAACGATCTGGCCGGCATCGAGCACGATCAGCCGGTCCATCTGCGTCAGCGTCGAAAGACGATGGGCAATGGCAATCACCGTCTTGTCCTCGATCAGCTTGAACAGGCTTTCCTGGATGGCAGCCTCCACTTCCGAATCGAGTGCGGAGGTTGCCTCGTCCAGCACCAGGATCGGCGCGTCCTTCAGGAAGACGCGGGCAATCGCGATACGCTGGCGCTGGCCGCCGGAGAGCTTGACGCCGCGTTCGCCGACATGCGCATCAAGGCCTGCGCGCCCCTGCTGGTCGGCAAGAGCCTGGATGAAATCCCAGGCATTGGCGCGCTTGGCAGCCTCGATGATCTCCGCATCGGTCGCATCCGGGCGACCATAGGCGATGTTATCGCGGATCGAGCGGTGCAGCAGCGAGGTATCCTGTGTCACCACGCCCACCAGCGCACGCAGACTGTCCTGCGCCACATGCGAGATATCCTGCCCATCGATGAGGATGTGGCCCTTCTCCAGCTCGTAAAAGCGCAGAAGAAGGTTCATCAGCGTCGTTTTGCCGGCGCCGGAACGCCCGACAAGGCCCACCTTCTCGCCCGCGTGGATGGAGAGCGAAAAGTTCTCGATAACACCCTTCTGCTTGCCGTAATGGAAGCGCACGCCGTCATAAACGATGGCGCCCTTCTGCGCCGACAAGGGCTTTGCCGCGGGACGGTCGATGATCTCGTGCGGCTTCGTCATCATGCCGAGGCCATCATAAACCGTGCCGATGTTTTCAAACAGCGCGGCGACTTCCCACATGATCCACTGCGACATGCCGTTGATGCGCATGGCAAGGCCGATGGCGACGGCAATCGCCCCGACGCTGACGCTGCCCTCCAGCCAGAACCAGATGCCGAGCGAGGCAACGAAGAACTGCACGAAGGCATTGTTGATATCGACGCAGATATTCAGAAGCGAAATCTGGCGCATCTGCCGGTGAACGGAAACGAGGAAGGCGTCCATGCCTTCCTTGGCATAGGTTTCCTCGCGCCCCGCATGGGAGAACAGCTTGACGGTGGCGATATTGGTATAGCTGTCGACGATGCGGCCGGTCATCATCGAGCGGGCATCGGCCTGTTCGCTTGAAAGCTTGCGCAGCTTGGGAATGAAGGTGCGCAGGATGAGGCCGTAGATGACGATCCACAGCACCAGCGGCACGCCGAGGCGCCAGTCAACGGAGGCGACCAGCGCCAGCATCGAGACGAAGAAGCTCACCGCATAAACGAAGACGTCGATGATCTTGATCGCCGCATCGCGCACGGCAAGCGAGGTCTGCATCACCTTCGTTGAGACGCGGCCGGCAAATTCGTTGGCAAAGAAGGTCATCGAATGACGCAGCAGGAAGCGGTGCATCTGCCAGCGTGCGATCATCGGAAAATTGCCCGCCAGCACCTGATGCATCGTCACCGTATGCATCAGGCCCGCGAGCGGCAGGCCGACCAGAAGAAGTGCTGCCATCATGGCAAGCCGCCCGCCCTCCTGCGCCAAAAATGTGGTGCGGTCGGCATTGCTCAGCCAGTCGACGATATTGCCGAGGAACTGGTAGAGCAGCACTTCGGCCACCGCAATCACCATCGAGCAGGTGCCAAGCAGCAAAAGCCACGGCCAGACGGGCTTTGTATAGTGCCAGCAGAAGGCAAAAAGGCCCTTAGGCGGCAGGCCGGGTTCTCCGGCGGGATAGGGGTTAACGCGACTTTCGAACCAGGCAAACATGATAGGCTCCGTCAATCGGACTGCCGCGGCGACCGCGCAACGTGGATACGCGGGGGGTCAAAAGGGCCGGCACACGGCAAAGTTCAAATGGCAAGGCCAGCTATGGCCTTGAAAACGACAGGTGGGAAAAGATGGCTTGCGAGAACCGCGGACGCCTAGGCCAGAAGCAGAAAGGTCTGCGGTCGGAAGCGCAAAAACACGGTCATTTCCATGGAGGCCTCCTTTGGCTGGCGTTGAAGATGATCAGCACTTACCAGCAAAGAAAAAATTTGAAAAGCCGGAATCTGCACAGGCCGACCACAAGTGGATACCGTGACGGTTGCGTGACAGGCCCGGGGGTGAAATAGCCTTTGCTGTCCAACCGCATCACAGGCCGCCTCATGACCTTGCTTCGCATCGCGCTTTACCAGCCAGACATTCCCGGCAATACCGGCACCATCCTGCGTCTTGCCGCCTGTCTTGGCCTTGGCGTCGATATCATCGAGCCAGCGGGCTTCGTGCTCTCGGACAAGAACCTGCGTCGCGCCGGCATGGATTATCTGGCAAGCGTGACGATGACGCGCCATGTCAACTGGTCGACCTTCAATGCCTGGCGACTGTCTGAAAACCGCAGGCTGGTGCTCGCGTCCACCAAGGCTGCCACGCGTTACACCGATTTTCTCTTTGCCGACAACGACGTGCTGCTGTTTGGCCGCGAAAGTGCCGGCGTGCCTGACACGGTGCATGATCTTTGCGATGCACGGCTGATCATCCCGATGATCGAGGGCCAGCGGTCGGTCAATGTGGCGATCTCGGCTGCGATGATCACCGGCGAGGCCATGCGGCAAATTGGCTGGAACGGCTGATACAGCTCGAAGTAGTATTGGCGAAGTCCGGTATCTGTGCGAAGCTTATGTTCGAGAATGCATATTCAGAACACTCGCCAGCCTCGGAGAGACCGCATGTTCCCATCCGCATTCACCCATTCCATCACCCAGTTTGCCCGCACACTCAGCCTTCCGGAACGAATACAGCATTCGCCGTTGCGCAATCTGTCGCTGGAAAGCCTGCGCTGGCGCAATACCACGCTGGACGCGCTGTTCTACGACGTCAAAACGGTGACGGCCGAAGAAGCCTTTTATATCAGCAGTTGTCTTGCCGCCGAGGGCGCCATCCTCATCGTGCCGCCGACCGGCGGGGCTCCGCTCAAGCTCTGCGACACGATTGACGACTACCTTCTGGGTGGCGGCGAGGCGATCGATACGCTGGCGGTTGCCGGCGTCGGCTCGTCGGCGCTCGGCTCTGCCGCCTTTGCCCGCAACATCGCCGATGCCATCGAAAAGCCGGTGGCCGTGGTTGTCTCCGGCTACGGGATTGCCGACGTGATGACCGAGGCGCTCGGGGGCTATTTTCTCTTCGGTTATCTCAACGGCTTTCGCCACCAGTTCGAGCGTCTGGACGAATTTTTCGGGCGGCCGCAATTTGGCGTGGCGCCCAAGCTTAGCCTCGAAAAGCTGGCGGAGGCGAGCCTCGACACGCAGACGGTCGGTGCGCTGCTGGCCCATCCGCGCCTGTCCTTCAACCTGATCCTTGGCCATTCCAAGGGCAATCTCGTCATTTCGGAAGCGCTTTACCGGTTGGCTCACGCGGATGCAGCCGCCGCAAATGTGCTTGCCGCACGGGCGCGCATCGTCACCATCAGTGCGCGCATCGCCATGCCGCGCCCCTTCCGCCACGTCATCGACGTGATGGGCGAATGGGACTGGTTCGGCGAAATCAATTCGCGACACGCCATCCCGGTGGATGAAGTGGTGCCGCAGGCCGGCCACCACACCAATACGGAATTGCCGAACCACCTGCCGGTGACGGAAATCCTGCGCAAGGTCTTGGCCGGCACCGCGGCACACACGAAAGCGAAGGCAAAGGACCAGATTGCACCGCTTCTGGCGGATGCGACGATCCTGACCTTGCCTGTCCTGGCCGTCGCTCCGGCCTCTGTGCCAGAGCCTTTGCCCGATCCCTTGCCGGAACAGTTGCCGGAACCGGAAACCGCAATCGAAACGATCCCTCATGAAGCGGCTGAAGCCGAGCCACTGCCGACATCCCTGACGGATCTTCTCGCTGCCCCCGTCCTCGCCGAAGAAGCCGCAAGCCCGCAGCCCGCGCAAGTGCCGGAAAGTCCGGCCGAGCCGCAGGAAGCCGTGGTGGAGATCGAGGAAATGCTGCCGGAGCTTGCGCTGGTGGATCTGCCGGAGGCCCCCGAAGAACCCGCGGCCGCACAACAACCGGACACGGAAGAGGATACGGCTCCCGTCACAGCCTCCGCAGACATCGCCGTGGCGCCTCCAGAACCCGCACCGGCAACCGTGCCTGCCCTGAACGCTGCGCCGGAACCGGAGGCCGAGACCATTCTTGCCGCCGCCCCCGCACCACCTGCGCCCCCCTCCCCCAAGGGCCCGAAACCAACCGTTGTTGCCAAGGCAAAACCGCGTCGCCGGCGCTAACCGATCTCGGACGGACTTGATCGCCACGCGCGTCCGGGACAGTCGGACGCGCGTGGCGATGACTGCATCCGGCGCACTCCCGTGCTGCTCCCCTTGTCAACAGGGTGCGTCACGGCCGCTGCTTGAAAACACTCTGCCTCAAAATGAAAGTGCCGACGGCGGACCCCGTCGGCACTTTCATCCTGGCGCGGCGCCTCGACAGACAAGGGAAGCAGTCGAAGGCCACGGCCTGAAGCTCGGCAGCACGGCGGCGTGGCCGCCGGCTTGATCAGGCAAACAGCATCATGGTTTTCGCCATCGATGCATTGGTGATGTTGAGCCCAATCGTCTGCAGTTGCTGCTGGACGCCCTGCGCGGACAGTCGCGCCGCCTGCTCTTCCATGTCGGTATCCACCATGCGGCCGATGCCGATCTCTGTAATATCCTGCAGGCTCTGCAGAAAATCGACATTGGAGGAGATGCGGCTGCTGGTGGCGCCGATCTCGGAGCCGCCATCGATCATGCTGGCCATCATGCTGTTGACCGCCGATATCATGCCGTCGATCTCGTCAGACGTGGTGTCCTTCGACACGCCGATCTCGCGGGCACCGGCAGCATTCGGCACGACGGAGCCGGCATCGAGCAGATAATAATCATAGGCAGCACCCGACTGGGAAATCCCGGAATAGGCGCGGGTCAGGAGGCCGTCGGTCGCATCACCCTTGGCCACAAGCGTCGAGCTTGCCTTGTCGAAATCGAGGACGTTGACCGAGACATCGCCATTGCCATCGCTGGTGACCGAACCCACCATGCTTTCCACCTTCGGCCGCTCGCCGGCTGCGGTCTTCAGCCAGTTCTGGCCATTGAAGGAACTGCTGTCGATCACGGTGGTCAGTTGCTCTTTCAGCTGGCTGATCTCGGAATTGACCGCATCCTTGTCGACGCCCGGGCTCTTGGCAAGGATCAGCTTCGACTGGATCTGCGACATGATGTCGGTTGCGGCCGCCATGCCAACGGCTGCCGTATCGGCAATCGCTGCGGAAAAGGCCTGCGCATCCTCGGCGCTCGACAGCGACAGGTTGCTGGATTTCATCGTGGTTGCGATTGACCAGTAGGCGGCGTTGTCTGCGGCGCGATTGACATCGCGGCCGGAGGCCACACGGGCCGTCGTCTCGTTCAGGGCCCGGCTGGTGCCGCCGAGCAGGGAAAGCGCCGATGAGGCTGTGGCATTGATGGACGACGAATACATCGTTTCTCCGCTGGGTCAGGTCTACCGCCGACCGTTCAGGATCAGGCATGTCGACACATCTAGCAGCGAAAGTTTTGCGGTTCTGTTTAACCAGCCGTTATAATTTTAGCGTTTTCGGGAATACGCAACAACTTCAATCAGCAGTTGGCAGCCGGCGCATGGTAAACTCGATGCAATCGCCTTCCAGCTGGCGCCAGCTTTCCACCTCGGTCCAATAGGCAGCCTTTGGAAAACTGTCGAACCACTCGCGGGCTTTCTGGCGCGCTTCCTCTCGGGACAGGCGGTAGGTTTCCCGCACGAAATGGCCCTGCTGCTGGCCGGCCATTTCCTGCCGGTGCCGGTTGATCCTGCGCTTCAAGCCGTCAAGCGGCGGGGATTTCGCCATGCGCGTCACCTCGGGGCTTTCACGAGCCATACCTTGGATTGCGGCCCAAGATAGCCCTGTAGACCAAGCTTTGCGAGTCGATTCTCCCAGGAAAACAACCGCAGGGGCGGCTCTCCTTGATGCGGTCAAACTTGCGCGGTTGCTTTCGGGCAAGGCGCCGGGTTAAGTCCGGCGTCATCATGCGCTGCGGGCAGCCGCACGTTCGGCCGCACGGCAAGAAGGAAAAACCGCCATGGAAAGACCGCACATTCCGCTCGGCCTGCCTGACGACATCGAGGGCAAGAAGGTTGAGGCGCGCGCCTGGTTCGAGCAGTTACGCGACTCGATCTGCCGGAGCTTCGAGGCGCTGGAAGATGAATTGTCCGGCCCGTTGAGCGATCGCGCCCCCGGCCGCTTCCAGCCAAAAGACTGGCTGCGCGAGGCGGGCGAAGGCGGCGGCGGGCGCATGTCGATGATGCAAGGCCGCGTGTTCGAAAAAGTCGGCGTCCATACGTCGACCGTGCATGGCGAATTTTCCGAGGAATTCCGCAAGCAGATGCCGGGTGCGGCCGAAGATCCGCGCTTCTGGGCTTCTGGCATTTCGTTGATTGCCCATCCGGTCAATCCCAACGTGCCGGCCGTTCACATGAACACCCGCATGGTGGTGACCACCAGCCAGTGGTTCGGCGGCGGTGCGGACCTGACGCCGGTTCTCGACCGGCGCCGCACCCAGGAAGATCCCGATACCCTCGCCTTTCACAAGGCCATGGAACAGGCCTGCCAAGCCCATGACGGCGTTGCCGATTACGAGCGCTACAAGGCCTGGTGCGAGGAATATTTCTTCCTAAAACACCGCAACGAGGCCCGCGGCATCGGCGGCATCTTTTTCGACTACCTGTATCCTGAGGAGCAAAAAGGCGGCTGGCAGGCCAATTTCGCTTTCGTCCAAGATGTCGGGCGCGCCTTTGCCGCCGTCTATCCCGACCTCGTCCGAGCCAATTTCAACCGCGAGTGGACAGAGGCCGACCGCGAAGAGCAACTGGTGCGCCGCGGCCGTTATGTGGAATTCAACCTGCTCTACGACCGCGGAACGATCTTCGGGCTGAAGACCGGCGGCAATGTGGAGTCCATCTTGTCCTCGATGCCACCGATGGTGCGCTGGCCTTGATGGGAGCGGACACGCAAACCCTTGAGCGAGTGCCCATGCCCCAGCCAAATGCCTGATTCGCGGCAACATTTGCCGATTAATTAAGGAATCGTGAATTGACAAATCCGACGGGTCCTTCATCCTGCAGGTGCTAGCTTTTGCTGGACTGCATCGGAGGAGGATCGCATGCCTGGATTGCACAGCGTCGTCACACCGCGGAAAGCCGAACAGGCCCGCCCCATCGATACCCCCGAAATGATCGATCGCATGGCTGCAGATTTGCGGGCCCGCAGCGATACGGATCTGCCGCATTCGTTCTATGTGGAACAGGTTCGCCGACAGCTGGCCGGACGCAGTGCCGCCAACACGCAACTGGACACGAAAACCGACAAGACGCACGGGCCGGCGAGCACACGCCCCGGCCAGGCCCATGCGTCTGTTTTCCATTCCTGGGCGTTTTCGGAATAGGGTTGAAGACCGGCGGCCGGCCAGCTGGGTCCTGTCAACAACCCAGCCGGCTTGTCGTCCGCGTTTTGCCTGCGGATGTTCCGGCCAAACCGGAAAACCGGGTGCAAGGCCATACTTTCCACGCGGATGGAACGTCGGGCTGATTTCTCCGTTGGGTCCAAAGGACGGTCGCGGCACGCTGCGCCCGCCGGGAACCCAAGGAGGACATCATGAGACTGTTTGAATGCGGCACGCTGGTTCCGGGTTGTGATTGGCATACCCGCGCCGACGAAGATGCGGAAGTCGTGCGCCGCGCCGTCGATCATCTTCGCACCATCCACGGTGAAACGGTGATCCGCGAAAATATGGTCGACAATATCAAGACGCGCATCCGCAGTGATAATCCTGTGGAGGCCTCCGCCGCCATGTCGCCGGAGTAATATGTCCGACCTCCGGGAGGGAGCATCCTGTGGGAGCAGCGATGTGTCCCTCTTGAAAGGGCGGGACATCGCCTATGAGACAAGTCCCCTCCCCACACGGGGGAGGGCCTAATCCAACCGCGCGCTTTTACGCAGGAACGGGACGCTTGCCGCGTCGTATCTCTCCCTTGTGGGGGCCGAAGGACGGGGCGAGACCCCGGTCGACCCGGCAGGGCAGTGAGGGTCTTGTTACAAATGCGATAACCCTGCTTGAAACGGGGTCAGGATCCGGCGTCGACCTTTTCCTTCAACCGGGCGGCAAGGGCTGCCCGGTCCAGCGTGAAATTGCGCTCAACCCACAGGGTTTCAAGCTCGGACAGCAATTGGCCGATGCGCGGGCCGGCTGGCACGCCCAGCGCCATCGCATCTGCTCCATTGAGCGGAAATTTCGGCTTCTCAAACTTTTCGGCCCGCTTCAGCAGGGCAGACCAGCGGGCAGCCTTCAGCAGGTCGTCGTCACTCGATTGCGCGGCGTGGCGGGCGCCGGCCAGCGACAGTTTAAGTCGCATCAGAAGCCCGGCCTTGCCATTGCGGTACAGAAGACGGTCGAGTGCGGTTTCCGCGAGATCGACGGCCGGCACCGGCGAGCGGCCCCACTGAACCAGTCGCTCGGCCTCGGCATTCGACAGTCTCCAGCGCTTGGCCAGAGCCTCCAACCGCTCGGGATCCGGCGGCACGATGGCGGCAAGGCGCAGCAGGGCATCCGGTGTCCAGCCGAGCGACTGTTCGGCCGCGACCAGACCGTGAATGGCATCGATGCCCCATTTTTCGCTTTCCGGAAGCACCGCGGCGAGCACGCCGGTGGTGCGCATCCATAACAGCGCGCGTGACGGATCAGGCGCCGACAACAGCTTTTTCATCTCCGCCCAGATACGCTCCGCCGAGAGCCCGCCCAGACGATCCTTGGCCTTGGCGGACGCGCGAAGGCCGTCCGCATCCGGCCGGCCGGACCCGTAAGTGGCAAAGAAGCGGAAGAAGCGCAGCACGCGCAGGTAATCCTCGGCAATGCGGGTCTCTGCATCGCCGATGAAGCGCAGCGTGCGCGTCGGAATATCCTTCAAGCCATCGATGAGGTCGATGACGGTGCCATCTGCCGTCACGTAGAGGGCGTTGATGGTGAAATCGCGCCGCTCGGCGTCGGCCTGCCAGTCGGTGCCGAAGGAAACTTCGGCGTGGCGGCCATCGGTTTCGATGTCGCGGCGCAGCGTCGTCACCTCGAAGGGCCGGCCTTCGATGACGAGCGTGACCGTGCCATGGGCGAGGCCTGTCGGCACCGCCTTGATGCCGTCTGCCTTGGCACGCTCCATCACCGCCTGCGGCAGAAGCGTGGTGGCGAAATCGAGATCGCTGATCGGCGCACCCATCAGTGCGTTGCGCACGGCACCACCGACCACCCGGCCCTCGCCGCCATCGGCATTCAACAGGGAAAACACCCGCTGCACGACGGGATCGGTCAGCCACGGCGCGCCCGTGAGGGACGCAGCACCCGGGTTTTCTCCGGTAAGGTTCGTCATGCGTATAACCTTTCATACAGCGTGCGCAGAATGCCCGCGGTAATGCCCCAGATATTCCACTCGCCATAGGGCATTTCGTAGAAGTGGCGAAGTGTGCCGTTCCATTCGCGGCTGCCGCGATTGTGGTTGGCGGGGTCCATCAGGAAGGACAGCGGCACCTCGAATACACGGTCCACTTCCGTCGGGTTGGGCGTCAGTTGAAAGCCGCGCTCCACCACAGACAGCACCGGCGTGATGCGAAAACCGGTTGCCGCAAAATAATCCGGCAGGCGGCCAACGGGTTCCACGAAGGCACGCGACAGACCGATCTCCTCTTCCGCCTCGCGAAGCGCTGCGACCTCGACGCTGCCATCTTCCGGATCGACGGCTCCGCCGGGAAAGGCGATCTGGCCCGAATGTTTGCGCAGCGTCGCCGTGCGTTTCGTCAGGATCACCTTCGCGCCATCGGCATCGTTCACGATAGGCACCAGCACGGCGGCATCTTTCAGGGTGATGCCTTCCAGATGGCTGACGATCTCGGGGTTGAGCAGGTGGTCGCCATGCTCGCGCGCGGCCTCTGCGATGGGGCTACCGCTCTGGTTCTGCGCGCGCCGTCGAAATTCAGCCGCCGAATAGAAAGCCGGATTGATCAGGGCATGGCTCATTGCGACAGCTGGTCCAGTTCATCAGCAGGCATAACGGGAAAGATTTGACCGCCGGAGCGCAGGGCAAACATCGGCACGCCCTCTACGTCAATCACCTCTCCCCGCTCCACCAGCTCATACATGACGGCGCGCGATATCAGCGCTTCCAGCCGTCCGCGCACCAGCAGATAAGGCTTCAACTGGCGTTTTTCGCCCTCGATGACAAAGCGCAGCGGATGCTCAGGCCCCGCCTCCACCACATCGCCCATCTGCGTGCGGAAGGTCAGCAGCGGCTCACCGTCCCGCTCGGTTGCCGTCATCTCCACGGCGATGAAATGCGCATCCTCGACGCGGATGCCAACCTTTTCCACAGGCGTGACGAGATAGGTGCGGCCGTCCTCATCCTTGCGCAAAACGGTGGAAAACAGCCGCACCAGCGCCGGACGGCCGATGGGCGTTCCCATGTAGAACCAGGTGCCGTCAGCGCGGATTTCCATGTCGAGATCGCCACAGAACGGCGGGTTCCAGCGCTCCACCGGCGGCAGGCCGCGCACGGAGCCATCGCTGCGGCTTCCCACCTCGTCTGCGGCGCGCGCAATCATCGCGGCCAGTCCGTCCGCATCCCTTGCGGTATTAATCGTTTCACCTGCCATAATTTCAGTCATGGTTCCGGTTTAAGGGTCGTGTCACGAGATAGTCATTCATAACGTTCTTGTCAGCCGCCGCCACGCGAATAAGTTGGATAGAACGGACCGCTCGCTAGATAAGACGCGATTCGACAAAGCCGGCAGGACGCCGGGCCAAGCCTGATGGAGACCGACATGGGCGTGATGACTTCCACCGACACTCCCCTCGATGAGAAGGCAATGGTCGCTGCCGCCGAACGGGCACTGTCCGATATTGCCGCTGTGCGCGCAGATGTCTCCAAGGTGATCTTTGGCCAGGAACAGGTGGTGGAAAACACGCTTGTCGCCGTGCTCTCCGGTGGCCATGCGCTGCTGGTCGGCGTGCCCGGCCTGGCGAAGACCAAGCTGGTGACGACGCTCGGCACCGTGCTGGGGCTCGATGCCAACCGCATCCAGTTCACGCCGGACCTGATGCCCTCAGATATTCTCGGCACCGAGGTGATGGACCAGGACGAAAACGGGCGTCGCTCCTTCCGCTTCGTCAAGGGTCCCGTCTTCGGTCAGCTTTTGATGGCCGACGAGATCAACCGCGCAAGCCCGCGCACGCAATCGGCGCTTCTGCAATCCATGCAGGAATATCACATCACTGTAGCCGGCCAGCGTTATGACCTGCCCGCCCCCTTCCATGTGCTTGCGACCCAGAACCCGCTGGAACAGGAAGGCACCTATCCACTGCCGGAAGCCCAGCTTGACCGCTTCCTGCTTCAGGTGGACGTGCTTTACCCGGAGCTGGCCGCCGAACGACAGATCCTGCTCGATACGACAGGCACATCGGAAGCCAAGGCCCGCGCCGTTATCGATGCGCCGCGCCTCCTGGAAATCCAGTCGCTTATCCGCCAGATGCCGGTGAGCGATACGGTGGTGGATGCGATCCTCTCTCTGGTGCGCTCGGCGCGTCCCGGTCAGGGCAATACCATGACCGACCGCCATGTTGCATGGGGCCCAGGCCCGCGTGCCGGCCAGGCGCTGATGCTGTGTGCTCGCGCCCGTGCGCTTTACGAAGGGCGGCTCGCACCGTCCATCGATGATATCCATGCGCTGGCCGAACCCATTCTCCAGCACCGCATGGCGCTGACATTTTCCGCCCGCGCCGAAGGCATGTCGGTTCGCGACGTGATCGACGGGCTGGTCAAGCAGGCACGCGGCTAACCGGCCGCTGCCGCCAAGGCGAAACAGAAGCAAGGACCAGGCGTGGCATCCATTGGCCAGATCGTTCCGCAGACCCCCGGCAATGACGTGCTGGCACGCGCAAGACAGCGCGCCGCCCTCGTGCCGGATTGCATGGTCGAGGCGCGCCGCATCGCCAATACGGTGATTGCCGGCTGGCATGGCCGGCGCAAGCGCGGCATCGGCGAAAATTTCTGGCAGTTCCGCCCCTATAGCGAAGGCGAAAGTCTCGCCCGCATCGACTGGCGCCGCTCCGCCCGCGACGACCATACCTATGTGCGCGATCTCGAATGGGAAGCCGCCCACACCGTCTGGCTCTGGGCCGACATGTCGCCGTCGATGATGTATAAATCGACGCTCGGTTCGGTCTCCAAGGAAAGCCGCGCGCTGGTGCTGATGCTGGCGCTAGCCGAAATCCTTGCCCGCTCCGGCGAGCGCATCGGTTGCCCCGGCGTGATGGAGCCGATTTCCGCCCGCAATGCCGCAGAACGGCTGGCGACCGCCATCATGCATGCCCCGCTTGCCGAAGGCCTGCCCGATACGGGCATGATCCGTGGTGCCAGCGACATCGTGCTGATCGGCGATTTTCTCGATGATGCCGACCGCATCATGGAACGCATCACGCCTCTCTCACGCCGCAACCTGCGCGGCCATGTGGTGGAGATCGCCGATCCCGCGGAAGAAATCTTTCCCTATAGCGGCCGCACCGAATTCACCGACCCGGAAACCGGTGAGAAGCTGACGTCGGGACGGGCGGAAACGCTGCGTGAGGATTACCAGCGCGCCTATCTCGCGCGACGGGAAAACCTTGGCCAGTCGCTGCGCCGGCTCGGCTGGAGCTTTTCCTTCCACCGCACCGATCATCTCGCATCGGAGGCGCTGGTGGCCGTGCATGGTTATCTCTCCGGCAATCCGCCGCGCGTGGGTGGAGCCCGCTGATGGGAGCTTTTGCCTTTGCAACGCCTGTCATCCTCACCGCGCTCATCGTGCTTCCCGCCATCTGGTGGCTGCTGCGGCTGACGCCGCCACGCCCGAAAGCGGAAGTGTTTCCGCCGCTTGCCATTCTCGCAACGGTTCTGAAACGACAGGAAACACCCTCGAAAAGTCCGTGGTGGCTGACGCTCCTGCGCATGCTGATGGCCGCCGCCATCATTCTTGCCATTGCCAATCCTGTGCTCAATCCGCGCAACGGCACGCTCTCCAGCGCAGGCCCCCTGGTTCTTTTCGTCGACAACAGCTGGTCGACGGCGGAGGACTGGGAACGGCGCGTCGAAACCGCCGACATGCTGATCGGCGATGCCGACACCGCGGATATTCCCGTGTCCATCGTCTTTACGGCCGATCCGACGCATGACGCCGTGCCTGGAAGTGCAGCCGCGGCACGCGAAAAACTCGGCGCGGCGCAACCAAAGCCACAGGTGCCGCAGCGGGCGACAGCCGCAGAAGCGGTGGTGGAAGCCTTCAACGGCTCACGCCCCGGTACCGTCGCATTTCTGTCGGATGGTGTGTCTGCACCTGATGATGGAGACATGATGGCTGATCTGGCAAGCCTTTCACCCGCTGACATCAGGCTGATCGAGGGCAATGGAGAAGGTGCCGTGGCCCTGACGGGGGCTACCAATACCGCAAACGCCATGGCCATCACCGCCGCCCGCCTCAGCCGCGACGCCCCCGCCCGCTACACCGTCAATGCGCTCGATCCGCAGGGGCGCTCGCTTGCCACGGCCAATATCGAGTTTGCGGCAGGTGCCGCAACCGCAAGTGCCGAATTGTCCGCGCCCTTCGAACTGCGCAATGACTTTGCCCGCATCGCCATCGAGGGCAAGGCAACTGCCGGGGCGACGCATCTGCTGGACGATGGCTTCAAGCGCCGGCGCGTGGCGCTTCTCTCCGGTGACAGCGGCAATGACATGCAGCCGCTGCTGCTGCCGCTCTATTATATCAGCCGGGCGCTTCAGCCCTATGCCGATATCATCGAGCCGCGCAGCGCCGATCTTTCCGTCTCGCTTCCGGAGATTCTGGCCGGAAACCCGTCCGCCATCATCATGGCCGATATCGGCCGTCTGCCGGCCGATACCTATGAGCCGCTGCAACGGTGGATCGCGCGCGGTGGCGTTCTGATCCGCTTTGCAGGGCCCCGTCTTGCGGCCGCCCCTGCTGACGATCCGCTGGTGCCTGTCATGCTGCGCCGGGGCGAACGGGCGCTCGGCGGCGCGCTCTCCTGGGCAGAACCGCAGCCGCTGGCGGATTTTCCCAATTTCGGCCCGTTTGCCGGAATGCCGCGCGCCGACGATGTGCGGGTCAACCGGCAGGTTCTGGCCGAGCCGACGCCGGATCTGGCGGAGCGCACCTGGGCAAGCCTTGCCGATGGCACGCCGCTTGTGACGACAAGGCAGGTGGAGGCCGGCCGCATCGTGCTCTTTCACGTGAGCGCCGAAGCAACCTGGTCGAACCTGCCGCTCTCTGGCAATTTCGTCGAAATGCTGCGCCGGCTCGTGCAGACGGCCCGCGCCGGGGGCGCACAAACGGCAACGCAGACGGGCGCCGCTGCCGTGGCGCTGCCGCCGTACCGCCTTCTCACTGCCGATGGCATCATGACCGCCGAAACCGGCGCTGCGAAACCGATCACGCCGACACCGGGCCAGACACCGGTCGCAAGCCTTGACCATCCGCCGGGGCTTTACGGCTCGGAAGACGGCTTTACCGCCGTCAACCTTCTGCCAGCAGGCGCACGCCTCGATCAGGTGAATGTATCCGCCGCCGAGGGATTGACGATCACCCGCGACAGCCTGATCGGGCGCGAAGCAGTGTCTCTGCGCCCTGCCCTCTTCACCCTCGCCTTGCTGCTTCTCCTTCTCGATGGTGTGATCGTACTGATCATTAACGGCGGTTTTTCCCGCAGGGTCGCGCGCGCTGGGCGCACGACGGCAGCCCTTCTGCTGCTGGCACTCCTGCCCTTTGCCACTATGCCGACCGAAAGCCGGGCGCAGGATTCCAAACCCGGCGATGAACAGGCGCTGGAGCGGCTGGACACGACGCATCTTGCCTATGTCATCACAGGCGAAAGCGATGTCGACCGGATCTCCGAACAGGGTCTTGAGGGCCTCAGCCAATTCCTCACCTATCGCACGACGCTGGAACCCGGCGCGCCTGTCGGGCTCGATATCACCAAGGACGAGCTGTCCTTTTACCCGATCATCTACTGGCCGATTTCCGCCTCTGCGCCGATGCCGACGGCCGCCGCCATCTCCCGCATCGACGCCTATATGCGCAATGGCGGCACCGTGCTTTTTGATACGCGCGACCAGTTCACCTCGCTCGATAGCGGCGGCACCAGTGCCAATGGCCAGCGCCTTCAGGAAATCCTTGCCAATATCGACATTCCGCCGCTCGAACCGACGCCGGAAGACCATGTGCTGACGCGCGCCTTCTATCTTCTGACGAATTTTCCCGGTCGTTATGCCGGAAGCCCGCTCTGGGTGGAGGCGCGTCAGGATGCGCGAAATTCCGGCAGCCAGCTGTCCTCCTCCGGCGATGGCGTGACGCCGCTCCTGATCACCGGCAATGATTTTGCCGGCGCCTGGGCGATCGATGGCAATGGTGCGCCGGTGCTGCCGACCGTGCCGCCTGACGATATGCAGCGCGAATATGCCTACCGCGCCGGCGTGAACATCATGATGTATATGCTGACCGGCAACTACAAGGCCGACCAGGTGCATGTGCCGGCACTCCTCGAACGGCTTGGCCAATAGGAGCGCGCGCCCATGAATCTTGAGTTCGCCCCCTTCCTGCCGCTGCCGGTGCTTGCAGCCCTTGGCGTATTTGCCGCGATCCTCGTCCTTATATCGTTGTGGCGTGGTCTTCGCGGATCCCTGCTGCGTGGCCTTGCGCTTGCAGCTCTTCTGCTGGCGCTCTCCAACCCGACGCTGACGCAGGAAGACCGCCAACCGCTGTCGACGGTCGTTCCGATCGTTGTCGATCGCTCGCAGAGCCAGGATACGGCTGAGCGCCGCACGCAGACCGACGAGGCGCTGGCCCAGTTGCGCGATCGCTTCTCGCGTTTTCCGCAGATCGAGACGCGCATCGTCGAGGTAAAAGACGACGAAACCTCCGATACGCCATCGACGCGCCTCTTCACCGCTCTGTCCTCCGCCATTTCTGATGTGCCGCCGGCCCGCATCGGGGCAGCCGTTTTCTTAACCGACGGGCAGATCCATGACCTGCCGGGCCCCAATACCGATCTCGGCTTCAATGCGCCGATCCACGGCCTGATCACTGGCCGCGCCGATGAATTCGACCGGCGTGTCGAGGTGGTCAGGGCACCGCGTTTCGGCATCGTCGGCGAAGAGCAGGACATGACGCTGCGGGTCTTCGATGACGGGCGCACGCAAGGCGGTGTCGCCCCGGTGACGGTGCGCATGAATGGCGAGGTCATCGCGACGCTTCAGGCCACCCCCGGCACGCCCATTCCCTTCCGCTTCACCGTGCCGCGCGGTGGCAACAATGTGATGGAATTTTCCGTCGCGGAACTTCCCGGCGAAGTCACCACCGCCAACAACCGCGCCGTCCACGTGATCGACGGCATTCGCCAGAACCTGCGCGTGCTGCTCGTTTCCGGCGAGCCGCATGCGGGCGAGCGGGCCTGGCGCAACCTTTTGAAATCCGATGCCTCGGTCGATCTCGTCCACTTCACGATTTTGCGCCCGCCGGAAAAACAGGATGGCACGCCGATCAACGAGCTGTCGCTGATTGCCTTTCCGACGCGCGAGCTGTTTGTCGAAAAGATCAACGATTTTGACCTGATCATTTTTGATCGCTACCAGCACCGCAACGTGCTGCCGATCCTCTATTACGATTACATCGCGCAATATGTGGAAAAGGGCGGCGCGCTGCTGATTGCCGCCGGCCCCGAACATGCGGGACCGGATTCCATCGCCTCGACGCCGCTTTCTACCGTCCTTCCGGCAGCGCCAACAGGCGAGATCCACAACGCGCCGTTTTTCCCGCGCCTGTCGGAGCTTGGCAAAAAACATCCCGTGACCCGTGGCCTTGATGGCGCCAGTACCGAGCCGCCGGCCTGGGGCCGCTGGTTCCGCTCCATCGACGTGACGCAGCCGCAAGGCGAGACGGTTATGCAGGGCGATGGAAACCGCCCGCTTCTCGTGCTGAACCGCGAGGGCGAAGGCCGGGTTGCCATGCTGCTTTCCGATCAGGGCTGGCTCTGGGCGCGTGGGTTTGAAGGCGGCGGGCCGCATGTGGCGCTCTATCGGCGCATCGCACATTGGCTGATGAAGGAACCGGAACTGGAGGAAGAAGCCCTGACATCGCGTGCCATCGGCCGCACGCTGGAGGCGACGCGCCAGACCATTGGCGACGATCCGGGACCGGCCACAATCAAATATCCGTCCGGCCGCACCGAAACCGTGCCCTTTACCGCCGCAGGCCCCGGCCTTTACCGCATCGAGCAGCGGATGAACGAGACCGGCCTGTTCGAGGTGAGCAATGGTGCGTTCTCAACGCTTGTGCATATCGGCAGCGTCGATGCGCCGGAGTTCAAGGCGATGGTGTCCACCACCGAAACGCTTGCGCCCTATGCCCAGGCCACACGCGGGCTGGTGGCGCGGGTCGAGAACGGATCGGGCGTCACTCTTCCCGGCATCCTGCCAGTGCGCGGCGCCGTGCGCATCAACGATCCGGACCGGATGGTGATCCGGCTCACCGATGAAACCGTGCTGCGCGGCATCGATACGACGCCGCTGTTTGCCGGCTTTGCCGGCCTTGCCGCCCTGCTTCTGGCCGTGTCTGCCATGTGGTGGCGCGAGGGACGCTAAGGGACGACGACAGGGTGTCTGTTTTCGGTTACAGCCGCCCTCGGCATCCCGGCGGAGGCAAAAAGGACCTTACATGCTGACTGTTCTCGAGGTGACGGACAGCCTTTCGTCGGATGACGAAAAGGCAGTGCGCGATCCGCTCGTCGCCTACAATATCGCACGCTTCGGCAAAAGCGACCGACGCGATCTTGCTATTCTGCTGCGCAATACGTCAGGTGCCATCGAAGGTGGGCTCACCGGTTATACGGCCCGCGGCTGGCTTTACGTGCAGATGCTGTTCATTCCCGAAGAGCTTCGTGGACAAGGACTTTCGCAGCGCCTGCTTGCGATGGCGGAAACCGAGGCACAGACACGCGGCTGCATCGGCGCCTATCTCGATACCATGAACCCGGATGCCCGCACGGTGTATGAAAAAGCCGGATATCACCCGCTCGGCATGTTGGAGCATCTTGACGGTGGCCATATGATCACCTGGCTATGCAAGCGCTTTTGAAGCTTTCGGAGACTGTCGATGCCGCAGACTGACAATGGCTGGTCTCAATCCGCCGCCGCCTGGACGACGTCGCAGGGCGGTGACGGTGATTTCAGCCGGCAATTCGTGCTCGATCCCGCCATCGACGCGCTGCTTGCGGGCCGACGTTTTCAGCGCGCGCTGGATGTCGGCTGCGGCGAAGGCCGCTTCTGCCGGCGGCTCAAGGAAAAGCAGGGCATTCCAGACGTGACCGGCATCGATCCGACGCTGCCGCTGCTGAAAACCGCGCGGATGCGAGACCCCGATGGCGATTATCGGCAGGCGATGGCCGAGGCCCTGCCCTTCGAGGATGACAGTTTCGATCTGGTCGTCAGTTATCTCACCCTGATCGATATTGCCGAGATCGAAAGGGCAATCGCGGAAATCGCCCGCGTCACAATGCCGGGGGGCCGCGTGCTGATTGCCAATCTCAACCCGTTCATCACCGCCTGCGGCGGGGCCGCCTGGATGCGCGATGGCAATGGCCGCAAGCTGCATGTGAAGGTGGATCGCTATCTCGAGGACCATGCCGACTGGCAGGAATGGCGCGGCATCCGCATCCTCAACTACCACCGGCCGATGAGCCGCTACATGGCGCTGCTGCTTGCAGCCCGGCTGCAACTGGTATCCTTTGCCGAACCGCCGGCCATTGGCGGCCCACCGGAGGCACGCGATTCCTATAACCGCGTGCCCTACGCCCATCTGATGGAATGGAAAAAGCCCTGACGCCTATTCGGCTGCGGCCGCAAGCGCCATCGGTTGCCAGTCCTGCCAGGCGATGACGCCCTTCAGGCGCTTATGCACGTCATCACCCATCGGCACGACCAGAACCCGGCCGGGATCGACGGGGCCGGGAAACGTCAGCGCGCCGTAGGACACTTTTTCGAACCCCAGCGGCATATAATAAGGGGGATCACCGACGAGGATCACCGCCTGCGAACCCTTGCGCCGGGCCGCCTCGATGGCGATGCGCACCAGTTCGCGGCCAATGCCGCGGTTCTTGTGCGAGGGGCGCACAGCCAGCGGCCCGAGCAGATGGGCATCCACGTCTCCGGCCTTCACCGCCGTCATGCGCACGGAACCGATGGTCTCGCCATCATCGGCGCAGATGAAGGACAGCGACCGGTCATGCGGCCCCTGCTCGCGGATGCGGGCGGCAGCCTTGGTAAACCGGCCGGGGCCAAAGGCCTCGGCATTGATCAGGTCGATGATGGCATCGTGGGAGGCGTCTTCAGTGAGGTAGACGAGGTCATGCTTGTTCATGATCAGCTAAAACCAGATAACGGACAGGACGAAGGAAGAGCGGCAGCACCCTCAGGCGCAGTGCAGGCTTTTCAGCGTCGTCGAAGTGTCCGGACCTGGATCATGAGATGATTTTTCCTCGTTCGGCAAAGGGCATTATCAGCATTTTTTTGGATCGTCCATGGAAAATCTGCCGGCGAAACACACTGTCACCCTCTGCGGCCTCGCATTTGCGGGCATTGGCTGCCAGAATGCAACAAAACCGGGAAGCCCGGTCAAAAGATCTGGAAGGAAACATCATGGGCATGCTCGTGGACGGCGTCTGGAAAGACGTCTGGTACGATACCAAATCCACAGGAGGCCAGTTCAAGCGCTCCGAATCGCAATTCCGCAATTTCGTGACCGCTGATGGCACGGCAGGACCGACCGGCAAGGCCGGTTTCAAGGCAGAAGCCGGGCGTTATCACCTCTATGTGTCGCTCGCCTGTCCCTGGGCGCACCGCACGCTGATCTTTCGCCGGCTGAAAGAGCTGGAGGATCTGATTTCCGTCTCGGTGGTCCACCCGCTGATGCTGTCCAAGGGCTGGGAATTCAACCCTGATGACGATGCGGCGGCAACGCCAGACCACCTCTTTGGCTCGGACGCGCTGTATCAGGTCTATCTGAAGGCCGATCCGCATTACAGCGGCCGCGTCACGGTGCCGGTACTGTTCGACAAGCACCAGCAGACGGTGGTCTCCAACGAATCCGCCGATATCATCCGCATGATGAACTCAGCCTTTGACGGCCTCACCGGCTCCACGGACGACTTTTATCCGCAGGCCCTTCGCGAAGAGATTGATGCGCTGAATGCCGTCGTCTATGACACCGTCAACAACGGCGTCTACAAGGCCGGTTTTGCCACCACACAGGAGGCTTATGAGGGCGCGGTAACGGCGCTGTTTGCAACGCTGGACGAGCTGGAAACACGTCTTTCGACGCAGCGGTATCTCGTCGGCAATCGGCTGACGGAGGCCGATATCAGGCTCTTCACCACGCTCGTGCGCTTCGATGCCGTCTATGTCGGCCACTTCAAGTGCAACATCCGCCGCATTGCCGATTACCCGAACCTTTCCGGCTATCTGCGCGACCTCTACCAGCACAAGGGCGTGCGCGAGACGGTGAATTTCTCGCACATCAAAAACCACTATTACCGCAGCCACGCGACGATCAACCCGACCGGCATCGTGCCCGTTGGCCCGGAGCACGATCTGGATGCACAGCACGGGCGCGAAACGCTCGGCGTTGCCGGCTGATCACCCGAACGGGAGGCGGCATCCTACCAGATGTCCGCCTTCTGCGCCTCCCCGCTCAGTTCGCGAAGCCGCGCAAGCGTCGCCGTCGTCACCTTGTCCGGGAGCGCATCGAGTGCGAAAAAACCGCATTCGACGATTTCCCGGTCCGCCGGGCGCGGCGCCGTCTGGCGCACATTGACCCGGTAGAACACCACATGGTCGCGCCGGCTTGCGGCGCGGTTCTGGTAGACGTGGAAAAGCTCCGGCGCCCCCAGAATTTCCAGGTTGCCTTCCTCGCGCAATTCCTTGGCAAGCGCTGCCGGCACCGTTTCGCCCCGCTCCACGCCGCCACCCGGCATATACCAGCCGGGCACGTAGGAATGGCGCACCAGAAAAACGCGGCCTTCTTCATCGAAGCAGGCGGCTCTTACGCCAAGCGTCATGCCGCGCGTCACGGCAAACACCTTGTGCATCATGAATACCATCATCCTGGTGCCGAAATTTGAAATTTCCGGAACGCCTTTACCGCTCATTGCCACCTTCCTGCCGACATGCCTTGCCCGCAGGGGTCCTTGGCTCTATGTCTCGACCCATGTTCAAGTTTGCGCATATCTCCGACATTCATCTGGGACCGCTTCCGCGTCTGACGCTGCGTGAACTGGCATCGAAACGCATCACCGGCTTTGTGAACTGGCACCGCAATCGTCGCAAGCACCTTCTGGTCAACACACTGGATCTGCTGCTGTCCGACATGCGCCTGAAGCAGCCCGATCACCTGATGATCACCGGCGATCTGGTCAATCTTGCGACATCGATCGAAATCCGGCTGGCCGGCGAATGGCTGCGCAGCATCGGCGAGCCGCTGGAGACGACCGTGGTACCCGGCAATCACGATGCTTATGTGCCCGGTGCCCATGATCGTTCGGTACGTGAATGGTATCCGTTCATTGCCGGCGATGGCGCGCCGGAAGACTGGCCGGACGAGGAGCATGTGTTTCCGACCTATCGCCAGCGCGGCCCCATCGCCATCATCGGCTGCTCCACCTCAAATGCCACGCTGCCGTTTTCGGCCGGCGGCTTTTTCAGCGCCCGTCAGGCTCGCGAGACGGCAAACCTTTTGAACCGCGCCAAGGACGAAGGCCTGTTTCGCGTCGTGATGATCCATCACCCGCCGGTGCGGGGGGCCGCCCCTTCGCACAAGCGCATGATCGGCATCCGCCGGTTTGCCGCAGCGCTTTCCGTCGGCGGGGCAGAACTGGTGATGCATGGCCACACCCATCTCAACACGGTCTACCAGCTGAAAACCCATCATGGTTCTGTACCTGTGGTTGGCATCGCGTCGGCATCGCAGGGGCCGGGAGGCCACAAACCGCCCGCCGCCTATAACCTGTTTTCGCTCACCGGCGAGCCCGGCGCGTGGAATCTTTCCTGCGATCGCTACGGCCTTACCCAGGCCGCCGATGCCATTGCGCTGGAAAAGCGCCATATTTTCTACGGAAATCCGCCGGACCTTTCGCAGTCTCCCGCAATTGAGGCACAATTCTGAGACAGCCTGGGGAAAGCCCGATCTGATTTGTTAAAGTCGCCTAATGAAAGATCTTACCATCCAGCATTCAAGCCAGCGGTTCTCATGAGCGATAAAAACCCAAAGACGGATATCAGACGCGACCTGGTGGGCTTTCTCCCGCAGATCCGTCGCTTTGCCATGGCGCTAACCGGGGATGCCTCCGGCATCGACCTGCTGGTGGTGAAGGCCTGTGAAGAGGCGGTGGCCAAATCGCATCTCTGGCGCAACGAGCAGCGGCTGGATCGCTGGGTGTTTACGCTGATGCGCGCGCTGTGGAACAACGGCGCTTTCGCGCAACCGACGGAAGGCTGTGACAAACAGCAGACCACTGGCCGTACCGCCGGTGGTTTTTCCGGCCATCCCGTGCTCGACAGCCTGCCCCACACCAGCGCGCCTGTTTACCTGCTCTGCGCGGTAGAAGGCTTGAGCTACGCAGAGACGGCCGCCGTCATGGGCATCACGCCGGATGCGGTCGCCGTGCGCATGCTGTTATCCCGCCGGGAGCTGGCGGCACAGAAATCCCATGCCAGCGAACGCAGGGCCTGATGGATGGAAAGCCTTCGCAACGCCCCACTCGACATGCGCATTTCCGCCCTTCTCGATAACGAGATCAGCGAGCCCGAACGGATTGAATTGGAGGCGCTATTGGCCGCCGATCCCCAGGCCCGCGCGCTGAACGACATGCTGCGCAAAGCCGATGACGAAGCCCGCCTTGCCTTCAAGACCATGCTGAAGGAACCGGTGTCGCTTGATCTGGTGCGCTCGATCAAGACTGCAACACCGCCGCGACGTGCCGTGCGCCTGCCGCAGGCGCGCCGCCCCCGCTGGCACCTGCGCCCCTCCTTCAGCCTCGTCTGCGCCGCCTCGCTGCTGATGTTCGGCTTTGGCACCGCTGCCGGATACATGGTGGCCGGGCGCCCGCATATGGTGACCTATGGCGACATGGCCGGTGATCCCGTGCGCGCCTGGCTGGACGATGTCGCCTCCTATTACCGGCTTTATTCCCGCCAGACTCGGCATCTTGTAGAAGTGCCGGCAAGCGAATCGGCCCATATCGTCGACTGGCTGATGGCAACGACGGGCGTCTCCTTCCGTATCCCGAACCTTTCCGCGGATAATCTCGACTTCGTCGGTGCCCGCCTGTTTTCAGCCGGTGGTCGTCCGGTCGGGCAACTGGTCTATCGCAACCGCGAGGGTGAGGTCATTGCGGTGTCCTTTACCAAGCTGATTGCGCCGCAGAGCCAGCAGCCAGACGCCCCGCCGCTTCGCCAGACCATCCGCGATGACATCGGCCTCGTCACCTGGCAGGGCCTGCAGGCAAGCTACGTCGTGACCGGCCCCTCCTCCGACGCCGAACTCGACACGCTTGCTGCCAAGATCGCCGGGATCATCTGAGACGCCCACGACTCTCACACACTCGACGGGCGCAATTCTACCGGGCAAAACGCCGGGCGCCGGCCACGCAGAGCACGACGCCGAGTGTCACGACCAGCATCATCGGGCTCACCGGCTCATGCAGCAGCAGGCCGGCGAGAAGCAGGCCGAAGAACGGCTGCAACAATTGCAGCTGACCGACAGCGGCAATGCCGCCAAGTGCCAGTCCGCGATACCAGAAGACAAAACCGATCAGCATGCTGAACACCGAGACATAGGCAAGTCCGGCCCAGGCGCTGACGCTGACGGCAGACCAATCCGCCGGAAGGCTCGTCAGCGTGATTGCCAGCATCATCGGCAGTGCAAGGACCAGCGCCCAGGAAATGACCTGCCAGCCGCCGAGCCGCCGCGAGAGCCGCGCGCCTTCCGCATATCCAAGCCCGCAGACGAGGATGGCCGCCAGCATCAGCAGGTCGCCGGCAAGTGTTCCGGCCCCGCCTGATACCAGCGCAAAGCCGGCAACGACGGCACTTCCGAGCCCTGAAAACAGCCAGAACAGCGGTTTTGGCCGCTCCCCCCCGCGCAACACGCCAAATAGCGCGGTCGCCAGCGGCAGAAGACCGATGAAGACGATCGAGTGGGCAGACGTGATGGTTTTCAGCGCAAGCGCCGTCAGGAGCGGAAACCCCACCACAACGCCGGCGGCAATCACGGCAAGCGAAAGAAGATCGGCGCGCGCCGGGCGCGCCTCGCGCAGGCCCTTCAAGAGGAGTGCTGCCAGAACAGCGGCAATAACCGCGCGCGCCGAGGTGAGAAACAAAGGAGACAGATCCGCCACCGCCACGCGTGTTGCCGGAAGCGATCCGCTGAAGAACACCACGCCGGCAAGGCCGCACATCCATCCATCCACTGACGCTTTCATTGTCCCTCGCTTGTCTGATCTTACAAAACAGGTCGTTTCCCGCTTCCACGGGCACCGCATGCCAGAGCCGCTGTACGCCACTGCACTTGCCAGAGACAGCAACAGAGGCATACAATTTATCCAAACTGTACTGATGACAATGGCAATACAGGCGAGACGTCAATGACCCGAAACCCCGCCGGCACACGCACAAAGGACGTTATGACGTCCATCCGCTCGCGGATCGGCAGCCGGGCGCTTCTGCCCGGCGACCGCCTGCCCTCGGTGCGCGCGCTTGCCGAGACGATGAAGGTGTCAGCCACCACGGTGGTGGAAGCCTATGACCGGCTGGTGGCCGAAGGTCTGATCCGGGCGCGGCGTGGTGCGGGGTTTTTCGTGGCGGAAAACACCACGCCGCCGCTTGCCCTTGCCCGCACGGCAACGCCGCAGGCACGCGCCATCGATCCGTTCTGGGTGTCGCGTCAATCGCTCGATGCAGCGGGCGACGTGCTGAAGCCCGGCTGCGGCTGGCTTCCCGCCCATTGGATGCCGCAGGAGGCCATTTCCCGCGCCATGCGCCATCTCGCCCGCGCCGATCCCGCCCTGCTGTTCGACTACGGCGAGACGCGCGGCTCTGCCACGCTGCGCCGCCTGCTGTTGTCGCGGCTGGCCGATCAGGGCATTGCCGCCGGCCTTGATCAGGTTCTGCTCACGGCAACAGGCACGCAGGCGCTGGACCTTGTCTGCCGCTTCCTCCTGCGTCCCGGCGATACGGTGCTGATCGACGATCCCTGTTACTTCAATTTTCGCGCCCTTTTACAGGTGCATCAGGTCAAAGTGGTGAGCGTGCCCTATCTGTCCGACGGGCCGGATCTTGCCGCCTTCGAGGCGGTGCTTGTGGCGGAAAAGCCGCGCCTCTACATCACCAATTCCGGGCTGCATAACCCGACGGGCGCGACCGTTTCCCCCCAGACAGCCCACCGCCTGCTGAACCTTGCCGGCCAGCATGGCATCACTGTCATCGAAGACGATATCTTTGGCGATTTCCAGCCGGAGGCCGGCGCCACGCTTGCAGCGCTGGACGGCTTGAAACAGGTCATCCGCATCGGCAGCTTTTCAAAGACGCTCTCGGCCTCCATCCGCTGCGGCTATATCTTTGCCCGCCCCGACTGGATCGAGGGGCTGGCCGATCTTCAGGTTGCCACCAATTTCGGCGGACCAAGCCCGGTTTCTGCAGAAATCGTCGCTCATGTTCTCTCCGGCGGCAGCTACCGCAAGCACATGGAGGAATTGCGCCGAAAGCTTTCCCATGCGCGGCGCGATGTGAGCGAACGTCTGGCGCGGCTCGGTATCAAACCGGTTCTGACCCCACGCGGCGGCTTTTACCTCTGGTGCCGTTTGCCGGATGGCGCAGACTCTGCAAGCCTTGCGCAAAAGGCGCTGGCGTCAGGTGTCGTTCTGGCCCCGGGCAATGTTTTCAGCCTCAGCCAGACGGCAGGCGATAGGATGCGCTTTAATGTGGCGCAGATGCAGGACCTGCGCATCGACCAGGTGCTGGCAGAGGCCTTAGCACAGGCGTGCTGAAGGTGCCTTTCGAAGGATGCCGGTTGCCCGCGCAACGCCAAAACGCCCGGGCTTGCGCACCGGGCGTTCTGTTATCGGAAATGATGACCGCGGTTACCGGCTGGCAATCACCCGGTTTGCCGCAGAGACGATTGCCTCCAGCGAGGCTGCAACGATATTCGTGTTGATGCCGACGCCGAACAGCTTTCCGCCGGCATGCTCTACCTCGACATAGGCGATGGCCGATGCGTTGGACCCATGCTGCAAGGAATGCTCGGAATAATCGGCCACCGACAGTTCGGTGCCGAGATAGGTCGAGAGCGCATTGATGAAGCCATCGATCGGGCCGGTGCCCTTGCCCTCGATGCGCTTCACCTCACCATTGTCGGTGATCTCGGCGGAGACAACCCGCACACCCTTGTGCTCCATGCCGGCCGGATAGGTCTGGTGATCGACGAACTTGATACGCGCGCTCGGCTGCTCGACATAATGCTGGAGGAAGCGCTCGTGGATGCGCTTTGACGGCAGCTCCACACCCTCTTCGTCGGTGATGCGCTGGATTTCCTCGCGAAACTCCACCTGCAGGTTGCGCGGCAGGTTGATGCCGTAATCCTGGGAGAGGATATAGGCTATGCCGCCCTTGCCGGATTGCGAGTTGATGCGGATGATCGCCTCATAGGTGCGCCCGACATCCTGCGGATCGATCGGCAGATACGGCACTTCCCAGACCGGCGAATTCGCCGTCTTGATCGACTTCATGCCCTTGTTGATGGCATCCTGGTGCGATCCGGAAAAGGCGGTATAGACCAGTTCGCCAACGTAAGGGTGACGCTCGGGAATGACCATCTCGTTGGAATATTCGTAGACGGCCTTGATGCGCTCGATATCGGAGCAATCCAGTTCCGGATCGACCCCTTGGGTGAACATGTTGAGCGCCAGCGTGACGACATCAACATTGCCGGTGCGCTCGCCATTGCCGAACAGCGTGCCTTCCACGCGGTCGGCGCCGGCCATCAGGCCGAGTTCGGTCGCAGCGATGCCGGTGCCGCGGTCGTTGTGCGGATGCAGGGATACGATGATGTTTTCGCGGTTGTCGAGATTGCGGCACATCCACTCGATCTGGTCGGCATAGACGTTCGGCGTTGCCATTTCGACGGTGGAGGGCAGGTTGAGGATCAGCTTGTTTTCGGCCGTCGGGCGGATTTCGGCCGTTACGGCATTGCAGATTTCCAGCGCGACCTCGAGTTCGGTGCCGGTAAAGCTTTCCGGCGAATATTCGAAGCGGTAACCGCCGCCGGCCTTTTCAGCCATGTCCATGATCATCTTGGCCGCATCGACCGCGATCTGCTTGATGCCGGGCACGTCTTTCGCAAACACCACGCGGCGCTGCAATTCCGACGTCGAGTTGTAGAAATGGATGATCGGCTTGTGGGCACCCTGCAGCGATTCGAAGGTGCGGGTGATCAGTTCGGGACGGCACTGCACCAAGACCTGCAGGGAAACGTCGTCAGGCACACCACCCTCTTCCACGCACCAGCGGGCGAAGTCGAAATCGGTCTGCGAAGCCGAGGGGAAGCCGATCTCGATTTCCTTGAAACCCATGTCGAGCAACAGCTGGAACATCCGGGCCTTGCGGTCGTGGCCCATCGGGTTGACCAGCGACTGGTTGCCGTCGCGCAGATCCACCGAACACCAGATCGGTGCCTTGGTAATGGTCTTCGACGGCCAGGTACGGTCAGGAATGTTGATCGTCGGATAAGCGCGGTATTTCAGCCCGGCTTCGGGCATGCCGGCCTTCGGGGAGGTGCTGGTTTTGGAGGAATTGCTGTTGGCATCCATTGTCGTCGTCTCTTCTCGCTTCACGCATAAGCCGGCGCCCGTTCGGGGATGAGCCGTCTTCGATGCGGACCTGTAGGGGTCTTGTGTGGCCTGGTCTTGAACGTTCGTGAGAGGAGCTCTTATGCCGGCAGGCTTTTCGGCCGCCGGGCGCTCCTCAACGGACCCGGCAACCGCGCGTAAGGCCGAGGAGAAGAAGCGAGGTCAGGGCATGCGCGTTGTCGCGCAGGGCGATACGCCCGCGTGCAATCGTGCCAGAAATCTTTGCGCCTGTGGTCTTCATGCTCGGGCTTATAGCCGTGCGCTAAAAAACTGGCAACCCCCCACCTATGCTTTTGCCTTTTTCACCAGATGCTGCAGCGTCAGCATCAATCCGCCCGCCAGCAATCCCCAGAAAGCACCGGAGATCCCCGCAAAGGAGACGCCAGACGCTGTGACCAGGAACGTGATCGCCGCCGCCTCGCGCGATTCGGACGCCTGGAACGCCGCCATGGCGGAGCTCGAGAAGGCACCGACCAGCGCAAGACCGGCGACCGCCTGGATCAGCACCGGCGGCGCCAGCGCCACCGCAGTCGTCACGGCACCGGCAAGCGGCCCGAGGATCAGGTAGCAGATGCCACAGACCAGCACTGCCCAGTAGCGGCGGGCCGGATCCGGATGCGCATCGGGACCGGCACACATCGCCGCGGTGATCGCCGCCAGATTGACCGCATGGCCGCCGAATGGCGCAGC
>JAIXTO010000038.1 GCA_027483885.1 Rhizobiaceae bacterium
ATCACCACCTTCTCGTCCAATGTCGGGCGTATCCGCTCGATTGCGCAGGCTGCGGAAGCTGCCGGCCGCGAAGTGCTGCTGCTTGGCTCCTCGCTGAAGCGCGTCGTCGGCGTTGCCCGCGATATCGGCATTATGGAAGGCCTCAAACCCTTCATCGCTGAAGACGAATACGGCTATATCCCGCGTGACAAGGTCGTCATCATCCTCACCGGCAGCCAGGGCGAGGCGCGTGCAGCACTTGCCAAGATTTCCCGCGACGAGATGCGCCATGTGGCGCTGACCGCCGGCGATACGGTGGTGTTTTCCTCGCGCGCCATTCCCGGCAACGAAAAGCCGATCCTGGAAATCATGAACGGCCTCATCGAGCAGGGCGTGAAGATCGTCACCGACCAGCAGGGCCTCGTTCACGTCTCGGGCCACCCCCGCCGCAACGAACTGCTGCAGATGTATGACTGGGTTCGCCCGGAAGTTCTCGTGCCCGTCCATGGCGAGGCAGCGCATCTGACGGCGCAGACCGAGCTTGCGCTCTCTGCCGGCATCAAGACCGTGCCGAAGGTGCGCAACGGCAACATGCTGCGCCTTGCGCCCGGCCCGGTGCAGGTCATCGACGACGTGCCGCACGGCCGTGTCTTTAAGGATGGCAAGCTCATCGGCGATATCGACGAAATGGGAATATCCGACCGCAAGAAACTGGCCTATGTTGGCCATGTCTCGGTCAATATCCTGCTCGACGCCAAGTATGATTTCCTCGCCGATCCCGATGTCGAACCTTTCGGCCTGCCGGAATTCGATGACGAGGGCGAGGACATGGCCGATACGCTGTATGATGCCGTGCTGGGTGCCGTCGAAAGCATTCCGCGCAGCCGCCGCAAGGATCTGGCCACGCTGAAGGAAGCCGTCCGCCGCGCCATCCGCTCCACGGCAAACGTCGCCTGGGGCAAGAAGCCGATCGTGACGGTGTTCGTTTCAAAGGTCTGATTTCTTCGCCGATGGGATAGGTGAGGGCGTTACCCCGTCTGATTTCTCCCGTGTAGGGGCTATCGCATTTGAAAAAAGACCCTCTCTGCCCTGCCGGGCTGACCGGGGTCGAGCCACGGGTCTCGCCCCGTCCTTCGGACCCCCCACAAGGGGGGAGATACGATGCGGCAAGCGTCCCGTTCCCGCATCAGAGGGTGCGGCCGGGTTAAGCCCTCCCCCTTGTGGGGAGGGTTTGGGAGGGGCCTTTCTTCCTGTGCGAATGACTTGACCTTGTAACGGCGGGGAAGTTTGGCAGAGTAGGGGCTGGCTGCACTCCAACGCCTAAACCAACTGATCCCGGGAGAAAACACCATGCTCGGCCGCGTCAATCACATCGCCATCGCCGTACCGGATCTGGCGGCCGCCACCACCGTCTATCGCGACGTGCTGGGCGCGCGCGTCTCGCAGGCGCAGGCACTGCCGGAGCATGGCGTCACCGTCGTTTTCGTCGAGCTTGAGAATACCAAGGTGGAACTGCTGGAGCCGCTTGGCGAACAATCCGCCATCGCAGCCTTCCTCACCAAGAACCCCGCCGGCGGCATGCACCACATCTGCTACGAAGTCGCCGATATTCTGGCCGCCCGCGATCAGCTGGTCGCCTCCGGCGCCCGCGTGCTCGGTGATGGAACCCCGAAGATCGGCGCCCATGGCAAACCGGTTCTCTTTCTCCACCCCAAGGATTTTCTGGGCACGCTGGTGGAACTGGAAGAGGTGTGACCTTGTGTAAGGTGACGGCACCCGAGGCCTGACGCAGGTGTGACACCGCGTCCGGCCATGCGCCCTTTCGCAGCGTCTGCGCCTCGTGCTAGAGATCGGCGGGCAGGAGATTTATCAAAATGCAGTTTTTATCGGCCTTCGCCGTCTATTTCGTGATCTGGTGGATCACGCTGTTTCTCATCCTGCCGATCGGCCTTCGGACGCAAGGTGATGAGCAGGAGGTGGTGCTGGGAACCGTGGAAAGTGCGCCGGCGAAATTTCGCGGCGGGCGGGTGGTTCTGATGACCACCGTCGCGTCGGCGCTCATCTACGGCGCCTGGTTCGTACTGTCCAATTACTTCGGATTTTCGATGAATTCGCTGCCGCGCATCGTGCCCGATTTCGGCCGCACTTGATGCCTCGCAAGACCAGCCAACCGCTGGGTCGGGTGTGTGATAATCAAAAAAAAACAAGGCTTTGCAGCCTTGTTTTAAATGTCGCGTGATCCTTAACCGTTGCCGGGGCAGCGTGCGTGCGCGCCTAAGATCTGATCCTCCCAAGACTTGACCGCGAATGGCAGAAATTTGAACTCCCTGCCTCTTTTATGAGCCGAAGTTAGCTTAACGTTTGGGCTTTGTCACCCTCAAAATTGGCAGTTTTGCTACACTTCGCTAAAATTATTCTGTTGACGGAAAAAATTCCCCTCTTGTCACAATCACGGCGTATTCGCGGCGGCGTCCCGTTGCAAATCACTGTGCTGCGGGTTGTGGGTTCTGCGGATGCGGGTTCCCATGGGGCTTTGAAACCGCTATGAAGCCAGCCCATTGTCAGCCATTCATGCGTCGATTCCTCACCCCACAGGAACGGCCCCAGAACCTGGAACCCGTGATGCGTCTATCCCGCTATTTCATGCCGATCCTGAAGGAAAATCCCAAGGAAGCGGAAATCGTCTCGCACCGCCTGATGCTGCGTGCAGGCATGATCCGCCAGCAGAGCCAGGGCATCTATTCGTGGCTGCCGCTCGGCAAGCGGGTTCTCGACAAGGTGAACGCCATCGTGCGCGAGGAACAGAACCGCGCCGGCGCCATCGAGCTGTCCATGCCGACGCTGCAATCGGCCGAGCTGTGGCAGGAAAGCGGCCGTTATGACGATTACGGCAAGGAAATGCTGCGCATCAAGGACCGCCAGGAGCGCCCCATGCTCTATGGTCCCACCAACGAGGAGATGATCACCGATATCTTCCGTTCGTCGGTCAAATCCTACAAGAACCTGCCGCTCAACCTCTACCATATCCAGCTGAAGTTCCGCGACGAGATCCGTCCGCGCTTCGGCACCATGCGCTCGCGCGAATTCCTGATGAAGGATGCCTATTCCTTCGATCTCACGAAGGAAGGCGCGCTGCATTCCTATAACAAGATGTTCGTGGCGTACCTGCGCACCTTCGCCCGCCTTGGCGTGCGCGCCATCCCCATGCGCGCCGATACCGGCCCCATCGGCGGCAATCACAGCCACGAATTCATCATCCTTGCCGACACCGGCGAATCGGAAGTGTTTTCGCACCGAAGCTTCACCGAGTTCGACATACCCGCCGAAAACACCGATTTCGACGATGTCGCCGGCCTGCAGGCCGTGTTCGACAAGTGGACCTCGGTTTATGCCGCCACGTCCGAAATGCACGATGCCGACGCGTTCGCCGCCATCCCCGAGGGTGATCGCCTCTCGGCGCGCGGCATCGAGGTTGGCCACATCTTCTATTTCGGCACGAAATATTCCGAGCCGATGGGCGCCAAGGTGCAGGGTCCCGATGGCAAGGAACACCTTGTCCACATGGGATCCTATGGCATTGGCCCGACCCGCCTTGTTCCCGCCATCATCGAAGCCTCGCATGACGAGAACGGAATCATCTGGCCAGCGTCCGTTGCGCCGTTTGATGCCATGCTGATCACCATGAAGCCCGGCGACGAGGCCTGCGACCGCGTCTGCGGAGATCTCTACGCCGGCCTTACAAAAGCCGGTCTCGACGTGCTCTACGACGACACGGATGACCGCGCCGGCACGAAGTTCGCAACGGCCGACCTCATTGGCCTGCCGGTGCAGTTGATCGTCGGTCCGCGTTCTGCCGCCACCGGCGAGGTGGAGGTCAAGGATCGCAAGACCGGCGCGCGCGAGACGATGACCGTCGAGGCAGCCCTCAACCGCCTGACAGCGGCCTGAGGCCAAGACGACAACACCGCCTGAGGCGGGAGCGACAGGAGTGACAATGGCCAAGGCCGCAAAGGTGACCGGAACGGTAAAGCAGGCGGATGTCATTCCTTCCGCTGGGCCCTTTTCGGCCTTCGAGCGCATGGTGGCCTGGCGCTACCTGCGCTCGCGCCGCAAGGAAGCGTTCATTTCGGTCATTGCCGGCTTTTCCTTCGTCGGCATCATGCTGGGGGTCGCCACCCTCATCATCGTCATGGCTGTGATGAACGGCTTTCGCACCGAGCTGATCTCCCGCATCCTCGGAATCAACGGCCATATGATCGTCCAGCCGATCGACCAGCCGCTGAATGATTATGCCGATCTTGCCAAAGGCTTCTCCGCCATTCCCGGCGTCACCATGGCGCTGCCGCTGGTTGAGGGCCAGGCGCTCGCGTCCGGCAAGCAGGGCGCAGGCTCCGGCGCTCTGGTGCGCGGCATTCGCGCCGAGGATCTGGAAAAGCTGAAGGAAGTCTCCACCAATATTCGCTCGGGCGATCTCACCGGTTTTGCCACTGGCGATGGCGTGCTCATCGGCTCGCGTATGGCAGCCTCGCTTGGCCTTGCCGCCGGAGACCGCATCACGCTGGTCTCGCCGGAAGGCGATGTCACGCCGATGGGCGTCAGCCCCCGCGTCAAATCCTATGTCATCTCCGGCATTTTCGAGATCGGCATGTCGGAATACGATTCCTCCATCGTCTACATGCCGCTTGCCGAAGCGCAGGCCTATTTCAACGCCGATGGTCTCGTGCAGTCGATCGAGCTGTTCCTCACCCATCCGGAATCGGTGGATGAGATGCGCCCGAAAGTGGAAGAAGCGGCCGGACGCCAGATCTTCATCACCGACTGGCGCCAGCGCAACCAGACCTTCTTCTCCGCCCTTCAGGTGGAGCGTAACGTGATGTTCATGATCCTGACGCTGATCGTGCTGGTGGCAGCCCTCAACATTATCTCCGGCCTCATCATGCTGGTGAAGGACAAGGGCAGCGATATCGCCATCCTGCGCACCATGGGGGCGACGGCGGGTGCCATCATGCGCATCTTCTTTATGACGGGGGCCGCCATCGGCATCGTCGGCACCTTTGCGGGCGTGGCACTTGGCGTTCTCGTCTGCCTCAACATTGAATCGATCCGGCAGTTCTTCTCCTGGGTCTCCGGCACGGTGCTGTTTGACCCAGAACTTTATTTCCTCAGCCAGCTGCCGGCCGAAATGAGCCTTGGCGAAACCGTCACCGTCGTCATCATGGCCCTTGTCCTGTCGTTCATTGCGACCATCTTCCCCGCATGGCGGGCCTCCCGGCTCGATCCGGTGCAGGCGCTGCGTTACGAATAGGATCCCGTTTAAATCCATGGCACGCAAAACAGTTCTGAAGCTCTCCGGCGTCGACCGTTATTATGGTCAGGGCGATACCGTGCTGTCGATCCTGAAGGGGGCGGATTTCGAGCTGCGCGCCGGCGAGATCGTCGCGCTGGTCGCCCCGTCAGGCACCGGCAAGTCGACGCTTCTGCATCTGGCCGGCCTGCTCGAACATCCCGATGCCGGCGAAATCTTCATCAATGGCGAAAGCTGCGGCAATCTGCCGGATGAGCGCCGCACGGCGATCCGCCGAGGCGATATCGGCTTCGTTTATCAGTTCCACCACCTGTTGCCGGAGTTTTCAGCGCTTGAAAACATCATGATGCCGCAGCTGATCGGCGGCCTGTCGAAAAAGGAAGCGCAGGAACGGGCAGCCCAGCTTCTCGATTACATGCGCATCGGCCACCGCGGCACGCATCGCCCCTCGGAACTGTCGGGCGGCGAACAGCAGCGCGTGGCCATCGCCCGCGCCGTTGCCAACGCACCGCTTCTGCTTCTGGCCGACGAACCCACCGGCAATCTCGACCCGGAAACCGCATCCTACGTGTTCGATGCGCTGGAAGCGCTGGTGCGCCAATCCGGCCTTGCCGCCCTCATCGCCACCCACAATCACGACCTTGCCTCGCGCATGGACCGCCGCGTAACGATCGAAGGCGGCAGGATCGTCGAGTTCTGAGACGGGGCTTTGGGGCTTTTGAAGTAAGGTCCTCCCTGGCTGGTGTCATCTCCACATGATGCGTACGGGAACAGCACAACTTCCTGCGTCACCAGCGCTCGATTATCATTTTTTGACTTTCACTCTTTAAGCCTTTTTCGGAAGAACGAAATATCCACCACGAGCTACATCACAAGGCAAGAAGTCACAAAGGCGACCCTTCACCTGTAGGGTAAACTGATGCTCTGGTTCGCCAGCAAAAAAGAGATCCAGTTCAATGGCGGCATTGATGTCGGCCGGGATATCCTGTGGCGGATCCAGCTTTCGATCCTCAAAAAGGAGCAGAAAGCTGACCGTGTGAGGCGCTTTTTGTCGATCTAACCAACCGGATGCACGCGTTAGAGCGCCGACACCGTTAGGACCGGTAAGAATGTAGTCTGTGGTGAGAATTTCCACGGGTTCTTTGCTGGCCATTCTCCTTAAGCCAATAGGATGCACGAAAGATGCGGAAGCCTTGATGCGAAGATCGGCAATCACAAGGGTTCTTCTGTTCCAGTTCGTAACGTTGAAAATAGCTGAGGAGTTCTTTCGAGACCGTCGCACGATTTCGAAAGTTGGTAGCCCGTCACCCAAGGCAAAAGCGGTTTGTTTTCGCTGCTCCGCGAGTTGATGATAGACAAAGTAGGCGCCAATAGCCGCTGCGCCAAATCCTACCCATCCGGATGTCGCTGATAACCAGTCTTGAACAGTGCAGCGAGCGGGTTCGCAGGCAGAAAACGCGGACATGTCCGGGAAGAAGCGGACGATCATCACGACGGACGAAAGCGTCAGAAACGTTAAGACTGGGACATAGAAGCGTTTGTCGGCCACCAATATTGCCCCTTTCGTTTCGCGGAAGGCTAGCCTCTACTTTTAAAGCCTACATTCATACACCGAATCGTGATCGCTTCTTAAAGTTGTATATTAAGTTGAGCGCGGAGAATGTGCTGAAGCTCAATGTTACCCTGTTTATGATTAGATCATCGTTCCTGAGTTGCCGGCGACCGGCAGAGAAGGCCAAAGATGAAAGTTCAAAACCTTCACAGCCAAACCTCACCAGCTCCCGGACAACCCGTTCCCCACCAGTGGAATGCTTCGCTTCGCCCCATCCCGACCACTGACGGCAAGAGCCGCCTGCATCTGCTTCGGCGACTTGCGAAACCATTGCGCGGCAACCGTTGCGAGATCGCCGATCATTGCCTGGTTGCGCCAGGTGGCAAAGCGGGCGGCCGTTGCCTGCGGTTCCGACTGGTAGAAGAAATCGCCCCACTGGCCCAAATCGTTGATGGAGCCGGCCATGGCGGCAAGCGGCTTCTGGAACATCTTTGACGGCACGGCCAAACCTGCGGCCCGCTCCGAAAAGGCCGGCGCCATGAAGTCGATGGCCCAGCCGTCGGCCTCCACCCAGCAGTGAAAGTTCTCGCCAGCGCCGGTCACAAACCCATCCTCGCGGTGATCGGCAAACAGCACCACCGTGCCGCCGAGATTATAAGCTGCAAGCCCGCCCTTCGGCGTGGCGCTCACGCCAAAATGCTGCTTCAGGATAAACGCGCCGAACGTCGAAAAATACATACAAGCGGTGGACGGATCGGCGTTCTCGTTGATCAGCAGGCTGTTGATGACGCGGTAGATCCGCTGGTAGTCGCTCTGCTTGATCAACATTTCTCGGGCTCGCCTGTTGCGGTTTTTATCGGCCCTTGCAGTAGGCGAGGCGGGCCGGGATGTAAACGGTGGTTTGCGCCCGCAGCCGGGCAAGGCGGGGATATCCGGACACTCTGCATCTGTGAGATCAACGGGTTAAGTTTTTCTCGTCCTCACCCCACAGAGACCGGCCTACAATAGCCCCGTCTCGCAGCGGATACACCAGAAGGCGTTCTGGCGATGTGGGGCCGGCGCGGGGCATGAGGGGGCGACGCAAAACCTCATGCATCGGGTTCGCGGAAATTGGTCTCCCTCCGGCGACACGGGGGAAACGGCAGGCCCCGGACAGGCTTTGCCGTTTCATCTCCCAGCAAGCGCGCCGGGCGTGCCTGTGCGGCACACATGGGGCGGGAGGTTTTTGGGTTTCATCGCCCGCTGTTCGCTCCCGACTTATGGGAGTGCGGCGATGGTAAAAACCTAAAAAACTTCCGTCAGGCAGAGGGACCCCACGCGCGCGCAAAAACCGCCGAACAGGGCGCTGAAAGGTGTCAATAAATTCTACCTCCAATCCGGCAGCTTTCAGCGTCCGGTCCATCTGTCATCCGAAACCGGGGGCGTTCACGCCGCCCGGATAAAACCCGTTGGCCGCCTGCCGGCCGCCGCGAAGGCTGGCATCAGGCGACACCCGTAAAAGCTGATACCTCTTTGAAATATCGCGTTTTGCTTGTTTACAAAATGCTGTTGACAAAGAAAACAAAATAAGAACAAATAGAAAACATAACGGAAATGGAGACACTATCATGACTGATTTCCTCCGCGATGTCGCAGCCTTCGCCTCCATCATGACCTTTGTCGCAAGCCTCGGTATTCTCGTCATGGCGATGTGACCAGAGGCCGTTTTCCGTTGATGGTCTGAAGCTTTACTGGACTCTTGGACGCCACCGCCCGACAATCGCGCCGATTCAGAAATGCGAGACGGCAGACATGGCGGACTTGGGCGCAATGACGGAAACGGGCGGGCAGGCGGAAACAACGCCACACTTCGTGCATCTGCGCGTGCATTCGGCTTTCTCGCTTCTCGAGGGCGCGCTGCCGCTTAAAAAGATCCTCGGCAAGGCAACCTCTGACAGCCAGCCGGCGATTGCCATTACCGACACCAACAATCTCTTCGTCGCGCTCGAATTTTCCGAAAAGGCGGTTGGAGACGGCATCCAGCCGATCATCGGCTGTCAGGTCTCCATCGACATGGAAGACCAGGGCGATGAAAAGCGCGGCGGCCCGAACCACGGCCTCGTCAAGCTGCCGTCACTGGTGCTGCTGGCGGCCAATGCCACCGGTTACGAACGGCTGGTCGATCTCGTCAGCCGCGCTTATCTGAGCGGTGAAGGCGGCAATCAGGCGGTCCATATCCGCATGTCCTGGCTGGAGGAGGGCGGTGCAGACGGTATCATCGCGCTCACCGGCTTCAGCTCGGGGCCGATCGACCCGCTGTTGAAAGATGGCCACACGGCACAGGCAGAACAGCGTCTGCTGCGGCTTCGCGGCGTTTTTACCGACCGGCTTTATGTCGAGCTTCAGCGCCACGGCAATTACGACCGCCGCCACGAGCGCAAGCTGCTCGATCTCGCTTATGCCCATGACCTGCCGATCGTTGCCACCAACGAAGCCTTCTTTCCGGCCAAATCCGATTACGATGCCCATGATGCGCTGATGGCGGTCGCCCATAACGCGATCGTTTCCGATGACACCCGCTTTCGCCTGACACCGGACCATTACCTGAAAAGCCGCGCCGAGATGGCAAAGCTGTTTGCCGATCTGCCGGAAGCGCTTGATAACACCATCGAGATTGCCCGCCGCTGCACCTTCGTGCTGAAGACACGAAAGCCGATCCTGCCACGCTTCACCGGCGCCACCGACGATGCGGAAGAGGCGGAACGCGCCGAATCGGCCGAACTGCGTCGCCAGTCCATCGAAGGTCTGGAAAGCCGGCTGAAGGCGCTCGGCATGGCGCCGGGTTATACCGAGGAACAGTACCGCGAACGGTTGGATTTCGAGCTGTCGGTCATCGAGCGCATGAAGTTCCCCGGTTACTTCCTGATCGTTGCCGACTTCATCAAATGGGCAAAACAGCACGATATCCCCGTTGGCCCCGGCCGTGGTTCGGGTGCCGGCTCGCTGGTTGCCTATGCGCTGACCATCACCGACGTCGACCCGCTTCGCTTCTCGCTGCTGTTCGAACGCTTCCTCAACCCGGAACGCGTTTCGATGCCCGACTTCGATATCGACTTCTGCCAGGATCGCCGCGAAGAGGTGATCCGCTACGTGCAGCAGAAATACGGTCGCGAGCAGGTGGCGCAG
>JAIXTO010000027.1 GCA_027483885.1 Rhizobiaceae bacterium
GGGGGCATATTTCATCAAGGGCGAGCGGAAAAAGGCTGGCCTGGAAGTTCCAGGAGGGGCTGAGAGACGTCCATTGCTCCTGGAAGGCAAAATTCAGAAAATCCTGGTCGAAATAGGTTGTTGCCGAGCCGTAGTCTTGCGCGTAGCGTCGCAGCAATCCGTCAAAATCGATCGCCAGCCACCGCTCTGTATCAAGAACCAAAACGCCAGAATTAAAGTAGCGATCACCGTGTACACCGATAGAACGGAGCCAGTCGCGCCGGGATACCCCGCCTACCCCCTCCCCCAGACGCCCGCAGTCTTGGACCACGCCGACACCGTACTCAAATGGCATCGTCCAGATCGCTTCGTCAGCACCCAACGGAAGGATGTCTGCATCCAAATAGATCAGGCGGTCATACTGACGAAGAAAGCGCGGCGCGAATATCCGGGAGTAGACGATGCGCGGCCATTTGCTGTCCTCAGGCAAACCCTGCGGTACGAGATCGCCAAGAAGATTATCGTGAAAAAAAACGCCGGGCCTGCCGGATATGCTGCGTCTGCCCGGCGCATGTCCCTCCACGAACACGTGAACAGGCTTTCCCCAAAGATCAAATAGGCGACACGCTAACACCGATGCGACTGGTTCGAGCCTTTCGTCCACGACCAGATAAAAAGCCGAACGCGTTGTCACTTCGGCACCGCATAGAGCCACTGCATATCGGCAAGACGAAATTCGTCCAGCATCAGGGCAGAAAGCGAACCGCGCAGATCGGCAAGCTCGGGGAAATCACCGAGGTCACGTTTCTGCTGGCTGATCAATGTCAGATCATGGGTTTCATGGAAAAACGACATCAGATTTTTCGTCGTGTTCGGCACAAAAAGATCATGCAACTCGATGATGAAGCTGGACACGGCGGTGACCGACCGCGGCATTTCGACCACATGATTTTCATAGCCTTCACAATCCATCACGAACAGGGCGCGAACGGCATCGGGCAGTTCCATTCCGTCGAAGGGCCTTGCATAATCGAAAGACAAAAGCCTTACGACCTTTACGTCATTCAACGCCATACAGCGATCAAGGGCGGGAAAAGAGTTCTCATCGATATCATAGGTGTAGACACCTGCATGGGGCAGATGGCGCTTCAGGCCGACGGCATAATAGCCTTCAGACGCGCCGATGTTGACCACGATGTTCGGGCATGCGGCAATTTCTGTAGCAAGTGCAGAGAATAGTTCGCTTTCGTAGGAGCCGACGATCTTGGCGACGATATCATAATCGCTCCATGCTCCCATTTCCGGAAGTCGAAGGCCTTCGAAAACTCCGCGCTGAACCTTGTAGCCGTATGCCTGGGCAAGGGACGCAACGACGGATTTCTTGTAACGCAAGGCTGCGTCCACATAGCTTTGCTCGGCATGTTTAGGATGACTGCGATAGACACCGAAACCCAGCGGACGAAGCAATGTTTCAAGAATTGCTTTTTTACCCAAAGCGCACCTCTGCAAGACTAAAATTGCAATCATGACGGGATCACAGCCACGTCATTTTATAGCTTGGGTTTACACCTGAGGTGGCCGCTTGAAAAGACTTGCCTCACACCTCCACCAGCCCCAGTTTCTTCACCTGGCGGATGGTCAGCATGGTGCGCACGGTATCGACATGCTCGTTCGCAGCCAGCACCTCGATGACGAAATCCTGGAAGTTGGTGAGGTTTTCGGCTGTGCAGCGCAGGAGAAAATCGCTGTCGCCGGAGACCATCCAGGCTTCGCGCACGATCGTCCAGCCTTGTGCCAGCGCCGCAAACGCCTTCAGGTTGCTTTCCGACTGGTGTTTGAGCCCAACAAGGCAGAAGGCGACGAGGTCATAACCAAGCCGCGGGCCATTGAGAATGGCGGCGTACCCTTCGATGATGCCGGCTTCCTCCAGCTTGCGCACCCGGCGCAGGCAGGGCGGCGCGGAGATGCCGACGCGCTCGGCAAGCTCGACATTTGTCATGCGACCGTCGCGCTGAAGTTCGCGCAGAATTTTGATATCGATGGCGTCAAGTTCGACTTTGAGCACGGAAAACCTCTTGTTTCGCGTTGGTTTTAGCCCAAGACCGGCCGAACGCAAGGATGTGGCGCAAGATTATGTCGCGTCAGCGCATCAATATTGTGCGTAAACCTCTCCGCCCGTCCCTCACCGCAGGGTTGCCCTTGAATTGGGGCGGGGAACGTTCATAAATGAGGGCACAGGTGCCAAGGGGCCGGAACCGCCGAAGAGCCGTGTTCGCCCGATGCTGAAGTGCTGATTTCGAAAGGAAACCATCCATGTCTGCCCGTCACACGCAGGTTCTCATTATCGGCTCCGGGCCTGCCGGCTATACGGCGGCAATCTATGCCGCGCGCGCCATGCTGAAGCCCGTGCTGATTGCCGGCATGGAACAGGGCGGCCAGCTGATGATCACCACGGATGTGGAGAACTATCCGGGTTTTGCCGATCCGATCCAGGGGCCGTTCCTCATGGAACAGATGTTGAAGCAGGCCCATCACGTCGGCACCGAGATCGTCAACGACCTGGTGACCGAGGTGGAACTGTCCACCCGCCCCTTCGTGGTGAAGACCGATTCCGGCCAGGTGTGGACGGCCGATACGCTGATCATTGCGACCGGTGCCAAGGCAAAATGGCTTGGCATCGAAAGCGAACAGCACTTTCAGGGGTTTGGCGTCTCGGCCTGCGCCACCTGCGATGGCTTTTTCTATCGCAACCGCGATGTGATCGTCGTCGGCGGCGGCAATTCGGCCGTGGAAGAGGCGCTCTACCTGTCGAACATCGCCAAATCCGTCACCGTCGTGCATCGCCGCGACAGTTTCCGCTCGGAAAAGATCCTGCGCGAGCGCCTGATGCAGCGCCCGAATGTCGAGGTTGTCTGGAATACGGAAGTGGCGGAAATCACCGGCGACGCCGCAAAGCCGCCAATGCCGCCGTCGGTTACCGGTGTAAAGCTGCGCAACACTTTGACCGGCGCGATCACCGAACGGCCCATCCACGGCGTCTTCGTTGCCATCGGCCATGCGCCGGCAACCGAGCTGTTCAAGGGCAAGGTCAAGCTGAAGGAGAACGGCTACATGTGGACGGCCCCGGATTCGACAGCGACCGACGTGCCCGGCGTGTTTGCCGCCGGCGACGTGACGGACGATACGTTCCGCCAGGCGATTACCGCCGCAGGGCTCGGCTGCATGGCAGCGCTTGAGGCAGAACGTTACCTTGCGGGCATCCTGCCGCTCGCCGAAGCGGCAGAGTAGAGATGGTCGTACCTCTCGATTGGGACAAATTGCGCATTTTTCACGCGGCAGCCGAAGCCGGGTCCTTCACCCATGCCGCCGACAAGCTGCATCTGTCGCAATCGGCGATCAGCCGGCAGGTGAGCGCGCTGGAGCAGGATGTGGGCGTCAAGCTCTTTCACCGCCACGCGCGCGGCCTGATCCTCACCGAGCAAGGCGAACTTCTCTATCGCACCGCCCATGACGTGCTGCTGAAGCTCGAAACGGTGAAGATGCAGCTGACGGAGACGACGGAAAAGCCGAGCGGCAAGCTGCGCGTGACGACCACCGTTGGTCTCGGCCAGGGCTGGCTCACCGACAAGGTACAGGAATTCCTCCAGCTCTATCCGGAAATGGCCATCCAGCTCATCCTCGACAACGAGGAGCTGGACGTCAACATGCGCCACGCCGATTGCGCCATCCGCCTGCGCCAGCCGCAGCAATCGGATCTCATCCAGCGCAAGCTGTTTACGGTGCACATGCACGTTTACGCGGCACCCTCCTATATCAACCGGTTTGGCGAGCCGCAGACGATCGAGGATCTCGACGATCACCGAATCATCACCTTCGGGGAGCCTGCTCCGTATTATCTGCTCGATGTGAACTGGCTGGAATATGCCGGCCGCAATTCGGACAATCCGCGCCTGCCGCACCTGCAGATCAACAGCCAGACCTCGATCAAGCGGGCCTGCCTGCTGGGAATCGGCATCGCAGTGCTGCCGGATTACATCGTCGGACGCGATCCGGGACTCATCCAGCTTGCCATCAATGCCGACATTCCCTCGTTCGACACCTATTTCTGTTACCCCGACGAGATGAAAAACGCCGCCAAACTGAAGGTGTTTCGTGACTTTATCGTCGCCAAGGCCAGAAACTGGAACTTCTGAAAAACGTCGCGGGCAAAACAGCGCCAACGCAACCGGCTATCAAAATCTCGTATTTCCAAGGACTTGGGCGTGGGAACCTACAATTGACGACAGCTCAATAGCTAACCCTTGCAACGAACGCATGGCTGGCCTGCACAAAAACCGATTGTTCACTGCACAATAAAGAACCATATCGCACACAGCTGATGCACATGGTGGCTTTTCCTCCCAGTTCCACCGCAGCAGCTGTTCCCCTCTGGAGGTTATTTGACCTTCACAATTTAAAGGGCCCTGGAGAAATCCGGTGGCCCTCTTTTTTTAACTGTGCCTTGCCCATGTCAGCGGAAATATCGGCCGGCAGCGCGGCACAGCACTTGCTTCTGTGAAACCCCATCCCCATATTGATGACAGTTGGCGCCACTTGGTAACATCCCCTCGTTGCCCGCGCCGGCTGTTCCCCTCTGGAGGTTTTTAAACCTTCATACCTTTGGGCCTCGGAGCAATCCGGCGGCCCATTTTTTTGGCGGCCGATCCCCTTCCCCTCTTTAAATCGGAAAATATCGATCCATATATCGGTTATGGACGATATAAGAGATCAGGCCATGGACCGCACCGAAATCCTCAAAGCCCTGTCGCATCCGGTGCGCGTCGAGTTTCTCGAATGGCTGCGTGCGCCGGAGGCACATTTTTCCTCACAAGCGCATCCGCTCGACATGGGCATTTGCGCCAACCAGTTCGAAAAGCGCTGCGGCCTGTCGCAGTCCACCGTTTCCGCCCATCTGGCGACCCTTGAAAAAGCCGGCCTCGTGAAGATCACCAAGGTCGGTCAGTGGACCTTCTACCATCGCGACGAAGACATGATCCGCGCCTTCGTCTCCCATCTCGGCGACACGCTTTAAACGCCCGTCGCCCGGCTCCTCCTCCCAAGCCCAATATGCAAAAGGAATTCTCATGCCGACACTATTTGACACCGTCACCTTCGGGGACCTTACCCTCAAGAACCGCATCGTCATGGCGCCGCTCACGCGCAACCGCTCGCCGAAGGCGATCCCGAACGATTTGAACGTCGTTTATTACGAACAGCGTGCCACCGCCGGCCTCATCGTGTCTGAAGGCACTGCCGTCACCCATCAGGGCCAGGGTTATGCGGATGTGCCCGGTCTTTACCTGCCGGAAGCACTGGAAGGCTGGAAGAAGATCACCGATGCCGTCCATTCGCGCGGCGGCAAGATCGTTGCCCAGCTCTGGCATGTCGGGCGCATTTCGCATGTGTCACTGCAGCCGGGCGGTGCAGCACCCGTTGCCCCCTCCGCGATTGCGGCGAAGTCGAAGACCTATATCCTGAACGAAGATGGCAGCGGCGGCTTTGCAGAAACATCTGCGCCGCGCGCACTGGAACTGTCCGAACTGCCGGGCATCGCCGCTGATTTTGCAAAGGCTGCGCGCGCGGCCGTTGATGCCGGCTTTGACGGCGTCGAAATCCACGGCGCCAATGGCTACCTGCTCGACCAGTTCCTGAAGGACGGCGCAAACAAGCGCACGGACGCCTACGGCGGCTCGATCGAAAACCGTATCCGCCTGACGCTGGAAGTGGTGGATGCCGTGGTCAAGGCCATCGGCGCCGGCAAGACCGGCATTCGGCTTTCGCCGACGACGCCTGCCAACGATGTCAGCGACAGCGATCCGCAGGCTGTGTTCAACACACTGGTCAAGGCGCTTGCCTCCCGCAACCTCGCCTTCATCCATGTGATCGAAGGTGCAACCGGCGGCCCGCGCGACCACCAGTACGAAGGCACCAGCTTCGACTATGCAGCCTTCAAGGCAACCTATGTCGATGCCGGTGGCAAGGGTGCCTGGATGCTCAACAACGGTTATTCGGCCGAGACGGCAGAAGAGGCTGTGACAAGCGGCAAGGCCGACCTCGTGTCCTTCGGCAAGCCGTTCATTGCCAATCCGGACCTGGTGCGCCGCATCAAGGACGGCGCTGCCTGGAACAACATCAACCCGCAGACGCTCTACGGCGGCGGCGCGGAAGGTTACACCGACTATCCGACGCTGGAAGCAGCCGAGTAATCCTGATCGCTTGCGAGGCCCGCACACTGCGGGCCTCGTTTTTATCGGGGACGAGCTGAACAAAACGCCCGTGGCTAGCGGGGCTAAGCGGTCTTGGGCATCGTCTTCCCGCCATTCCCGAACACCGGCCCAACCTGCGGTTCAAGGCATTTGAGCGAAATGAGCGTTTCGCGGATCGCCGTATCGAGCGGTGTGTGCGGCTCAAAACCCAGAAACGCGCGAAGCTTCCCGTTCGACATTCGAACCGGTGTTGCCCACAGATGCCGCATTTCCCAAAGCTCCCGAAACAGCGGCACGACCGGGCGTGCCATGCCCACGAGCCACCAGGGGAAGCTGTGCTGGCGCGGCGTGCGCCCGGTCACACGCGCAATGGCATCAATCAGCCGCTCGCCATCCTCATCCCAGGCACCATCCATATGAAAGACAGCAAAAGGCGGCAGACGGCTTGCCTGCCCCAGAAGCCGCACCATGGTTTCGGCCACATCCGGCAGATAGGCCCACTGATGGCCAATGCCCCGCGCTGCCGGCCGGATGACACGGGTGACCGGCCGGCCGGGCCGGACCAGACCTTGCGAAAACCAGCTGCTTGCGGCCCCCGGCCCGAAAAAGTCTCCCGCCCGCACGATCAGCACCGGCACACCGTCTTCTGCTGCGCGGTGCAACCGTTGCTCAAGCGCGACACGAATGGCACCCTTGGCTGTCAACGGGTTCTGCGGACTGTCTTCGCCAAGAACTGGAAAGGCGTCCGGCCCGAAATTGTAAACCGTGCCGGGCAGAAGAATGCGCGCGCCGCAGGCCTTTGCCGCAGCAATCGTATTGTCGATCATCGGCAGAACCAGCTTGCCCCAGTCGCGGTAGCCGGGAGGATTGACCGCATGCACGATAACCTGCGCCCCTTTCGATGCCTCCAGCACGTCGCGGCCGTTCATGGCATCTCCCGTTACCCATTGAAATGACGGTTCGCTCAGCGCAACGGACAGCGCTTTGCGATGCAGCGCACGCACATTCCATCCTTCCGCGACCAGACGGCGGCCGACGCTTCCGCCGATACCTCCGGTGGCGCCGAGGACAAGCGCAATGGGTTTGGCAATAAGGGTGGTGGAGGCGTTCTCGGTTACGTGGAGGGCAGTCATTGGAAACTCCTTCGGTCTGATGGACTGGAGTATCCTGCGTTTTGCCGCTATATGAAATTGGCGGTAATTTTATGGTGTCTATTCAAAAATGAATGAGCCGGACTGGAACCTCTACCGAACGTTGCTGGCTGTTCTGGAAACCGGGTCCCTCTCGGCGGCTGCACGGACGCTCGGGCTGACGCAACCGACCGTCGGGCGCCATGTCGATGAGTTGGAGCAGGCGCTGGGTCATGCGCTGTTCACGCGCTCGCAACAGGGCTTGCGCCCCACCGATGCGGCGCAGGCGTTGCGCCCCTATGCGGAAAGCCTCTCCACCACGGCTGCGGCACTGCTGCGCGAGGCATCGAGCGCCATCGGCGCTGTGGAAGGCGTGGTGCGCATCAGCGCCAGTGATGTGATCGGTGTGGAGGTTCTACCGCCGATCCTGTCGCAGTTGCAGGCGGCCTATCCACGGCTGTCCGTGGAGTTATCCCTGTCCGACACGCTCCAAGACCTTTTGCGGCGCGAGGCAGACATTGCCGTGCGCATGACAAAGCCGAGGCAGGATGCGCTGGTGGCCCGCCATATCGGAACGATCGAACTTGGACTTCACGCAGCCCGAAGCTACCTGGATCGCAAGGGCAGTCCAGCGGATCTCAAGGCGTTGACGGAGCATCACATGGTCGGTTTTGACCACGAGACGGCATTCATCCGGGCAAGCATCGAAATCATCCGGCAACAGGCGCCGGACTTTCCGCAAAACCTTCACTGGACCTACCGCACCGACAGTAACCTTGCTCAACTTTCGGCAATCCGCGCGGGAGCCGGCATCGGCATCTGCCAGGTCAAGCTGGCGCAACGGCAGCCGAACCTCGTCCGGTTGCTGCCAGACTTTTCCCTGTCGCTCGACACCTGGGTCGCCATGCACGAGAACCTCAGGCAATCGCCCCGCTGCAAGGCCGTGTTCGATGCGCTCTGCGAGGGGCTGATCGATTATGTGCGAAGCGCCTGACGGCCTCAGCGCGCCCGTTCGGCCTCCGGCTCCGTGTCTTCCACTTCGGCTTCAGGCCGGTCGCCGCCGTCGCTGTATTCCACATGCCAGATGCCCGCTGCATCCTGCCAGCTGATTTCCTCCGCATCGCCGCCCACCTGCTGCTCGGCGGCTACGATCCGCGCCGCCAGCAAGGCGTCCGAATGGGTGGAGAATGTTTCCGAATAGACATCGCCCAACCGGTAGGCCCAGCCGCCATCGTGTTGAACGACCTTGTATACGACCTTGGTCATGATTTCCTCCTGAACTGTTTTTTTCAAAGACATCATCCGAACGGCAAATGACTGAGGGACGCCGGGGTTCCTCACAAAGCGCGCAGAGGGCGTTTTAACCTTGCCCAAGGCAGCTTGAAGCTTGCAGCCGCTGCCATAGATTGCGCCTCAGTGGCCGGGAGCACAAGCACGCGCATGACATCACTGATAAAGCAGGAAAAATTCCTTCTGGTCGCCCTTTTCGTGGCGATTGCCGCCTATCTGGCTGAACATGCGGTGCTGGAAGCGGGAAAGCTCGTCTCGCTCATTGCCGCCGCAGCCCTGATCGGTGTCATCGTCCTTGTCTCCACCCGGGTTGCCCATCACGCCGAGATCCTCGCCCACAAGGTGGGAGATCCCTACGGCACGATGATCCTGACGCTGTCGGCGGTCGCCGTCGAGGTGATCATTCTTGCCATTCTGATGAACAGCGACGCCTCGCCGACGCTGGTGCGCGACACGATCTATTCCGCCGTGATCATCGACATCAACGGCATTCTGGGCCTTGCAGCACTGCTCGGCGGCCTCCGGCACGGCGAACAGCCCTATAACGACAATTCCGGAAAGACCTATGGCGTGATGATCCTGACCGCCATGGGCATCTCGATGATTGTGCCGGAATTCGTGCCGGCCGACCGCTGGCATTATTATTCGGCCTTCACCATCTGCGCGATGATCGCGCTCTACGGCCTGTTCCTCAGAATGCAGGTCGGGCCGCACAGTTATTTCTTCAGCTACAGCTACCCGCGCGCCACGCCTGCGGCAGACGCTCAGCACCCGCAGCAGGAGCACAGCGAAAGCTCGACGACCCGCTCGATCGTGATCATCCTCATCGGTGTCGTGCTGATCGGGGCGCTCGCCGAGTTCATGTCGGCCTTCATCAATACCGGGCTTGAGGGAAGCGGCGCCCCGCCTGCCCTGATGGCCGTGGTCGTTGCCTCCATTTCGGCGGCACCGGAAATCCTGACGGCGCTCCGGGCAGCCCTTCGCAACCGCATGCAGGCCGTGGTCAATATCGCCATGGGCGCCTCGCTCTCCACCGTGATCCTCACCGTGCCTGTCATGGAGGCGATTGCGCTTTATACCGGCCAGCCCTTCATCATGGCGATGACGCCGGTGCAGACGGTGATGGTGACGATCACGCTGATTGCGGCGGCCATCAACCTCAATGATGGCGAAACGAACGCCATCGAGGGAATGACGCATTTCGTGCTGTTCGCCACCTTCCTGATGCTGACCATTCTCGGACTTTGACGTTTATTACAAAGACTTGCCCGCAGGAACGGACTCAACCCGGCAAGCCCTTGATTCAACCTGCAAAGCAGCAACTCACTTGGCGATAAACCAAACTTGAACGTGGCGCGTGCGGCCATCGTCGCCAGGCACCCTACATGGGTGTTCATGCCCGCCACGCCGGAACCCTTGCGGGCGAGCGCTTGAGAAACTGGGAGAAGACCATGACATCCTTCCGCCTTCTGATCGCCGGATCGATCCTTGCCAGCACTGTTGCCCTACCCGCCCATGCACAGGGGCAACCAGCCGAAACGAGCCCGCCGAACGCCCCGAGCCAGCAGCCGCAGTTCAAGAACCAGACGCGCGCGCCGCAGCCTGCTTCCATGCCGCAGATCAAGACCGAGGTCGTGGCGGAAGGCCTGCCGCATCTCTGGGCGATGGAGTTCCTGCCCGATGGGCGCATGCTGGTGACCGCCAAACAGGGCGCCATGCATATCGTCACCGACGGCAAGGCAGGGCCGGCGATTGCCGGCGTGCCAAAAGTGCTGGCAAGCGGCCAGGGCGGACTACTCGATGTGGCACTTGCCCCCGACTATGAAAGCTCCGGCCGGATCTTCTTCTCGTTTTCCGAGGAGCGTGAGGACGGCAACGGCACGTCGGTCGCTTCCGCGCGCCTCGTGCCCGATAATCAGGGCGGCGGCACATTGGACGATGTCGCGGTCATCTTTCGCCAGATGCCGAGCTATGA
>JAIXTO010000175.1 GCA_027483885.1 Rhizobiaceae bacterium
AAAGCTGCGCTTCGCGATCCGCGAAGGCGGCCGTACCGTCGGCGCCGGCATCGTCGCTTCGATCATCGAGTAATTTAAACTCTGCCGGGCGAGGGGATTTCCTCCCGCCCGGCGGTTTTAAAGATATAGGCCTGTTTGCATCGAATAGGATTGCAGTTCAGGTGAGATAGAAAAGGCCCGCAGGAATGCGGGCCTTTTTTTTAATTCAAATGTATAATTTAGAACATTGAATATTATAAATAAAATTTGCATTTTAAGTAATTATATCTGTTGACCCTCCTGTGGTTCGGAATATTGATCGACCATTAATTCCAAGCCAGGGGGTTGGTTTGTTCGACATTACTGCTATTTTGACAAGTTGCAGGCGTAAAGATCTTCTTATCGAGACAATTTCTAGTATCGCGTGCAATAACGATATAAAATTTGCAAAATTTATAATCGTGGAAGATTCGGATGATGAATCGTTTCGGGAGATTGCGGACATGTTCCCGCAATTGCCTATCGAGGTCATCGTCAATGGTTGCAATCTCGGGCAGCATCGCTCGATTGACCGGGCCTATGCGCTTGTGCAGACCAAATATATTCTGCACCTGGAGGACGACTGGCGCTTTTGTACGCCGGGTGTCGTCAAGCGCGCGCTCGAGCTGCTGGAGAGGGATGCGTCGGTGTACCTGGTTCAGTTGCGCACCGACGCGGACATGCCGCGGCCGCTGCGGCGCCTGCCGGTCGTCCCCGGCCCCATCCGCTACAAGCGCATTCCGCCGTCCGTTCATCGGGTCTGGCATAGTTTTACGTTCAATCCGACCGTGAAGCGCCTTTCTGACTACCGGCAGCTTGATGGCGGCTACGCGGCATTTCCGACGGAGGCTGAAATCAGCCTGCACTATAAGAGGCGCGGTGCCGTGATGGCGTGGCTCCTCGAGACCGGGGTGACGCATATCGGCGACGGTCGCAGCAACTTCGGTCATGCGGCACCCGCATGTTTGGGTGATCTTGTTGGGATGCTGCGTCGATTCTTTTCGGCTCGCACCGTTTTGAAATGGAAGCGATCTGCGATCCGGCGATTGGAGCATTTGAATCGTCTATGGCGGCAAGGCAGCGGTATACGAACTGTTGTCGAGAACAATTCGAGCCGTGCCTGCCCTTCGCAGAATAACGCGCATCAAGAGGAGCGGGCCGGCTGATTCGCATGAAAGTGGCGGGAATCACGCGCGGCGCCCGGCGCCTGGGCCGCTAGGCCGGCTCAAGCGCCGGGCAGGTTGATTCGAGTGCCGTTAGAAAGTTGCGTGTTTGGAGGGGGGCAGGGCGGCAATGTTCGCGCGATCTGCTGCCCGACCCGGAAAACCGAGGGGGTTTGCCTGTGGGTGTAGGATTTATCTTCTGGTCAGAAAGTGGAACAAATCAGACAAACCCACTTGCCAAGCCGCAATCGGCGTCTTAAAGAGCGCCATGTCTTCGGCAGGCAAGCCTATCGAAGATCGAATAGGGGTATAGCTCAGTTGGTAGAGCGGCGGTCTCCAAAACCGCAGGTCGTCGGTTCAAGCCCGGCTGCCCCTGCCACTTTTTCCAGGTGCGCGACATGAGCATTTCATTGGCGCGTCGCAGGAGGGCAGGCCGGCCCATATCGGCAAATTGCATGGATGCTGTTTTTCCCCTTGTGAAAGGGAAGGGCTGTGTTTATGTAGGGTACAAACAGACACGCGGTGCGTGGGGCTGATTAATTTCAGCTTGCGCGCCGTAATTGCGTGGGCAGTCATGGCATCCAAAACTAATCCATTCGCGTTTCTGCAGCAGGTGCGCACCGAAACGTCCAAGGTAACCTGGCCTTCTCGTCGTGAGACGATGATCTCCACGGCCATGGTGCTCGTGATGGTTGTTTTTGCCGCACTGTTCTTTTTTGCGGCTGACCAGCTGATCGGCTGGCTCATCCGGCTCGTGCTGAACATCAGCATTTAAAAATTTGTGGAGATGAAGATGGCGGCTCGTTGGTACATCGTCCACGCGTATTCGAATTTCGAGAAGAAGGTTGCCGAGGATATCGAACATAAGGCTCGCCAGAAGGGGCTTGAGCATCTGTTCGAAAAGATCCTGGTGCCCACGGAAAAGGTTGTCGAAGTTCGTCGTGGCCGCAAGGTCGATACAGAGCGCAAGTTTTTCCCGGGCTACGTGCTGGTACGCGCAAACCTGACGGATGAGGCTTATCACCTCATCAAGAACACCCCGAAGGTGACGGGTTTCCTCGGTTCCGACAATAAGCCGGTTCCGATTCCGGACTTCGAGGCCGACCGCATTCTGGGCCAGGTCCAGGAAGGCGTCGAGCGGCCGAAGTCCTCGATCTCGTTTGAGATCGGCGAGCAGGTTCGCGTCTCCGACGGTCCCTTCGCTTCGTTCAACGGCATTGTTCAGGATGTCGATGAAGAGCGCTCGCGCCTCAAGGTCGAGGTGTCGATCTTCGGTCGCGCAACGCCGGTCGAACTGGAATACGCTCAGGTCGAGAAGGTCTGAGTAGGAATAGGGAGGGCAACTTCCCGAACCCCGCGTGGAAGGATGACGGTCTCTAAGCCGGACCGTTCAGACGCACCACGCAACCGCAGCCGCTGGCATTGTCCGGCATATCTGGACCGGGCAACCGGTTCCCATTGAAAGGCAGAGAAATGGCTAAAAAAGTAGCAGGCCAGCTCAAGCTCCAGGTCAAGGCAGGATCGGCAAACCCGTCCCCGCCGATCGGCCCGGCTCTTGGTCAGCGCGGCATCAACATCATGGAATTCTGCAAGGCGTTCAACGCTGCCACGCAGGAAATGGAAAAGGGCATGCCGATCCCGGTCGTCATTACCTATTACCAGGACAAGTCCTTCACCTTCGCAATGAAGCAGCCGCCGGTTACCTACTGGCTGAAGAAGGAAGCAAAGATCACCTCTGGCTCGAAGACTCCGGGCAAGGG
>JAIXTO010000234.1 GCA_027483885.1 Rhizobiaceae bacterium
ATGGAAAGGCCGGTCAGGGCGCAGGCAATGACCAGGCAAAGGCCAGCAAACACCACCAGTGCGCCTGCCATGCGGGTGACCACACGTTCCAGTGTATCGAACGCAGTTGGGCTATGGATTGTCATGCATGACATCCTCTTCAAAAAAAAGTGGTCCAGACGCTCTGCTCAACAAAGGGCAGCGCCTGGACCGGCTGTGATGAATTACTTGCTATATTGGCCGATCAGCGAAATCGCATCGTTATAAAGCTCGGTGCCCTTCAGGCCCTTGGCATCCATTTCGGCCATCCATTTTTTGGTGACGGCCTCACCCTGCTGCTTCCACTTGGCGGTCTCGGCATCGTCGAGAACGATGGTGGTGTTGCCGGCCTTATCGGCAATCTCCTTGCCGCGCACATCGCCCGCATCCATGGCGGCACCGAATTTGGCGGCGAGTTCCTTGCCTGAATTGGCGTCGATCACCTTTTTGAGGTCTGCCGGCAGCGCGTCATAGCTGTCCTTGTTCATGGCAAACACGAAAGCTGCGGTATAAAGCCCTGTCTTGCCGGAAAAGCTGGTGTGGTTGGGCGCAAGCTCGGCGATCTTGATCGAGGGCGTCACTTCCCACGGAACCACGGTGCCATCGATGACGCTCTTCGACAGCGATTCCGGAACCGTCGTCACCGGCATACCGACGGCCGATGCACCCATGGCTTCCAGCATCTGGTTGACCATTTTCGAGGTGCCGCGCAGTTTCAGCCCCTTCATGTCGGCAAGCGACTTGATCGGCTTTGCCGCAATCGTGTGCAGCAGGCCGGGGCCGTGTGTGTGGACGGCCAGAACATGGAAATCCTTGAACTCGTCCTTCAGGTGCTTTTCGTAATAATCGTTGAAGGCAAGCGAGGTTGCCTCGCCTGTTGTCACCATGAAGGGCAGCTCGAACGCTTCCGATTTCGGGAAGCGGCCGGGTGTGTAGCCGATCAGCGTCCAGCCCATGTCGACTACGCCGTCCTTGACCTGATCGACGATTTCGCCGGGTTTGCCGCCCAGCTGCATGGCCGGGTAGATCTCCACCGCGATGCGGCCGCCGCTGTCAGCCTTGATCTTTTCTGCCCAGGGTGTGAGCACCTTGGAAGGAATGGTTGCCTGCGGCGGCAGGAAATGGTGCAGTTTCAGAACCACCTCGGCGGCAAAGGCCGAAAGCGGCATCAGGGAAAGGGCAGCACCGGACAGGCCGGCCAAAAGGAACTTGCGCAACATGATCTCCTCCAATCGCGCTGAAACGTCAGGGGAAATCTGGCACGGCCTTGTCCTGCCGGCGGCTTCGGCACTCGTGTCGAGCACCGTGACCTGTTCCGAACAGGACTGACCCCTCCGTGGTCGCGTCCTTCCCCCATGCTGGTTATGCTTACAGAAGCAAACGGGCCGCGCAAATAAAAAAAATCAAGCCATTCATAACTTAATGGATATGCATCACAACACTTGTGTTTGCCTTGCGAGGGCGCAGCCGTCATCCCGCCGGTTTTCAGGATGCCGTGCGCTGCTCGCTGCGCTGCGCGCGCAACGCCTGCGCGAGAAAGGCCCGCGACAGCCCGTGATAGAGCGGCTCCGGCGCAAGGATGCGCGAGGTGACATAACCCAGCATGGAGGCCGCCATGATCGGGATGACGGCTTCATGGTTGCCGGTCATTTCGATGATGATGACGAAGGCGGTCATCGGCGCCTGCACGACGCCGGCAAAATAGCCGGCCATGCCCAGAATGGCGCCAAGCGCGATATTGCCGCCGATGAGGCCCGCAATCGTTCCGCCAAGGCTGACGCCGACGGTGAGCGAGGGCGCAAAGATGCCGCCGGGAATGCCAGAGGCCATGGACAGGAAGGTGGAGGCGAATTTTTCGAGAAACAGGAAATGCCCGGGTGCCTCGCCGTTCAGGATGGCGCGGGACTGTTCATAACCGGTGCCGAATGTTTCGCCGCCCGAGATAATGCCGATGACGGCAACCGCCAGACCGCAGATGGCAGCCAGCATCACGGTTTTCTTGAGCGGCGAGGGCTGCACGAAGCGGCGCACGCGCCGCGCCACAGATAGAGCGCCGGCGCTGAAGCAGGCACCAAGCCCGCCGCCGGCAAGCCCGCAGGCGAGCACCAGCAGCCAGTCGCGCGTGCCTGTAGCGGCAACCGAGGTCTCGCCAAAATAGGTATAGCTGCCGACAAGCCCGAGTGCGGCAAGGCCGGACAGGATGACGGCGGCAAGCACCAACCCATTGGCGCGCGATTCAAAACTGCGGCTCATTTCCTCGATGGCAAAAACGATGCCGGCAAGCGGCGTGTTGAAGGCAGCGGCAATGCCGGCCGCCGAGCCCGCAAGGATCAGCCCCTTGGCCTGTGCCATGCCGCCGATGCGCCCGCTGGCCAGCATGATCGCCGCACCCACCTGCACGGTCGGACCCTCGCGGCCGATGGAGGCCCCGCAGAAGAGGCCGACAAGGGTGAGCAGGATTTTTCCGACGGCCAGTTTCAGCGACAATAATGCCCCGCGTGCCGCCTCGTGGCTCAGGTGCCGCGCCGCAATGGCCTGCGGAATGCCGCTGCCTTGTGCATTGGGAAACCACGACAGCGCCATCCATGCGCTGAGTGCAAACCCCGCCGGCGTCAGAAGCAGCGGTAGCAGGAAAGCGTAAGGCCCGGCCGTCGTCAGCGCCTTGAACAGGTGCTGCGCCTGATCGGCCGCCATCGCAAAACCAACGCTCACCACCCCGATCGCCACCGCCCCGATCCAGAACACGACCCGCGGCTTCCACACCCGCCAGGATCCGCGCATGACACGCGACCGACGAAACATTTTGGACTTGCGATAGGAGAGGGGCATGGCATGCTCGGGAGGATGTTTTCGGTAAGGCAGACCCCTTTAACGCCTCCGGGGCAGGGGGATGCAAGCCGTTAGCGCAGCAAACGGGAAATCGAGCGGGATATTTCGGGAAGCGTTGAACCGGGCAGAGGGAGAACAGGCTGTGAAAGCCGCCCCCTCATCCGCCTGCCGGCACCTTCTCCCCGAGGGGAGAAGGGATGGTGCGGGAGCGTTGGCGGTTCCCCTCTCCCCCCGGGGAGAGGTCTGCCGAGCGTAGCGGAGGCGGGGTGAGGGGGGCGGCTTGCTCTGATATCCAGAAGAATATCAGCTCATTCGTTTTCACCGCGCTTAGATTTGAAGCCAACGAGCGGCTGCCGGTCTCGGGGCAGGGGATGAGACCGGCAGCACGTCTCCCGTCAGACGATCAGCCCCTTCATCGGCTGAACGGCTTGCGAGCCGGGGAAAACGACGTCGGCGAGATGGCCGGCGCTGGCGCCCAAGAGATCGACGGCCATGCCCTTCACCACCGCGCGGATATCGGTGGTGGCGGCGAGATCGCGGGCTTCGAAGAGCTGGCTGTCCTTCAAGCCCGGCCAGTCGGTGATGACGCGGCCGCCGGCGACGGCCCCGCCGGCCAGAAATGCCGTGGTGCCGGTGCCGTGGTCGGTGCCTTCGGTGCCGTTGATGCGCGCGGTGCGGCCAAATTCGGTGGCGACCACAATGGCCGTATCCTTCCACACCGGCCCCAGTTCCTCGCGGAAGGCGGCAAGCGAATTATCAAGCCCGGACAGGAGCTTGGCCAGCCGCTCGGTTTCCTGCGCATGGGTGTCCCAGCCTTCGAAGGCAAGCGCTGCGACGCGCGGGCCATCCGGTTGCGCCAGAAGCCGGGCGGCACCCCGCGCCATCTGCTCCATGCCGTTCGGATCGCCCGGCCCGCCGCGCGCCTTCACATCCAGGCCAGAGGCGATCTTGCCGGTCTCGATGCCTTCCTTCAGAAGTTCCGACAAAAGCGGATCGGTCTTGCCGTAGAGATCGACGAGGCGCGGCGCGAGATCGCCGTCGGCGGCCTTCAGCACCGAAGGCGCCCAACCGAGCACCGGCGCCTTGCCGCGGATGACCAGCGGCGCATTGGCGCCGACTGACAGGCCGCGCACCCGCTCGGACGCGCCGGGGGCGATCTTTTCGCCCTCCGGCAGGCCTTCCAGCATGCGGTTCAGCCAGCCGGTTTCCACATGGCCGGGCGTTGAATAGCCCGATTCCAGCACGTCCTGCCCGTCGAAATGCGAGCGTTCGCGGTAGGCGGTGGCGCTGGCATGCACGACGGCTGCCTCCTTCGCCAGAAACATCTTTTGGAATTTCGGCATGGATGGGTGAAGCCCGAAAAAGCCGTCGAGCGGCAGTGCCGGGTTGTCGCCATCCAGCCGCATCGCGATCTGCTGGCGAAGGCTTGCATAATTGGGATCGCCAATCGGTGGCACGGCCGTCAGCCCATCCAGCGCGCCGCGCAGGATGATGGTGACGAAACGCGGATCACGTCCGCCCGCCGCATGGGCAAAACGCGGCATGAAGGCCCAGGCAAACAGCGCACCGGATGTGCCGAGCACGGCGCGGCGGGTGGGGTTCAAATTTTCGCACAGCATGATCAGGCCCTCTGGAATTCGGGGGAAAGGAAGGCGATGGAAAGCCCCTGCGGGCGCGTTTCGGCCCGCGAGATCGCCTGCAGCGTGTCATCGGAAAGGAGCGGCCCGAACCGGTCGCCGGCAAAGGCGCGCGGATCGACGGCACCCGGCACCTGGCCGGCAAACAGGCTTGCCGCATCGATGCGGGTGGCAAGCCCCTCGGATGAGGCCCAGGCGTCGCTCACATCGGAAAAACCGTTCGGCCCCGACGGGTTCCACAAGGGTTGACCCAGCGCATTCAGCACGGAAATCACCTGCTGCGGTTTGGGCTTGATGCCGGTGGTGCGCAGCACGGCCGTCACATATTGCAGCGGCGTGCGGATCTTTGTCAGTTGCGGGTTCCACGCCTCCTCGGCATCGACAAGCGCCATATAGACCGCCGAGAGATCGCCGTCGCTCTTGGTATAGGCGGCGGCAAGCTTTGCCACGAGCGCCGGCGGCGGCTGATCGGCCACGAAATGGCGCACCAGTTTTGTGGCGAGATGGCGGGCGGTGGCGGGGTGGCGGGCAAGATCGCGCAGCGCCGAGCGCCCCTGTTCCTCACCGCCTTCGGCGTAGGTAATGCCCATCACGGTCTGGTCGCCCGGTTCATGCGCGTATGTATTAAAGACGAACGTGCCCTGCGGCCCCGGCTTTTTCTCATCGCGAAACACTGTCCAGCCGGTGATGATGCGGGCAAGCGAGGTCACGTCTGCCTGGCTATAACCGCTGCCGACGCCGAGCGTGTGCAGTTCCATGATTTCGCGGGCGAGGTTTTCGTTGAGGCCGCGTTTGCCGTTCTTGTTGGCGGGCGAATTGGGGCCGATGGACTGGCGGTTATCGAGGAAAACCAGCATGGCCGGATGGGTTTCCACCGCCACCAGCATATCCTCGAAACGGCCAAAAACATGCGGGCGGATGGCTTCGCGCTCGAAACAGCCGGCCAGAATATGCACCTCACCGCCCTTGGACGTGGCAATCGAGAAGTGATTGGCCCAGAACTGTGCAAGCCGCTCGCCAAAGCCGATCAGCGGCTGGTGGATGGTGCCGTTGAAGCGCGCGTCCGCCTCCGCCAGCAGGATCTGCTGCGGCAGATAGGGACGTTTTGAGGCGCTGTCGGCCTGTTGTGCTGCGGGTTTTGTCGCGCCGCCATCAGGCATTTTCTGGCCCGCAGCATTGCCCGCGCCCATTCCACTCGAGCCCATTCCACCCGCGCCCATCTCCGCGCCGCCCATTCCATTGCCGCCGCCTTGCATGCCGGAAGCTGCCGGTTTGGCCGGGGCAGAGGGTGGGGCCGATCCGGCGCCCGCCATGGCGGCACCGGCCATGGCGGCATCGCCGGGCTTTGCGGAAACCTGCGTCGGCTGCGGGCGTTCGCGCTCGGCCTTTACCTGCTCGTTGTAGTCGTAGAGCGAGATCAGCAGATCTGCGTGGGAGCGCAGGTCCGCGCCGACAGGGGTCGGCACCGCCTGTTCGACGATTTCCTGCCGCAGCAGATCGCGCGGATCCTGCTTGATGGCGTTTATGCTGCCCTCTTGCGCGCCGAGCCCGAAACGCCAGAGGGCAAGCGCTGCATCGATATCCCTGGGATTGGCCATGATGGAACCGAACTCCGTTGCGTTATCCCTCCTTCAACGGGGCCGGGTGCAACAATCCGTCGCTTTTCAAATGTGATCATTTCGTGGCGGGGCGCGGGGCCTCGCGTTGCACCAGTCCATCGACCAGACGCCGGCGCTCCTCCAGCGAAAGATTTTGGGCAAATTCCACCGCGCGCTTTTCTGTGGCCGCCCGCACGGCCATTTCCGCATCGCGCGCCCGCTCCAGCGCATCCGACAGCGCCTGTGCATCGAGAACCGGCTTACCCATCAGGGCGGCCGCCTCGACACGGGCCTGGCGCGCTTCCTGCACCGTCAGGCGTACCTCGCGCCTTGCATCCGACAGCGCCTTCTGGAACGCGGCCCGCGCATCGCCCGGCAATTGCTCGCCGGCAAGAGGCATGCGCGATGGAGGGGCTGCATCACGGCCGGAGAGATAAACCGCGCCGGCGCCGGCGAGCGCGCAGAGAAGAAAGGTATTGGCCAGAAGTAGGCCGACAGTCAGGCGGCGAAAACTCGTCTCGTTCATTGCATCGTTCCGATCGTCACGTCATTGTCGCCAGACACCGTGCCGAAGGCGGTATCAGCATTGCCGGCCATTCCAATGGTTATCCCGCCCGCCATTCCACCATCGCCAAACGGCATCGGCTGGCTGGGCATGATGACGGAAACGGCAATCGCCCCGGTCAATCCGCCGGCAAGGCCAAGGCCGACAAGACCTGCCCCCATCCACCAGGCCCGCAGCCGTTTCTGCAAAGTTGCGCGCCGGCCGGCCGCGGCAAACGCTGCCTGTGGTAGCACACGGCCCACCAGTGCCGGCGAAGGAGACGGCGCCTGATAGCGCGACAGCAGCGCATCCAGCCCGGCGGCCTTTTTCAGATAAGCGGCCCCTTCCGGGGTGCTCGCAACCCGCGCGGCGGCGGCCCGTTTTTCCGGCGGCCAGCGGCGTTCTTCGGCGCCATAGGCATCGACAAGGGCGTAAAAATCCTGTGGGCTCATAGGGGGCGCCTCATTCGTCATCGTCTTCTCCCTTCAGGATGGCCTGCAATGCGCGCCGTCCGCGCGACAGCAGGCTTTCCAGCGCATCAACGCTCACCTGCATCACCTCGGCCGCCTCGATATTCGACATCTCCTGGTAATAGACCAGGATGATCGCCTCGCGCTGGCGGGGCGCAATGGTTTGCAGCGCGCGCTCCACCCGCCGGCTTTCCGCCTCGCGGCCCGCAACGCCGTCATCGGGCAGCGGAGCGTCATCGGCCTGTTCGGGTGGTTCAGCCACCAGCACGTCGCGACGCTTGCGCAGCGCATCGTAACAGAGGTTGAGTGCCACCCGGTGCGCCCAGGTATCAAAGCGCGCGCGCCCCTGCCGCCAGCTGCCGGCCTGTTTCCAGATGCGCAAAAAGGTTTCCTGCGCCACATCCTCGGCTTCCGCCGCATCGCCCAGCATACGGGTGGCAAGCGCCAGCAACCGCGGCAGCTTTTTTGTCACCATCGCCCGCATTGCCGCCGCATCGCCAGCTGCCACAGCCTTGACG
>JAIXTO010000120.1 GCA_027483885.1 Rhizobiaceae bacterium
CATGAACCGTTTTCGCGTCGTCCCGGGCTTCGAAGAAGCGTTCGAAGAGATGTGGCGCAGCCGCCAGCGCCATCTGTCGACGGTTCCGGGCTATATGGAATTCCACATGCTGAAGGGGCCGAAGCACGAGGATCACTCGCTTTATGCCTCGCACACGCTGTGGGAGACCCAGGAGCATTTTACCGCCTGGACGAAGTCCGAACAGTTCCGCGCCGCTCATGCGCGCGCCGGCGAAAACCGCGGCAAGGTGGAATATCTCTCCGGCCCGCATTTCGAAGGCTTTGAAGTCATCATCCACGAAGGCCGCGACGGCAATTCGGCGGAGGCTGCATGAGCGCGGCGCTCTCGATATCCTCAAGCGACGATGAAGCGCGCCGGGCCCGTGCGATTGCAGCACTTGGCGAAAAGCCCGATGGCGTGGTGGAAGCGATTGCCGCAAAAGCCGAGGTAACGCCGGTCGAAATTCTGGCGCTGCTGCCAGATGGTGCCGCGACATCTGCACCGGAAAACGCGTTCGAGGCGATCTGGGGCGAGATGACCGGCTGGGGTGAGGTTCTTTTTATCGTCCACACCGATGATATCGTGCTGGAGGCCGAGGGCTCATTGCCCGCCGGGTCCGAAGGTCATGGCTGGTTCAACATCCATGGCGATAGCCCCATCGGCGGCCATATCGCGCGAAAGAACTGCGCCGGCATCACTTTTGTCGACCGCGCCTTTCACGGTCGCCGCTCCTGTTCCGTCTGGTTCATGAACCAGAAGGGTGCGGCGATGTTCAAGGTTTTTGTCAAACGCGATGCGGCCCGCGAACTGATTGCCGAACAGCTCGCAAAGTTCGAGGCGCTGCGCGACAGGTATGCCAACGCCTGAGAAAAGAGTGCCGGAGCGGGCAAACCGCTCCGGCACATTCAGGTGCTTACGAGCCCTGATTTTCCTGTCCGCCATCCTGCAGCAGATTGGCAAGCACGGCGCAGTTCGGATCGCTCTGGTCGAGAATCTGTGCCGGCGCCGTCCAGCCGATCGTTACGCCGATGGCGGTGGTCACCGCCCACATCGGTTCCTGTCCCGCCCGCTCGATCAACTGGGGACCGTGGGTGGAGATACATTGCTGAACCTGTCGTGCGGTCTCGGCAGAGGCATTGGCGCTCTGCAGATGCGACTGCACTTCCGATTGGATGGGGGTGATTACGAACATGGTGATAAACCACGCGGTCATTTCCGAGAGCATGTCTGGCCTTCAAATCGACGGCGATGTCGCAAAAAGGTCCGACATCGTGAAAGCGTCGATTTCTTTCACCAGAGGGGCCCGGACCATCGGGTCGAGGCTTTAGATGGTGATGATCCGCGCCGGTTCAAGATGATGATCAGAGCGCCGGCACCCATTTCCACATCACCGCCTCCTTGCGCTCGGGATAATGCTTGAACTCGCAGTCATGGCGGCGGGCGAACCTTGCAGCGGCATCCAGCGCCTCGCTACTCACCGGATCCATGCCGGTTCCCGGCGCAAACCAGTCCTCCAGCAGGTCATCGGGCACATAAACGCCGATGCGCAGGGGAAGCACTTTTAGCGCCTGAGACAGGGCGGAAAGCTCCTCTTCGGCGACAGGTAAATCCATTGCCCCGCTCATGATTTCGATGCGTGCTGCGGTTTTCCCTCGCGGCTGGTGGCCGCCATGTCGTGCAGCTCCTTTTCCGACATGGATTTTTCCATGCTTCTCGACGCACCCTGAAGGTCGCTCTTCCTGATGTCGCCGCGCTTGGCGGCAAGGGCAGCACCCGCTGCCTTCTGCTGTGCCTTGGATTTCGCCGGCATGTCGATCTCCTTTTCAGGTTCTTCCTGTCATCTGCCTTAAACCGCCGGCCTCAGCGGTGGTTCCATCGCGCTCTCCACGATTGAAGGGAACCGCAAGGCCTGCCGGCGGGTTCCTGTGGCCAACCGGATATTCCGGCCATGCCCCGAAAGGACGAGACCTCATGACTGCCAAGGACAACCAGGACGCCGAAGACAAGATGACCGACGAAGGCTCGCGCCGTTTTACCGAAGACGGCGGCGAGCGCGTGGAAGACGCACCGCATGGACAGCTGGACCAGACAAACCTCAAGGCCCAGCAGGAGGCCGCGCGCCTTGGCCTCGGCGATACCTATCTGGTCAAGAGCGATCTTGAAGATCAGGACGAACGGTTGGGCGAAGACCAGCCCGATGGCCGCCCGAGCCCGATGGCAAACGCCGACAACCCGGAACGCTGATCGCACCCGCGCAAAGGCCCCTGCCCTAAGCTGCCCATGCGCCGGTGTCTGCGCATGTCCCTGCAGCCGGAGTGTCGCCGGCGATTTTTGCAACGCCTGGGAGGCACGGTGGAACCGGCGTGCCTCCTCCACGTTGGGCAGGCTTGACCCCATGGATCGAGAACCCGCGACCATGAACACGCGTCGGAGGCGCATTCAGCTTGACGATCCCCACTTCGACCTATCGTATCCAGTTCCGCAACGGCATGACCTTCGATCGCGCGGTTGAGCTTGTGCCCTACCTGAAGCGGATGGGCATCAGCCACCTTTATGCCTCGCCGATCTTTACCGCCGCAGAAGGCTCGACTCACGGCTATGACGTGGCCGATGCCAACGAGATCGCCGCGGAAATCGGCGGGCGCGAGGGGTTTGAGCGGCTGAGTGCCGCGCTCAAGGAAAATGGCCTTGGCCTCATCCTCGATATCGTGCCGAACCATATGGCAGCAGCGCTGGAAAACCGTTGGTGGCGCAGCATCATCGAATGGGGACGGCCAAGCCCCTTCAGCCATTTCTTCGACGTCAACTGGCAGCGCCGCCTGACGCTTCCGGTCCTGGGAGAGGATTTCGACGCGGTTGCCGAGAAGAGTGATCTTTCCGTCGGCTTCGACACCAAGGCCGCCTGCCTGACACTATCCTATTTCGACAGCCACTATCCGCTTTCCCCGGCAAGTTATGGGCAGTCGCTGCACGGCATCGACCTTGCGCTCGCAGACAAGATCCGCGCCGCAGCCGCCTCTGCCACGCCGGCCGAAGAAGAGGCATTTCATGACGCGATGCGCGTCCTTGCCGCCGATCCCGAAGCCTCAAGGCTTGCGCAAACGCTGAGCGATCGCGCCATGACAAAGGAGCAGATCACCGCCCTCCACGCGGCGCAGCCATACTGCCTGATGAACTGGCGCAATGCACCGAGCGAGCTGAGCTATCGCCGTTTCTTCGAAATCACCGGCCTTGCCGGCTTGCGCGTCGAGACCGAGCAAGTGTTTCTCGAAAGCCATCGCCTGATCCTCGATCTGGTGCTCTCAGGCAAGGTGGACGGCTTGCGCATCGACCATGTCGACGGGCTTGCCGATCCGCGCGCCTATCTCCAGCGGTTGCGCGAGGCGGTCGGTCCGGAATGCTATCTGGTGGTCGAAAAGATCCTCGGGCACGGCGAGCGCCTGCCGTCCGACTGGCCGGTCTCCGGCACCACCGGCTATGAATTCATTGCAAGCCTGTCCAATGTTCTGGCAGAGCCGGAAAACCTGGCCGCCTTCCACAGCCAGTACAGCGAGGTGACCGGCCGTCCGCTCGATCTGGATGCGGAAATGCAAAAGGCCAAGGGGCTGATGGTCGATGTCAACTTCGCCGGCGAAGTCAGCACCCTCCTGTCGATCGCACTCGACATTGCCGCCGGCCATCAGGATAGCGGCCGTTTTGACGAGGATGCGATGCGGGACGCACTGCGCGCACTGCTGATCGCCTTTCCCGTTTACCGCACCTATGGCAACGCCCTTGGCCTTGAGCCGGCAGACCGGCAGCGTCTGAGCGACGTACTCTCGGAGGTGCGGTCGCGAAAAGATCCGCCGCAATCGCAGCCGCTCGGTTTCCTCGCCCGCATCATCGTCGGCGATGTCAGCGAAGAATTCGATGCGCAGGCGGGTGAATTCCGCACGCGCTTCCAGCAGCTCACCGGCCCGCTGATGGCGAAATCACTGGAAGATACGCTGTTCTTCCGCATCAACCCGTTGATTGCGCTGAACGAAGTGGGCGGCGAACCGTTGCCGCCACTTTCCGGCGTCAAGCAGTTTCATGCCGAAATGCAGGCAAGGCTGAAAGACCAGCCGCACGGCCTGTCGGCCAGTTCCACCCACGACACCAAGCGTGGTGAGGATGCCCGCGCCAGGCTTTATGCGCTATCGGAAGCCCCGGACCTCTGGCGCGCGGCGTTTGATCGCTGGCGCCGGATGAACCAGGATCTTCTGGTTGCGCTCGATGGCGGGGCAGCGCCGGAGCCGGAGGTGGAATGGCTGATCTATCAGGCGCTTGTTGGGGTCTGGCCGCACAATCTGGCTGCGGACGATGCGAATGGCCTGAAGGCGCTGGAGGAGCGGTTTATCCCCTACCTCGAAAAGTCGCTACGCGAAGCCAAGCTGAAAACCGGCTGGAACGATCCTGATAGCGCCTATGAAGAGGCGGTCACCGGTTATGCCCGCCATCTGCTGGGGCCGGATGGCGAAGGTTTCCGGCGGGATTTTATAGCCAGCATGCAGCCCGTGTTTGCCGCCGGCGGTTTAAACAGCATCACCCAGACGCTGATCAAGCTTGCAGCACCCGGCATTCCCGACATCTACCAGGGCAGCGAAGGCACCGATCTCAGCCTTGTCGACCCGGATAACCGACGCGCACCCGACTTCGAAGCGCTGATCGCCGGGCTCGATTGCACCTGCGATCCCGCCGATCCGGAAGCCTGGCTGGACGGGCGGCTGAAGCAGCGGCTGATCGAGACCGTTCTGCCCTTGCGGGCGCGCGAGCGGGCACTGTTTCTCGAGGGCGATTATGTCGCGCTGGAGATTGCCGGCGAAAATTCCAGCCATCTCGTCGCTTTCGCGCGCAAGTTCAAGGACAAGGTCGCGATCGTGGTCGCGCCGCGCCTGATGCTCCAGCATCTGCTGAGCGAGGAAGCGCATCTGCCTTCAGCCGATCTCTGGACGGATGCCGTCCTGAAGCTTGAGGCGGACCTTGCCCGCCATAGCTACCGGGACCTGCTATCGGAGGACATCCTTCAGCCGACCCTTGAACTTGTCCTTGGCGAACTTCTGGCCCATCGGCCGTTCTGCGTGCTGCTTTCAGCCTGATCTGATGCCCGTCGCAGGAAGGACAGTTCCTTCCTGCGACGGGCGCTCATGCGGGCTTGAATGCGCCCACGAAAAAAGGTGCCGCCCGAGGAGGACAGCACCTTTTAAACAACGTTCCCAAGTCAGTCGTCGAGGTCAGGCAAGACCGACGAAGGACAGGATTGCGATCACGATAACCACGGCGCCAACGAGCCATACGATGCTGTTCATGTTTCTCTCCTTTGATCAGATTGCCGCCACTGTCGGCAGCTCTTGAGGTTCGAGATCAGGCGAACCCGACCAGATTGAGGACCGCAATAACGATGACAACGGCTCCAACAAGCCAGACGATGCTGTTCATACCCAAGCTCCATTTTGTTTCGCTCCATCAACGGCAGGGCACGCGAAAGGTTCCATCGGCGGTAGCAGGAACCTTTGACGCAACAACGTTTTCGGGCGCCACGGCCGGGTTCTGTCGCAACCGGACATAGGGAGGAATGCCGAAGAGCTTTCACCGCTATACTGCCACGCTCCAGAGCGATCAGCCGCTGCCGGCCCCCCGTTTCCAGCGCCCACCGCAAAGGCTGTTGCATTCCCGATCCGCCTGCTGGTGCTGGCCGATGAGGCGGCCGAACACGGCGAGGAGGCGAATTTTGACGTCCTCGCCCGCCGAGCCTGCCGCAACACCTGACGCGCTTTCGGAGTAACGAAAATGGGCGACGGGTATCCCCCGCCGCCCTCAGTTTGTTGACAAACCTGTCTCCCACCACGACGTCATCCTCGGCCTTGTGCCGAGGATCTACTAAGATCCAATAAAATCAAACGTTTGCAGATGCTCGGGACAGGCCCGGGCATGACGGAAGAAAGCTGAAAGCCCTTTGTCAGCAGTCTGAGGCGAAGGGTATGCCCCGCCGCCCTTTTTTTCGCATCCAGACATCAAGCCTGATCAGATGATCGGCTTGCCGCCGGTCACCGCAATGGTTGCGCCGGAAACATAACTGGAGAGCGGATCGGCCAGCATCACATAAGCGGTGGCCAGTTCCGCCGGTTGTCCCGGACGTTTCATCGGCACCTGCTGGCCGAAGGATTTGACCGATTCCTCCGGCAGCGTGGAGGGAATGAGCGGCGTCCAGATCGGACCGGGGGCAACCGCGTTGGCGCGAATGCCCTTCTCCGCCAGCAACTGCGCCAATCCTGCGGTAAAGTTCTGGATCGCACCCTTGTTGGTGGCATAGGCAAGCAGATGCGGATTGGGGCTGTCGGAATTGATCGAGGCGGTGTTGATGATCGAGGCGCCCGGCTTCATATGGGCGACGGCCGCCTTGGTGAGGTAGAACATGGCGTGGATGTTCACCTTGAAGGTCAGTTCCCACTCCTCATCGCTGATCTCCCCAATCGTCGGAAAGGACGCCTGATGGGCGGCATTGTTGACGAGAATATCGATGCCACCCAGCTGTTCGACCGCCGTGTCGATCACCTTGCGGCAATGGGCGGCCGATTGCAGGTCTCCGGGCACCAGAACAGCCTTGCGGCCGGCCTCTTCCACGTGGCGTTTCGTTTCTTCTGCATCCTCTTCCTCGTTGAGATAGGAAATCAGCACGTCGGCGCCTTCACGGGCAAAGGCGATTGCGACAGCGCGGCCAATGCCGCTATCGCCACCGGTGATGACGGCCTTCTTGCCGGCAAGCCGGCCCGAGCCTTTATAGGAGCTTTCGCCGTGATCCGGCACCGGCTGCATCTCTTTCGTCAGACCCGGCATCTGGATTTTTGGCTGCGGAAAGGGCGGCGTGGGATATTGCTGTGACATGGGTCAACCTCGCTTTGATTGTTGGGGTTCGCGGGTCCAACTCATCCCAAGGGGTGGATGTTCCAACAGAAATCGGCCTGTGTTCGGCCTTCCTCCGGCGTGCAGGCAAGGTTCAGCACCCTCCCCGGCCGCCTGGTGGATGGCCCCATCTCGCGCCCTGCCTGGTCCCGGCCTGTCATTGGCGTGGACAGGCGCGGGATCGGCATGGCACGTCTGCCATCTCGACATCGGCCATAAAAATTCTGTCATCCGGCCGTGTTACGGGCCACAATCCTGCGCGCTTGCCGTTCGACAAAGGGCGCTTGTTACAGCTGAAGGTATCGCAATGCTCCACTCCCCGCCCGGTCTCGAAATCATCCACGCTGGGCACCACACACGGCTCAAATGGCACCGGCTTCGCCTTGGCCTTTCAGCTCCGCTTTTTTCAGCCGAAACGATGGCGCTGGGGTTTGCGGTGGGCGCTTCGATGGAGCTGGATCTTCGGGTGCGCGGCGATGGCGGTTTCGTGGTGCTGCATGATGCGGACCTGGAAGGCGAAACCAGTGGCCATGGCCCGGTGCGAGAAGCCTCGGCACAGGATCTGCGTGGACTGACGATAAAGGCCGGCGGCACGCCGCTGATCCTCAGCGAAGACCTGGCGCAAATGCTGACGACGGCACATCCGGACGCTCTTTTGCAGTTCGACATGAAGGACGATCTTCAAACGATCGGCAGCGCGGGCCTTGCGCATCTCGTTGAGTATTTTGGCAACGCCGGCCGCTCGATCATCGTCAGCGCCGGCGATCTCGATCTCATCGTCGCGATCCGCAACCACCTGCCCAACCTTGCGCGCGGCATAGACCCCACAGACAAGCTGGTGGTCATCCTTGCCGAACAGGGACCAGCCGCGGCACGGCAGGACCTCCTGTCGGACCTTAAGGGAGAGACCGCGCCGGACACGGTCTATCTCTCCTGGCCGCTGGTTCTTGAGGCCGCCGCGCGCGATCTTGATCTCATCGGTCTTTGCCATGAGAACGGTTGCAAGGTGGATGCCTGGACCTTCAACCTGAAAAACCCCGAGATGGGATTCAGCGACCCTGAATGGGCGCAGTTTTCCGCCCTGATGGCTCTGAAGCCCGATCAGGTAACGACGGACGAGGCTCCGGCCACCGAGCGCGCCTGGAAAGCCCGGATCCCAGCCTGAAGGCACGAAAAAACCCGCCGTCGGGCGGGTTTTCAAGGAACGGCTATCGAGACGCGATCAGATTTCCGGGCAGCCGCGTTCATTGGCAAAGGTGATCCGGCTCGGGCCGCGGCGGGTGAAGCCCTGCACGACCACACGGCCGGGCGTCACACGCACGATTTCCGGATCACGCAGGCCTGCATCGCGCGCGGCGGCGCGGGCTTCGCGCTCGCTGCAACCCCGGCGCGGCGGCGGTCCACGGCGATCGCGATCGTTTTCGCGGATCACCGGACGGATGCCATCCGGTCCGACCCGCAGTTCCATCTGTTGCGCCTGCGCCGACGTGCCGGCAGAGATGCCCGCAACCGTCATGACAAGTGCAAGACCCGCCGTCTGGATAACCTTCAGCATGATAGTCTCCTTGCTGCACGCCTCTTATCGGCGGCCCTGTTCTTTAGCCAGCCCAAAACGCGGCGCCGGCTGTTTGGTTCCAGCGGGGTGCGCAACTGTCATGGCCAAAGAAAGCGTCGAAAAACGGGGCAGAGACGCTGGGAACCGGCGATCATTATTATAGTCTGTCATGATTGTTATACACAGGCTTAACCAATTTGCCCGAGTGTCCGTGATGGGCAGGATGGAAAAATTACTTTGATCGAGCGATTTGCTGCCTTTTCCCGGCAGGAAGGAGGAGACAGGAGGTCGCCTTGCTTCAGCCTTTGCGTTTTCACGTAGGTCAAAGATGTTACGACACCTGTCGATTCGGACAAAAATTCTATCCGTCATCCTGTTTCTCGGTCTGGTCTCGCTGGCCGGTTTGTCTTATCTCAGCAGCCGCTTCGATAGCGTCAACGATCGTTATGCGGATTTCATTGCCAACAACGCCGCCGCCGCTGTTCTCGGCGCTCGCTCGTCGGCGGGCATGTGGACCGCCGTCAATGCCATCACCCGCGTCGCGCTGAACGACACCGGCTCGCCGGCTTACGAGGAAGGCAAGGCCGCCTTCGTGCGCAATCTCGATGGCGCAAAAACCAAGATGGTCGATATCGGCCGCATGGTGCCGGCGTTGAAGCCGCCGTCGGATGAACTGATGGGCCTGATGGACCAGTTCGGCGCTGTCTACGAAAAGATTGTGGTCGCCAAGCAGGGCGGACGCAATGACGAGGCGCTGGCCCTGGTGCGCTCGCTCGATCAGCTCTCGCCCCTGTTTTCGACCAAGTCGGGCGCCAACAACACCGCGTTGAACGAGATGGTGGCCAATGGCGGAAAGACCATTTCCAGCGACACGTCCTCGATCATCTTCACCAGCATGGTGGCGCTCGGCCTTGCCGTGATCGCCACGATCGGGCTTGCCTTTTATGTCGCAAGCATCGGCATCACCCGCCCGATGGAGGCGCTTCGCCAGCGTATGGCAGCGCTTGCCGGCGGCGAAACAGAGGCTGCCGTTTTCGGCACCGATCGCCGTGACGAGATCGGCGCCATGGCCCAGACGGTGGAAGTGTTCCGCAGCAATGCCAAGGAGCAGGCGCGCCTTTCGGCCGCAACCGAGGCGCAGCGTCGCGAGGCGGATGCGGAACGGGCCGCCAACGAGGCGATCCGCACGGAAGAAGCCGGCACGCTGGCAGACGTGGTGCAGGCATTGGCGGGAGGCCTTCGGGCGCTGGCCGATGGCGACCTGTCACACCGCATCGAGCGCCCCTTCACCGCCAAGCTCGATACGCTACGCAACGACTTCAACCATTCGGTGGAAAAGCTGAACCAGGCCATGCAGCTTGTCGGCACCAATGCCCATGCGATCACGGCGGGTGCCAACGAGATCCGCACCTCGAGCGACGATCTTTCGCGCCGCACCGAGCAGCAGGCGGCTTCCGTCGAGCAGACGGCGGCAGCCCTGGAAGAGATCACCACCACCGTGCGCGATGGCGCAAAACGTGCCGAAGAAGCCCGCAAGCTGGTGGTGGCGACCGGCGAGGATGCGCGCAATTCCGGCACCGTGGTGCGCTCGGCAGTCGATGCCATGCACGCCATCGAAAAATCCTCCGGCGAGATTTCCAACATTATCGGCGTGATCGACGAGATCGCCTTCCAGACGAACCTTCTGGCGCTGAATGCCGGCGTGGAAGCGGCACGCGCCGGTGAAGCGGGCAAGGGTTTTGCCGTCGTTGCCCAGGAAGTGCGCGAGCTTGCCCAGCGTTCCGCCCAGGCCGCCAAGGAGATCAAGGGGCTGATCAACACCTCCAGCAGCCAGGTCGCCAGCGGCGTGACGCTGGTCGGCGATACCGGCAAGGCGCTGGAAAACATCGTCAGCCAGGTGCAGCACATCACCGGCCATGTGCAGGCGATTGCCGATGCCTACCGCGAACAGTCGCTCGGCCTGCAGGAGATCAACACCGCCGTCAACACGATGGACCAGGGCACCCAGCAGAACGCCGCCATGGTGGAAGAGGCAACCGCAACCGCCCACCAGCTTTCTACGGAAGCTGAAACCCTGACCCGCCTGCTCGGCCAGTTCCGCCTGGCGGAAGCCCGGCGCTCCAACCAGTACGGCCGCGCGGCCTGAGCGTTTCGGGCATTATCTTCAAATCGAAGGCTCCGGGTCATTCCGGAGCTTTTTTCATGGACCGCTTGCGGCATCCGGAAAGCCAGCTCAACAGCGGCAGGATGAGCAGAAGCCCCTGCCATTCCGGCTGGTCCAGAGGATCAGACAGCGGATGCCTGACGCCGCGGCCGCCCGGCCTCGCACGCTTCAATTCAAGCCATAAAACCACCCCTTCAAGCAGCATTTCTTGTCTCCCCTTGCACAATATGTGGCGCTGAGGAGACCGATAAGACACCGAGGCAGACCGCGCGGCGTAGGCCCATGTTTGCAACGGGTCTTTCATCCATGCACGATGGACCGACCATCAAGGCGCGGATAAACTGACCCGATGCAGCACACCGACTGGGACGACCTCAAACTGTTTTTCCATGTGGCCCGCGAGGGTGGCCTGTCGGGTGCTGCCGAACGCACGGGCTTCAGCGCCCCCACCATCGGCCGGCGCATGCAGGCGCTGGAGCGCCAGATGGGGCGCACGCTGTTTATCCGCAGCCAGCAAGGCTATCGTCTGGCGCCCGATGGCGAGATCCTGCTCGGCCAAGTGCGCGCCATGCAGGAGGCCGCCGAAAACATCACGCAATGGCACCAGCGCGCCTTCACCCTGCCGATCGTCTCGATTGGCAGCGACGGCTGGTTATCCGGGTTCATTGCCGACCGCACTGCAGAGATCAGGCATCCCTCCGATCCGTTTCGGCTGTGCTGCAAGACGGCAAACGACGTGGGGGATCTCGCCTTTCGCGCAACGGATGTCGGCGTGGTGGCGCGGCGGCCGCAATCGGGCAACCTTGCGGTCCGCCGTTCCGTCGACGTCACCTATGCCGTCTATCACGCGGCTATTCATGAGGATGCGGAGCGGCTGCCCTGGACGTCCATTGGAACCGAAAGCGCCGTCACACCCTCGGATAAATGGGTCTTTCAGAATTTCGAAGCCGATATCACCACCTGGACGAATGCGCCGCCGCTTCTGCTGCGGCTTCTTCTGTCCGGCAACGGACGCGGCGTGCTGCCCTGTTTTGTCGGCGATGCCCTGCCGGACCTGCGCCGCGCCGGCCCTGTCATCGCCGATCTCACCCACACGCTGCATATCG